>NZ_JBSFRB010000008.1:0-120367 GCF_053589015.1 Streptomyces sp. NPDC003393 | reverse complement strand
CGGGCGGAGCGTCAGTTCCATGCCCCCGGTGTTCTGTTCGGTTCGTGTCGTGGTGGCTGTTGTTCCGTGCGTGTTCCCGGTGGCCGTTTCGCCGTGCGGGGGCCTGTGCGGGGCTGGTGGGCGCGTGGTGTGCGGGGACGTCCGCGGTGCCGGGAGCCTGGAGCGCTGGGGGTGCCGGCGGAGGAGGCGTTCACCGCCGGGCGGTGTCGGTGTGTCTTGGAGGGCGGGGGTGCGGCGGCTGTCCGGCCGGTCTCCGGGGCCGGTGTCTTGGGAGGCCGGCCCCTGGGGCGGCAGGGCCGGTCCGGGTGGAAGGCGGGCTTTTATCAAGATCGTTTGTGGGTGTCAAGTCACGGTATTCAGTGGCGTGACGCTGCATGTCCCGATCGGGCTTACTCGAATCACGGCCTCATCGGGGAGCGAGTGAGGCATCCATCGAAGGGACAGAGCATGTTTGGAATGAGCAAGAAGATCGCCAAGGTCGCCGCCATCACCGTGACCGCTGGAGGTGCGCTTCTGGGTGGCGGTGCCGCGGCCCAGGCCGCACCCGTCACGACGCACGCCACCGCCGCCGTGGCGAGTGCCAGCAGCTGGGGCGGCGACAGTGACCATTGGGGCAGCTCCGACAGTTGGGGCAGTTCCAGTAGCTGGGGCAGCTCGAGCAGCTGGGGTGGCTCCAGCGGCTGGGGTGGCTGGGGCGGTTGGGGCGGTTGGGGTGGCTGGGGTGGTTCCAGTAGCTGGGGCAGTTCCAGCAGCTGGGGCAGCTCGAGCACCTGGGGCAGCTCGAGCAGCTGGGGCGGCTCCGACGGCTGGGGCTATTAGCCGTCCCGGGGGCGGACGGCAGCGAGGCGGCCCTGACCCCGGCCGCCGCGCGCCCCCGCTCGGCCGGCCGGGGCCCGGACGCGGGTGCGGCGCACACACCCCAGGGGTGGGCTCGCCGTGCCCGCGCACCCGGGGGCCGGGCACAGGCCCGGCACCCTTCTGCGCCCACGGGCGCGCACCGACCCACAGGCACCAGTACCTGACCCGTCGAGTCGACTCAGAGACCCAGCCCAGGAAAAGAGCAACCATGCGACCACTGCTCCATGGACCCGCCCGGCAGGGGGCCCCGGACGGGGCCGTCCTTGCGCCGCTGGACGGCCCCACCCCGACACCGACCGCGCACCAGGACGCCGGAGCCGTGATGAGGCCGCCCGGCCGCGCGGCCGGAACGGGGCCCGCCACGAAGATCGTGTGTGTGGGCGGCGGACCGGGCGCGTTGTACTTCGCGATCGCGGCCAAGCGCCGTGATGCCGGCCTCGACATCACCGTCATCGAACGCGACCCGCCGGGGGCCACCTACGGCTGGGGCGTGGGATACGGGGACGACCTGCTCGACCAGCTCTACCGCAACGACCCCGACAGTGCCCAGGCGGTGCGTGAGGCCTCGGCGCTGTGGCAGGACCAGGAGGTCCGCCGCGGGGAACAGAGCGCGTATCTGGGCCACTACGGCTACAGCATCGCCCGCGCCGCCCTGCTGGACATCCTCGCCCGGCGCGCGATCGAGCTGGGGGTGGACGTCCAGTACCGCCGCAAGGTCGACGACCTGGCCGAACTCGCCGACGCCGACCTGATCGTCGCCTGTGACGGGGCGGGCAGCCGGGTGCGCCAGCTGCACGGCGACCACTTCGGCACCCGTCTGAAGACCGGCCGCAACCCCTACATATGGCTGGGCACCGACAAGGTGTTCCCCCGCTTCACCTTCGCCTTCGAACAGACCCCGGCCGGGTGGATCTGGTTCTACGCCTATCCCTCGAGCACGGACATGAGCACCTGCGTCGTCGAATGCTCCCCCAAGACCTGGCGGGGGCTGGGACTCGACACGCTCGACACCGCCGACGGCGTGCGGCTGCTGGAACAGATCTTCGCCTCCGCCCTGGACGGCCACGCGCTGCTCGGCCAGTCCCGCGGGGAACCGGCACGCTGGCAGCACTTCACCGAGGTACGCAACGCCGCCTGGTACCACGACAATGTGGTGCTGCTGGGGGACGCCGCCCACACCACCCACTACACCCTGGGCTCGGGTACCCGGCTGGCGCTGCTGGACGCGATCGAGCTCGCGCACAGCCTGTACACGCAGACCGAGCTGCCCGCCGCCCTGGCCGCCTACGACAAGCGCCGCCGGGCCGCGCTCCATCCCGTGCAGGCCGCGGCCCGCACCAGCATGGCCTGGTTCGAGCACCTCGACCACCACCTCCGGCAGAACCCGGTGGACTTCGCCTACGCGATGTCCGTACGGCAGGGGGCCCAGGCGCCGTGGCGCTACCAGCTGCACAGGGCCACCCAGGTCCCAGTACTGCGCCGGGTACGACGGGAGGCCGACAGGGCAGTGCGCAGGTATCTGGCCCTGCGGCGCGGGGAGAGGGTCCTCGGCGCCGGCGGCGCCACCGGGAGGGCCACGACACCTGCCGGGCCGTGATTCCTCACCCCCGCGATGCGGCCGGCCCGGCGCACGGTGAAAACCCACCGATCCGTGTGCCGGGCCGCACAACCCCGCAGCCCGGAAGGAGAAACCCGATGAGCACTCACCCGTGCGCACATCACCCGCTGCCCGCGGCGGCCGCACCCGCCCCGGGCTTCCCACCCGGACAGCCCGGCCCGGCACTGCGCTCCCGGTTCAGTGCACCGCCCTCGCTGCCACCGCCGCCGTCCTGACCCACCCTCCCGCAACGGCACTGGCCGCGCCCCCCTCTTTCCGCAAGGGGGAGGCGCGGCCAGTGCCGTTGCGGCGCCTCGGGGGGCCGCCGCCCGGCTCCTGCCGCACCGGTGCGGCAGGTCCCGGCGCGATCGCGCGGGTGATGACCACGACCGCGGGGACAGGCGGCCCTCCACATCAGTGCAACAGCGTGTGCCGGCCGGTCCGGGCCACAGCCGCACCCCGGCGCGGGCGCCTGTTCCAGGCGATCCGAGGGTACGGTGCGCGCGCCGGCCGGACGGGTGCCGTGATCACTTAAGCGGCCTCGTACCCCGGCCCGCCGTCGGGCGGTGCCGGGGTACGGCCCGCCGGCACGACCCGACGGAAGGGACCTTGCATGCGCAGACTCGTCCACTACATCGCCACCACCCTCGACGGCTTCATCGCGGGCCCCGACGGCGCGGACCCCGCCGGCCCCAACGGTTTTTGGCCCGTACCGGAGGACTGCATACAGCACCTGGTGGCCCAGTATCCCCGAGACGCTGCCCGTCCAGGCCCGGCAGGCCCTGTCCGTCACGGCGCAGGGCACGCACTTCGACACCGTGCTGGAGGGGCGGCGCAGCTACGAGATCGCTCTCGCGGCCGGCATCACCGACGCCTGCCCCCACCTGCGGCACCTGGTGTTCTTCCGGACCCTGACCCAGAGCCCGGACCCGGCCGTCGAACTCCTCGCCGACGATCCGGTGGCGAGCGTGCGCGAGCTCAGGCAGCAGCACGGCAAGGACATCTGGCTGCTGGGCGGCGCCGAACTCGCGGGCTCCCTGTACGCCGAGATCGACACGCTCATCCTCAAGGCCGGCCCGCTGACCATCGGCGACGGGATCCCGCTGTTCTCCCGCAAGGCCGCCTTCGACCCGCGCACCTGGACACTCGCCGACCATGCCGTGCTCAAGAGCGGCGCGGTGTTCCTCACCTACACGCGCCCGGGCAGCTGAACGCCCCGGACGGGCGGCGCTCGAGAAGGCCGGGCGCAGTGCGCGCTCTGGGCAATCACGCGCGCGCCGCCGTGCCGCACGCCGGGGGCGTGGCCGGCGGAGCGAGCCACTTCACGCCTGGCGGACCATGCGCATACAAAGCCCTGCACATGAAAAAGCTGCCGTCCTTGTCGATCGCATCACGCGGGATCGAAAGGACGGCGGCTTCTGACCGCAAAGGCGGCGGCGACGCCGGCGTCCGGTCCGCGGACTCGCCGGCCCTCCACCGCCGCCGGCCTGCGCGCGCCGCCGGGGGGCCGGCCGCGGCCCCCCCGGGTCACAGGCCCAGGGCGATGGCCGTACGGGTCAGTTCGGCGGTGTTGGTGATGTTGAGCTTGGCCCGGATACGGCGCAGGTAGGCGTCCACGGTGTGGGTGGACAGGCCCATGTGGCGGGCGGTCTGCAGGTAGGTGCGGCCGGCGGCGATGTGCCGGAGCGTCTCGCGCTCGCGCGGAGCCAGCGCGGGGGCGGGGGCTTCGGTGTGCGCAGTGGCGAGGGTGGCGCTCATGGTGCTGTCCTCCGGCGAGGGATCTGGCCGTTTAGGGCGATTTGCCCTTATTCCTCCACTTTGCTTGTCGGACGTCATGGCCGTGTCCGCCGCCTGTCACAGGCGTGTCACAGGAAGGGCGGAACGGTTTGAGAGGCCATCTCCGTCGATCATGAGGGCGCCTCTGCCACGAGGGCGCCTCTGCCATGAGGGCGCCTTTGACATGAGGGTGGTTCTGGCCGGGCACGGTCCTCGGCCGGGTGATCGCCGCCGGGTGGATGCATGAGGACAGGGTCGCAAGGGGGTGCCGGTGTATCCGCCGGACATGACGGACGCGGGCTGGGCAGTGGTGCGGGAGGCGATGCCGGCGCCGGCCCGGCCGGAGGCCGGTGCGGGCCGACGGCGGCTGCACCGGGCGTGCAGGGGTGGTGGTTCGTATCCTGCCGGTGTGATGGCTGGTGGGCTGTGGCGCCCGACGGAGCTGCGGGCGGAGGGATGGGAGCTGCCGGTGCCGGGGACGGCGGGGCGGCCCGGGTTGTGGCTGGTGCGGGCGCAGGTCTTCGGGCCGGTGGCGGCACGTCTGGCCGCTTCGGTGCTGGAGGGGACCGAGACGCAGCGTGCGGCGGCGCTGAGGCAGGACCGGGACAGGGACACGTATCTGAGCGGGCACGTGGCCATGCGCCTGCTGCTGGGCGCCTACCTCGGCGTACCGCCCGCCGACGTCGTGCTGGAGCGGCTGCCGTGCCCGCAGTGCGGGGGGCCGCACGGGCGCCCGGTGGTGCGCGGCGATCCCGTGCATTTCTCGCTGTCCCACAGCGGGGGGCTGTGTCTGCTGGCCTTCGCGGCGACGCCGGTGGGTGTGGACGTCGAGGCGGTCCCCGCCCCGGAGGTGGCCGACGAGGTCGGGGCCTTTCTGCATCCGCGGGAGAGCGCCGAGTTGAGCGAGGTGCGGGCGGTGGACAGGCCGGCAGCGTTCGCCCGGGTCTGGGCGCGCAAGGAGGCCTATCTGAAGGGGCTGGGCACGGGGCTGGGCCGCGCCATGTCACTGGACTACCTGGGGGCCCGTGGGAGCGCACCGGCCGCTGTGCGGGGCTGGACGGTCAGGGACGTGGCCGTGGACGACGGATACGCCGCCGCGGTCGCGATCCGGCGCCCGGGTGCCGTGCCCGAGGGCCGCGGGCGCCGGTGACGACGGCGGCCGGGGGCGGGCCGCGGGTGACGACGGCGGCCGGGGGCGGGCCGCGGGCCGGGGCGGGCCTGTCGGCACGGCCGGGCGGGCCGGCGCGCACCGTGTGCGCCGTGTCACCTGCGTGACTGCCGCACCGGCCGCTCAGCGGCGCTGCCGCCGGCGGTAGGCGGCTGTCCGGCGTCTGCCTGCTGTCCCTCGCCGGTGAAGGGCGAGGGACAGCAGGCAATCACCGCTACGGTCCGGCCGCGGTGGGTCCGCCGCCCCCTGCGGGGGTGGGGGCGGCGGTGTCTTCGAGTACGTCCTCGCCGTAGAGGTCCGCCACCCAGTTGGTGTGGTAGACGGTCTCCAGGTAGCGCTCGCCGAGGTCGGGGGCGATGGTCACGGCTCTCGGCCGCCGGCCACCCGCCGGCTGCCGGGCGAGCCAGCGGGTGGCGCCGCTGACGACCGTGCCGGTGGAGCCGCCGAAGAGGAAGCCGCGGCGGGCGAGCTGGTGGCAGGTGCGGATGGTGTCGGCCTCGCTGACGTGTATCACCTCGTCCACGTAGGAGTCGTCCAGCAGCCGGGGGCGCACGCTCGTGCCCAGGCCGGGGATCATGCGCCGGCCCGGAGTGTCCTGGAAGGTGAGCGAGCCCTCGGTGTCGATGGCGACGATGTGCACCGGACGGTGCCACTCGCGGAAGTAGCGCGCGCAGCCCATGAGCGTGCCCGTGGTGCCGGCCCCGACGAAGAGAACGTCGAGGTCGGGGAAGGCGCGGGCGATGGCCGGGGCGGTGGTGCGGTAGTGGGCCATGCGGTTGTTGGGGTTGGTGTACTGGTTGAGCCACACGTACCGGTCGTCCGAGGCGCACAGGGCGCGGACGTGTTCGATGCGCGCGCCGAGCAGGCCGCCCTGCCGGGCGGGCTCGGTGACGACGTGGACCTGGCTGCCGAGGGCTTCCATGAGCAGCCGGGTGGGCAGGTTGCAGCGGGTGTCGGTCACGCACACGAACCCGTAGCCCTTGCTGGCCGCGATCATGCTCAGGGCCACCCCGAGGTTGCCGGAGGAGGACTCGAGGAGGATCGAGTCGTCGGTGAGCAGGCCGTCGCGTTCGGCGGCCTCGACCATGGCGGCGGCGGCCTTGAGCTTGATCGAGCCGGCGAAGTTGAAGCCTTCGCATTTGAGGAACAACTGGTGCCCGGTGATCGCCTCCAGGTCGATGTAGAGGTCGTTCTCGTTGAATTCCTGAGGGGCGGATATGACCGGCACGGTCGCCTCCGATCTGTGGGTGAACCGTCTCCACCAGTACGCGGGCTCACCCCCGGATCCGTCATGCCACCAAAATTCGGGGCTTGACAGCGGCCGGGCTCGCGCGTAACAGCGCGGATTCCCGGAATTCCGAGGAGGGGCCTGCGCCGGCTCGGTGCCTTCCGCCCGGACTTGTCCCGGCGTGTACCGCTGCCCATGCGCGGTGTCAAGTCACGAGATTCAGCGGCGTGACGAAGCCGTGGCCGGCCGGGCGTACTGGTGGGGCGGGCGTCAGAAATCCGCCGCGATGAGGCTCTGGCGCTTTCGCGGGTGACAAAAACCCGCCCCACCACCACACCGACGACATCGGGGAGCAGCTCACATGGCAGGGAATTCCTCCCTCACCCGGACGGCCGGCCCGTCCCGCCCCTCAACGCGCCCCGACGGCAGCACAGAGCCCGCATCCGCCGCCGACGACGGGTCGCCGGCTGGCACCGCACGGCTGCTGGCCGAGGTGCTGGCCGGTGTCCTGGGCGTGGACCATGTGCCGGCCGGCAGTCATTTCTTCGACGATCTGGGTGCGGATTCGATGGTGATGGCCCAGTTCTGTGCGCGGGTCAGGAAGCGGGCGGACCTGCCGCCGGTGTCGATGAGGGACGTCTACCGGCATTCCACTCTTAAGGCTCTGGCCGCCGCGCTGACCGGGCCCGACACCGGGGCCGTATCCGCCGCCACCGGTGCGGGCAGCGCGGCCGCCGGGCCCACGGCCGGCGCGTCGGCCCCCACGGCGCCCCCCACACCCCTCTCCATGCCCCACCAGCCGTCCGCCCCCGCCCCGGCGCCGGCCGCGAACACCGCGCAGACCTCCAACGGGATGGCCGTGCGGGCCGGCACGCGTCAGTACATGCTGTGCGGAGTGCTGCAGCTGTTGTTCTTCCTCGGCTACTGCTACCTGGCCGCGCTGGCCGCGACACGGGGCTACGCATGGATCGGCGACGGCTCCGCCCTCGCCGACCGCTACCTGCGTTCCGTGCTGGCCGGCGGCGCCGCGTTCATCGGCCTGTGCGCGGTGCCGATCCTGGCCAAGTGGACGCTCATCGGCCGCTTCACGCCCCGTCAGTTCCCCGTGTGGAGCCTGACCTATCTGCGCTGGTGGATCGTCAAAACCCTGATCCTGACCAGCCCTGCCCGCCTGTTCGCGGCGTCGCCGCTGTTCGTGCCGTATCTGCGGGCGCTGGGCGCGAAGATCGGCCGCGATGTCGCGATCTTCTCCACGCACATTCCCGTGTGCACGGATCTGCTCACCGTCAAAGACGGCACGGTCATCCGCAAGGACGCCCTGTTCTCCTGCTACCGCGCCCATGCCGGCCTCATCCAGATGGGCCCGGTCACGCTCGGCAGGGACGTCGTCGTCGGTGAACAGGCGGTCCTGGACATCAACACCTCCATGGGCGACGGGTCCCAGCTCGCCCATGCCTCGTCCCTGCACGCCGGGCAGGCCGTACCCGCCGGGGAGCGCCGGCACGGTTCACCGGCCGAGCCCACCGGCACCGACTTCCGCAGTGCGCACGCCGCCGACCGCTCCACCGCACGGAAGGTCCGCTACGCCCTGGGGCAGCTGCTGGCCCTGCTGCTGGTGTATCTGCCCCTGGCCGCGGGCGGCACGGCCCTGCTGGTCGCCGCGGTACCGCAGCTGAAGGCGCCCCTGGATGCCGGGTCATGGCCGCACGCCGGCTCGGCGCTGTGCCTGAGCGCGCTGGCCACCTCCTTCATGCTGTTCTTCGGCGCCGCCCTGGCCGGGCTCGCCCTGCAGGGCGTGGTGCCGCGTCTGCTCGACAAGGCGCTCGAGCCGGACACGGTCTACCCGCTCTACGGCTTCCACTACGGTCTGCAGCGGGCGATCGCGACCCTGACCAACCGGAAGTTCTTCACCACGATATTCGGGGACAGCTCCGCGATCGTTCACTACCTGCGCTACCTCGGCTACGACCTGTTCCACGTCACGCAGACCGGCTCGAACTTCGGCACGGAACTCAAGCACGACAGTCCGTTCTTCACCTCGGTGGGCAGCAACACGATGGTCGCCGACGGCCTGTCGGTCATCAACGCCGACTTCTCCCACACCTCCTTCCGTCTTCGCCGCGCCTCGATCGGAGCGGACAGTTTCCTCGGCAACCGCATCGCCTATCCGGCACAGGCCCGCATCGGCGACGACTGCCTGCTGGCCACGAAGGTCATGGTGCCTGTCGACGGAGAGACACGGCGGGGCGTGGGTCTGCTGGGTTCGCCTCCTTTCGCCATTCCGCGCACCGTGATGCGGGACGCCCGGGTGAACAACCTGGCGGGCGGCAGCGAACTGCGCGACCGCCTCGCGCGGAAGAACCGGCACAACGCGGTGACCGTGGTGCTGTATCTGCTGGCGCGCTGGTTCCACGTCTTCGTCCTCACCCTGCTGACGCTGACAGCCGGAAGCCTCTACCCCTTCCTGGGCGCATCGGCAATCGCCCTGTCCATGGTCGCCGGCCTCGCCTTCAGCGTCTGCTACTTCACCCTGATCGAGCGGGCCGCCACCGGGTTCGCGGCACAGCGGCCGCTGACCTGCTCCATCTACGAGCCGTCCTTCTGGCGGCACGAACGCTTCTGGAAGATGGCGGCCGTCGATCACGCCCAGATGTTCAGCGGCACCCCGTTCAAGACCATGGTTCTGCGGATGCAGGGCGCCCGGATCGGCAAGCGGGTCTTCGACGACGGCTCCTTCTTCCCCGAACGGACGCTGGTGACCATCGGCGACGACTGCACCCTGAACGCGGGCACGGTCGTGCAGTGCCACTCCCAGGAGGACGGCGCCTTCAAGTCCGACCGCACCACGATCGGCGCCCGTTGCACGCTCGGTGTCGGCGCGTTCGTCCACTACGGCGTCACCCTGTCCGACCACGTCGATCTGGCCTGCGACTCCTTCCTGATGAAGGGCGAATACGTGCCCGCGCAGGCCCGGTGGGGCGGAAACCCGGCCCGTCAGCTGCCCGACAGCACCCCCGCCCACCCGTCGTCCTGACCCCCCGCACCTGGCGCCGCACCCCCCGGCACCCCGCCGCATCCGACCACCTCAGCACCCGAACGAAGGACCGATTCCGATGGCACCCGACACTCCCGCCGCCCGAGACTTCTGGCACGGCGTCCTGACAGAGTCCGGCGGCCGCACGCCCCTTCCGCGCTTCACCCGCGAGCCGGCCCCCCGCCCGGCCGGGCACCAGACACCGGGCTTCACCCGCGAGCCCGCCCCGGCCGAGCACCACGCGCTGATCCCCGCCCGTGACGCGGCAGCCGTGCTCCGGCTGGCCGAGGAGATGGCCGTGCCGGTGAGCACCGTGCTGCTGGCGGCGCACGCCACAGTGCTGGCCGCGCTGACCGGTGAATCCACCGTCACCGTCGGCCTGACGGGGCTCGCCCCCGGCCGGCCGCTGCCGTGCCGGCTGACCACCGCACCCCGCTCCTGGGAGGCCCTGCTGGCACACACCCACCAGGCCGTCTCGCAGGTTGGCGCCCACCGGGACTACCCGGTCGACGACCTCAGGCGCGAACTCGGCCTCGAGGAACCGTCCTGCGACACCGCACTGGATGTCACCGGCCCCGGCGACACCCCCGCCGCGGACGACAGTACCCCGGCCACCGGCACGGTGCTGCGGGTGGGCATCGCGCACCACGACGACGGCGGGCTCACCCTGCGGATGCGCTACCGCACCGATGTCCTCGACGCCGACAGCGCCGCCCGCATCGCCGGCTACCACCTCACCGCGCTCGCCCTGATCGCCGCCGACCCGGCCGCGGAACACGCCCGACAGAGCCTGCTGTCCGATGAGGAACGACGCTTCCAGCTCGAAAAGCTCGCCGCCGGACCCCGGCGCAGCCTGCCCGACGCCGCGGTCCACGAACTGTTCGAGCAGCGCGTCCGGCACGACCCGCACGCGGTCGCAGCGGTGCACGGCGACCGGGAGTGGACCTACCGGGAACTCAACGCCCGCGCCAACCGGCTGGCCCGCGCCCTGCTGGCGCGAGGACTCCAGCGCGAAGACGTCGTCGCGGTGGTGATGGACCGAAACCTTCACTGGCCGGCCGCCGTACTGGCCGTCTTCAAGGCCGGAGGCGCCTACCTGCCCATCGAGCCGCATCTGCCCGCCGAACGCGTCAAAGCCATGCTCACCGCCTCCCGGTGCACGCTGGTGCTCACCGCACCGGCCACCCCCACCAGCCTGCGCACGGCCCTGGCGTCCCTGCCCGCCGTACGGACGCTGCACACCCACGCCGCCGAGGAGGAGGGCCACGCCGACGACGACCTCGCTGTCGCCGCGGCAGCCGACCAGCTGGCCTACCTCTACTTCACCTCCGGCTCCACCGGTACGCCCAAAGGCGCCATGTGCGAACACGGCGGCATGCTCAACCACCTCCACGCCAAGATCGACGACCTGGAGATCAGTGAGGGACAGGTCGTCGCCCAGACCGCACCGCAGTGCTTCGACATCTCGCTGTGGCAACTGCTGTCCGCGCTCCTGACGGGGGGACGGACCCTGCTGGTCGAGCAGGACGTGATCCTCGACGTCGGGCAGTTCCTCGACACCATCGCCCGCGAACGAGTCGGCGTCCTGCAGGTCGTTCCGTCGTACCTGGAAGTCGTCCTCACCTGCCTGGAGCAGCACCCGCGCGCACTGCCCGACCTGCGGTACGTGTCGGTGACCGGCGAGGCGCTGAAGAAGGAACTCGCCCAGCGCTGGTTCGCCGCCCAGCCCCACGTCAAGCTGGTCAACGCCTACGGACTGACCGAGACCTCCGACGACACCAACCACGAGATCATGGACCGGGCACCGCAGGGCGACCGGGTCCCGCTGGGCCGGCCGGTCCACAACGTCCACCTCTACGTCGTCGACGAGCACCTGAACCCGGTGCCGCTCGGCGCGCCGGGCGCGATCGCCTTCTCGGGGATCTGCGTCGGCCGCGGCTACGTCAACGACCCCGAACGCACCCGCCCCGTCTACCTGGACGACCCCCACCGCCCGGGCCGGCGCTTCTACCTCAGCGGCGACATCGGCCGCTGGCGGCCCGACGGCAAGCTGGAGTTCCTCGGCCGCCGCGACACCCAGGTCAAGATCCGCGGCTTCCGCATCGAGACCGGCGAGATCGAGAACACCCTGCTGCGGGTGCCCGGCGTCCACGACAGCGCCGTGGTCGTCGCCGAACGACCCGACCACAGCACCCACCTGGTGGCCTTCTACACCTCCCCCCGGCCCCTGCACACCGACGTCCTGCTGAAGAGGCTGAACACCGTACTGCCCCCCTACATGGTCCCTTCGGCCGTCCACTGGTACGCGCACCTGCCGCTGACCGCCAACGGCAAGGTGGACCGCAAGGCCCTGACGGCCCTGGCCACCCGGCTGCTTGACACCGCGAAGGACGACCCCGAAGCGCCCGCCACCCCCACCGAACGGCGGCTGGCCGCCGCCTGGGCCCGCGTCCTGGACGTCGGGCAGGACCGGATCGGACGCCACGACCACTTCTTCGACCTGGGCGGCACCTCGCTGACGGCCGTGAAACTCGCCGTCGGCCTGGACCGCCTGGTGTCCCTGGCGGACATCACCCGCCACCCCGTCCTCACCGACCTGGCCCGCCTCCTGGCAGAGCAGGAGCGCGGCCGGCAGCAGCCGACCGCCCGGCAGGCCTCGGCCTGACCCGTCCGACGTCCCCGACCCCACGCACACCCCCCGACCCGCGAAAGGACACGTAAAGATGTCACTGCCCACCCCCGCCCTCCGCACGCCCGCCGCCGCACCCATGCCTGCCACAGAACTCGACATGCACCCCGGCAACCCCCCCGTCCTGCACACCGGCGCCCACGCCCGCAAGGACGCGCCGGGCTGGGCGGCCCAGCACCGCCAGGCCGTCCGCCGCCTGGTCACCGAACACGGCGCGCTCCTCATCCGCGGCCTCGCCCTGCACGAGGCCGGCCAGGCAGGAGCCGTCCTGCACCACCTGGCTCCCGCCCCGATCACCGAGAGGGAGGCCTTCGCACCCCGCCCCACCCGCGCCCCGGGCCTGTACTCCTCCACCCCCTGGCCGCCCAACCAGCCCATGTGCATGCACCACGAACTCAGCTACACCCACGCACCCCCCGGCCTGCTGCTGATGGCCTGCCTGACCGCGCCCCGCACCGGCGGAGCCACCGCCCTGGCCGACGCCACCGCCGTCCTCGGCGCGCTGCCGCCCGACCTGGTCCAGCGGTTCGAACAGGAGGGCTGGCTGCTCACCCGCACCTACCACGACGAGATCGGAGCCTCCTGGCAGGCCTCCTTCGGCACCGACGACCAGGCCGCTGTCGAGGACTACTGCCGCGCCCACGGAATCGCCTTTCGCTGGCTGCCCGACGGCGGCCTGCACACCCGCCAGCGCCGCCGCGCCGTGGTACGCCATCCGGTCTCCGGCCGGCGCTGCTGGTTCAACCAGATCGCGTTCCTCAACGAGTGGACGATGGGCCCCGAGGTGCGCGAGTACCTCATCGACCTCCACGGCCCCGACCGTCTGCCCTTCACCACGCGCTTCGGCAACGGCGATGCGATCGGCGAGGACGTCGTCCAGCTGATCAACACGGTGTACGACAGGCACACCGTTTGCGAGCCGTGGCAGGAGGGCGACCTGATGCTCGTCGACAACGTCCGCATGGCACACAGCAGGGAGCCCTTCGAACCGCCGCGTGACGTCGTGGTCGCCCTGGCCGAACCACTGCACCCGGCCGCCCGCCCGCCGGCCCTGGACGAGACCGCCCGATGACCACGCCCCCCTTCCCGCACCAAGGAGCCCGCACCATGCCCCAGTCCGCGATGCCCCGGCCGGGCACGACGCCACCGCAGGCCGCGGTGCCCCCGTTCGCCGTGATCCCCGGCGCCCAGGTCCGGCACACGCTGCAGGGCCGCGAACGGCAGATCGTCGATGTCGTCGAGTCGACCTACCGGCTGCACGCGGCCGGGGACTCGGTCAACCCGCCGTCGTACTTCCTGCGCTTTCCCGACCGGCCGACGGCGCGGATCATCGCGCTGCCCGCGTCGATCGGCGGACAGGTACGGGTGGACGGCCTGAAGTGGATCTCCAGCTTCCCCGACAACGTGCCCTCCGGCATCCCGCGGGCCTCGGCCGTGCTCATCCTCAACGACCACGACACCGGCTATCCGCTCGCCTGCCTGGAGAGCTCCATCATCAGCGCGAGCCGCACGGCCGCGATGGCCGCGTCGGCGGCCGACTGGCTCAGCCGCCACCGCCGGCGCCCCACCCGCGTCGGATTCTTCGGCACCGGCCTGATCGCCCGCTACATCCACGCCTTTCTCGCCGCAACCGGCTGGAACTTCCACCGGATCGGCATCCACGACGTCTCCCCCGACCACGCCGCCGGCTTCCACAGCTACCTGGAACACACCGACGCGGCCCCGCAGATCACGACCCACGACAGCCCCGAGGAGCTGATCCGCTCCAGCGACCTGGTGGTCTTCGCCACCGTCGCCGGCCGGCCGCACGTCGGCGACCCGGCATGGTTCGACCACAACCCCCTGGTACTGCACGTCTCCCTGCGCGACCTCGCCCCCGACATCGTGCTCGCCTCGGCGAACATCGTCGACGACGTCGACCACTGCCTCAAGGCCGACACCTCACCCCACCTGGCCGAACGGCTCACCGGCAACAGGGACTTCCTCACCGGAACGCTGGCGGACGTGATGACCGGCCGGGTGAGGCTCCCCGAGGACCGGCCCGTGGTCTTCTCGCCCTTCGGCCTCGGAGTGCTCGACCTCGCCGTCGGCAAGCACGTGTACGACGAGGTGACCCGCGCCGGGCAGCTGCACGTCGTGGAGGACTTCTTCCACGAACTGAGCCGCTACGGATGAGCGGCTGAGACACCCGGACGGCCAGGCGCGCGGCGTCTGCGCGCGGACCGGCCCGGCTCCCGCAGCCGGGCCGGTCCGCGGCTTCGGCCTGTCCCGGCGGCCGCCGGCCCCCGACCGGCGGGAGCACCGGCGCCCTCGAACGGTCCGCTCTCCGGCCGAACTCCGGCTGACCGGCGGCTTTCCGCCCCTGCGAGCAGCACCACCCACGCCCCAAGCAGCCGAACCCGGCGCCCACCGGAGGCATCACTCGGATCCCCGGCATGCCCGCCGTCGGCCACAGAACAGCGAAACGGCCCACCGACTTCGTCGGCGGACCGTCATGCACGATCGAGGCGGGCTTCTGTGCGGGGGCGGACGACTCGCATGCGGGGGGCGGAGGAGGCTGTACGCCGTTCAACGCGCCGCGCAACAGGCTTCAGGACGGACGCCCTGCAGGTGGGCGACGCCCGCCCCGACGCCGCCTCACACACAGCCCGGCGGGTTCTGGGGGCCTGTGCAGCCCTCGCTCGGCAGTTGCGTGGTGGCCTTCGTCGGCTGAGGCGTGGCCGCGGCGCTCGTCACGCCCGCCGTTCCGGCGAGCAGCGCAGCGACGCAGAACGCACCGAAGAGGTGCCGGAGGCGCTTGCGGGTGTGTGCCGTCATGATGATCTCCCTTCACTTGAGGCGTATTTATCCATGTTTGTCGGTTTAGTGCTCCAGCTTGGTCTGCGGCCGGGACCACTGTCAACCACTGTGTCTTTCCTGGTCATCGGTCATCGGCCCGGGGTGGTGGGGGAGTGCGGGGGGGGTGAGGGCGCCGGCCCCGGTGTCGGGCCGCGGCCGGCTCGGCCGCGCCGCCTTCAGGTGAGAAAAGAAAGAGGGGGGCGGGGGCTAGAAATTGATCACCGATACCGAGGCCGAGCCGGCGTTGGCCGCGTAGGCCCGGTGTCCGTCCGGGGAGACCGCCACCCACACCGGATACCCGCCGACCTTGATGGGTTGGCCGACGGTGCGGTTGGCGGCGGTGTCGATCACCGACACCGAATCGGGGCTGGCATTGGCCGTGTAGGCCCGGTGCCCGTCCTGGGAGACCGCCACCCCGACGGGCTTGTCGCCGACGTGGATGGGCGTGCCGACGGTGCGGTTGGTGTCGGTGTCGATCACCGACACCGAGTCCGAGCCGGAGTCGGCCGTGTAGGCCAGGCTTCCGTCCGGGGAGATCGCCACTCCGACCGGCTTGTCGCCGACTTTGATGGGTTGGCCGACGGTGCGGTTGGTTTCGGTGTCGATCACCGATACCGAGTCCGAGCCGGAGTTGGGCGTGTAGGCCAGGCTTCCGTCCGGGGAGACCGCCACCCCGTACGGCTTGTCGCCGACTTTGATGGGTTGGCCGACGGTGCGGTTGGTGGCGGTGTCGATCACCGACACCGAGTCCGAGCCGGCATTGGCCACGTAGACCCAGCGTCCGTCCGGGGAGACCGCCACCCCGACCGGGCTCTTGCCGACGTTGATGGGTTGGCCGACGGTGCGGTTGGTTTCGGTGTCGATCACCGACACCGAGTCCGAGCCGGAGTTGGCCGTGTAGGCCAGGCTTCCGTCCGGGGAGACCGCCACCCCGTACGGCTTGTCCCCGACCTGGATGGGTCGGCCGACGGTGCGGCCCGCCTCGGTGTCGATCACCGACACCGATGCCGGGCCGAAGTAGTTGGTCGCGTAGGCCCGGCGTCCGTCCGGGGAGACGGCGACCCCGCCCGGGGACTTGCCGACCTGGATCGAGGACACGGACGGTGCGGCGGGACCCGAGGAATGGGACTGTGCCAGGTAGATGCCGCCGCCCGTGGCGGCGAACGCCACCACCGCCACCCCCGCGACGAGCCTGGTCCGCCGGTTTCCGGTCCGCGGCGGGCGGGGCCGCGGCCGGGCCTCGTCCTCTGTGCGCGGCAGCGGTTCCAGAGGCGGGCCGGCCGGCTCCTCCGGCTCGGCCGGCGGCAGCACCTCGGCCGGCGAGCGGGCCTCGGCCGCAGACAGGATCTCCACCGGCGACAAAAGCTCGGTCGGCGGGGCCGGTTCCTGCAGGCGCGACGGCTTCGAGACGGGGGACCGCTCGGGCAGCGGCACCTGCGGCGGGGGAGCCGGCTGCTGCACGGGGGAGGGACGGGACTGGCCGGCGACGGCGGCCAGCCGCCGGGCGGCCTCCTCGCCGTCCATCCTGTCCGCGGGGTCCTTGGCCAGCAGCCCGATGAGGACCGGGGTCAGCTCCGTCGCCTGGCGCGGCAGGCTCGGGGACTCGAACAGCAGGGCGCTCAGCGTGGCGACGGCGGTGTCGCGGTCGAAGGGCCCGGCCCCCTCGAGGGCGTAGTACAAGGTGGCCCCGAGCGAGAACAGGTCGGCGGCAGGGGTGGGCGGCCGGCTGTTGGCCCGCTCCGGGGCCATGAAGCGCGGCGTCCCGAGGAGCTCCATGGTGGCGGTCAGGCGGTCCTCCCCGGAGCTCGGCTCCAGCGCGATGCCGTAGTCGGTGAGCATCACCTGACTGCCGCTGTCCGTCGGACAGGAGGGCTGGTGTCCGGGGTGGGCCAGCAGGATGTTGGCCGGTTTGACGTCCCGGTGCAGGACACCGAGCCGGTGTCCCTCCAGCAGGGCGTCGAGGACCGCCAGACCGACCCGGGCGACCTCACCGGGCGGCAGCGGCCCCTGCTCGCGCACCACCGCCTCCAGATCCATGGCGTCGGGCACGAACTCCATGACGATCCACGGCAGGCCGTCCTCCTCCACGATGTCGTGCACGGTGACGACATGCGGATGGTTGCGCAGCCGGGCGGCGTGCCGGGCCTCACCGCGGGCCCTGGCGATCCTGCTGCGCGCCTCCCCTTCAGGGACGTCCGGCGGCAGAATGATCTCCTTGAGCGCGACCTCGCACGCCAGTTCCTGGTCGTACGCCAGCCACACACGTCCCATGCCGCCGGTACCGAGCCGGCGCAGAAGACGGTAACGTCCGATGATCACGCGCCCGGTGGCCTCTTGCGCTCCTGACATGGCGCTCCTCGTCCAGGACGGCCAGCAGGGGTTCCTCGGCGACCGCTGAAGAGTCTCTTTCCACGTATTGCATATCGCTCGAAGAACGGCAAGTTACGCCTACCGGCACATTCCCCAAGAAAGCGGACTACCCGCGGTGGGCAGGGCACACACCGCCGTAGCCGTAGCCGTAGCCGTAGCCGTAGCCGTAGCCGTAGCCGTAGCCGTAGCCGTAGCCGTAGCCGTAGCCGTAGCCGTAGCCGTAGCCGCAGCCGCAGCCGCAGCGGTCGGGCCGGCTGCTCGGTCTGTCTCACCGGCCCCGGCGACAGGGCCCCTGCAGCCGCACACAGCGCACCGCCCGCTGTGGGCAGGCCCGGCCCGGGCGCCTCACGAGCACCGTGCTGGTGCTTCTTTCGCCCCGCAGGATCATGCTGGTAGGTAGGGCCTGCCGCCAAGGTTCACCCGGGAACAGCGGTCGAGGAACGAGCGAGGCGAGATGAGCGCCGATGGAGCACCTTCCCACTCCTCCTGGTGAACGGCCGGGCGAGGCGGACACCCTGCTCGAGCCGCCCCGCACCGCCACCGTCACGGCCACGGCCACGGTCGACGAACACGGCATCGTGACGGGGTGGGGCGAGGGCGCCCGGCGCCTGCTCGGCTACGAGCCCTCACAGGTCATCGGCCGCCCCGCCGGCCGGCTGCTCGCCGATGACACCGGCGAGGCCGCCCGCCGGGCGGCCGGCAAGGACCGGTGGAACGGCACGGTGGCGCTGCGCCACCGGGACGGCCACCGCCTCGAACAGCACCTGCTCGCCCACCGCCGCACCCCCACCGGCGGTGCGGCCACCGAGTGGCTCCTTGTGTGCGCCGTGACCAGCCCGCCGCCGCACCCCGGCAACCGCCCGCACGACACACCGGACGCGGCGGGCGAGCGGGGACCGCAGGAGCCGGGCGCGGTGGGGGAGCTGAAGGAGTGGGCGTTCGCGCAGTCCCCGTGCATCCTGGCCGTCTTCGGCACGGATCTGCGGCTCGTCGCGGCGAACACCGCCATGGAACGCGCCCTGGCGCTCACCGAGGCCCAGATGCGGGGGCTGCGCCTGACCGACATCGCGCCGCACCCCGTGGGCGAGGAGATCCAGGCGCGGATGCGCCGGGTGCTCCAGGACGGCCAGCCGCAGTGGACCGAGACCTTCCTGCCCGCCGTGCACGCCGGCCGCGCCGACGGCCCGGCGAGCGGCCGGCCGGTGTCGCTCACCGCGCTGCGCGACGGAGCGGGCCGGCTGCGGGGCGTGTGCCTGACCGCGTACCAGGGGCACGCGGACAGGGAACGGATGCTGGACGAGGCCGGCACCCGTATCGGCACCACCTTGGACATCGCCCGCACCGCCCAGGAACTCACCGACGTCGCCGTGCCCCGGCTCGCGGACTTCGCCGCCGTCGACCTGCTCCCCGCGCGCGGCGGGGAGGCGGACGCCGCCGCTCTGGCCGGGCCGATCACCATGCGCCGCGCCGCCGTGCGCTCGGTGTTGGAAGGAAACCCCGAGTCCCCGCTCGCCGTCGGCGAGTCCAGCACCTGCCCGGCGCTGTCCCCGGTGGCCGAATGCCTGGCCAGGGGCCGCGGAGCGCTCTACGAGATGACCGGCCCCGCCCTTGCCCGGTGGACCGGTGAGGACCCGGGCGCGGCCCGGCTGTGCCAGTGGGGCACCCACTCGCTCATGGTGGTGCCGCTGCGCGTCCGAGGCACCACCCTGGGCGCCGCCCTCTTCAGCCGCCACCGCAACCCCGCCCCCTTCACCCCCCAGGACCTGCAGCTGGCCGAGGAGGTCACCGCCCGGGCCGCCCGGAGCATCCACGAGGCCCGGCGCCACACCCCCGAACGCACCACCGCCATGACCCTGCAGCGCAGCCTGCTCCCGCGGGCCCTGCCCGAGCAGGCCGCCCTCGAGATCGCCTCCCGCTACCTGCCCGCCGACCCCCTGGCCGGCGTCGGCGGCGACTGGTTCGACGTGATCCCGCTGTCCGGCGCACGCGTCGCCCTGGTCGTCGGCGACGTCGTCGGCCACGGCATCCGCGCCTCGGCCACCATGGGCCGGCTGCGCACCGCGGTACGCACCCTGGCCGATGTCGACCTGCCGCCCGACGAACTGCTCACCCACCTCGACGACCTCGTCCTCCACCTCTCCGCCGACGAAGCCACCCCCGAAGGCGCCTTCGAAGGCGCCGCCGGCATCGGCGTCACCTGCCTCTACGCCGTCTACGACCCCGTCACCCGCCGCTGCACCCTCGCCCGGGCCGGCCACCCCCCGCCCGCCGTCGTCACTCCCGACGCCGCCTACCTCCTCGACGTCCCCGCCGGCCCGCCGCTCGGCCTGGGCGGCCTGCCGTTCGAGGCCACCGAGACCGAACTGCCCGAAGGCAGCCTGCTCGCCCTCTACACCGACGGCCTGCTCGAGCCCCGGGACCACGACATCGACGAAGCCTTCGACAAGATGTTCGCCGGCCTCGTCCGCCCCGCCCGCACCCTGGACACCGTCTGCGACCACGTCCTGACCGCCACCCTCACCCACCGCCCCGACGACGACATCGTCCTGCTCGTGGCCCGCACCCGCGCCCTGAGCGCCGACCGCGTCGCCGCCTGGGACCTGCAGCCCCACCCCGCCGTCGTCGCCCGCGTCCGCCAGAACGCCACCGCCCAGCTCACCGCGTGGGGACTGACCCAGGCCGCCTTCATCACCGAACTCATCGCCAGCGAACTGGTCACCAACGCCATCCGCTACGGCAAACCCCCCGTCCAGTTCCGCATGATCCACCACAACACCACCCTCATCTGCGAGGTCTCCGACACCAGCAGCACCACCCCCCACATGCGCCGCGCCCGCTTCTACGACGAAGGCGGACGCGGCCTCCTCCTCGTCGCCCAGCTCGCCGACCGCTGGGGCACCCGCCACACCCACACCGGCAAGACCATCTGGGCCGAACAGAACGTCACACCCGGCAGTGAGTAGATCGCCTGCCGGGCCGGACGGCCCGGCCGGGCCCATGCCGGCAGCACCCATGCGGTCGGCCCTCTGCCGCACGCCTGCCCGTGTCCACGAAGCCGGCCGCAGCGTTGTCCGAATCTCCGCGGTGCATGGCTGGGGCCCGGCGAGCAGCCATCCACCGGCAGCAAGAGGCTCCCGGGGTTTTCCAGCGGGGTGGTTGCACCGGTCGGTCAGCGGGCTGTCACACCCAAGCGTCCCGAGACTCGTGTGCGTCGATGCGGGCGAGTTCGTGGCGCCAGGCCGTGGCGTGGTTGAAGCCGCTTCCGAGGTCCGGCAGTTCACGCATGTCCTCGGGCGGAAGGTCCTTGAGTGTGCCGCCGGCCTGGGTGACGGTCAGGGACAGGCCGGCGATGGTGTCGATGGAGACGGCGCGCAGCACCGCCTCTTGGACGGACGAGCCGGTGCTGGTCAGTCCGTGGCCGCGGAGCACCACTGCCGGGCGGTCGCCGAGGAAGCCGGTCATCTCGCCGGCCAGGTCGCGGTTGCGGATGAGGACGCCCCGTGGGTAGACCGGTACGCCTCCGGCGGCAAGACGGGTTCCGGGAATGTCGAAGGCGCCGATGATCGGCCGGATGGCCAGGCCGGCGAGGTCTGCCGCCACCACGGCCATGGGGTGGGCGTGGACGACGGCCTTGACGTCGGGGCGTTTGCGCAGGACTTCGGTGTGGAGCGGGAGTTCGTTGGGCACCGACCATCCGCCCTCAAGCTCGCCCTCGGCCGCCGGGTTCCCGTCGAGGTCGACCAGGTGGATGTCCTCGGCGGTGGTGTACAGCAGTCCTCTTTCGCGGGGTCCGCGGCAGCGTACGAGGAGGGTGTCGTCGTCGACACGCATGCTGATGTGGCCCAGGATGCCGTCGGCCAGGCCGCGTGCGGCGAGGATCCGGCAGGCGTCCGAGACGAGTCGGCGCTCGGCGTCCAGGGGGCGGTCGTTCATGTGGCGGCTCCGGAGATCTGTGCGGGGCGCGGGGAGAGGGTGTCCAGACGGGCGAGGACGGCTTCGAGGGGCGCGGTGCCACCGGCGATCAGCCGTCGGCACTCGACGAGCGCGCGCGGCCAGTTGACGGTGGCCGCGGCGGTGAGCACGCCGGTGTCGTCGGCGTACAGGGCGGCTCCCTTGGCCGACGGTCCGTCGAAGGTGCCGACCAGTGTGTGGCCGGCCGCGTCGGCCGGGCGGCCGACGATCTGGATCTTCCAGTCGTACTGATCGCTCCACACGTACTCGAGGGGTGCGTAGGCCCGCGGCTCGTCGGGGTGGGTGATGTTGTGCGCGACGGCGGCGGCCTGGTCGACGGCGTTGGTCCAGTGTTCGACGCGGATGTGCCGGCCCCGTCCGGGGTGGAACCAGCGGGCGACGTCTCCTGCCGCGTACACGTTGTCCACGTCGAGGGCGCGGCAGTACTCGTCGCAGAGAACGCCGTCGTCCACGCGCAGCCCTGAGCCGGCGAGCCAGGTGTCGTTGGGGACGGCGCCTATGCCCACGACGACGGTGTGGGCGGGCAGCATCTCGCCGTCGTCGAGCACCACCGACAGGTTCCCGGCGTATCCGGTGACGGCGGTGACGCCGCGGCCGAATCGGGTGGTCACCTCGTGGCGGGTGTGCAGGCCGGCGAAGACGGCTCCCGCGGCGGGGCCGAGAACGCGCCCGATGGGGGTGGGCAGCGGATCGACCACGGTGACATGACAGCCGAGCCGGTGTGCGGTGGCGGCGGTCTCGGCGCCGATGAATCCTGCGCCGATCACGACGACCGGGCCGCCGGCGCGCAGGTCGTCGCGGAGCGCTGCGGCGTCGGCGAGGGTTCGGACGACGTGCACGCCGGAGGTGGCCTTCCACGGGGAGGGGCGGGCCGCGGCCCCGGTGGCCAGGACGCAGGTGTCGTAGGCGAGTGCGCTGCCGTCGGCGAGGGCGACCCGCTGGACGGCCGGGTCCAGGTGCCGGGCGGCGACTCCGAGGCGCAGTTCCAGGCCGGTGTTCCGTGCGTCGTCGGGGGTGAGGAGCCGGAGACGGCCGGTGTCCCATTCACCGGCGAGAAACTGCTTGGACAGCGGGGGTTTGTCGTAGGGGATCTCCGTGTCGGCGTCCACCAGGACGATCCGGCCCTGGTGCCCTTCCGCTCTCAGGGCCTGGGCGGTGCGGATGCCGGCGACCGAGGCACCCACGACGACGACGGTGCTGTTCACGCTTCCTCGATCATCAGGGCCGAGACGGGGCAACTGCGGGCGGCCTCCTGGACGCGGGGCAGGTCCGCATCCGGAATGCTGTCCTTCAGCAGGACCACCACGCCGTCGTCGTCGAGGTCGTAGGTGTCGGGCGCTGCCATCACGCAGTTCGCGTACCCCTGGCACGCGCCGAAGTCCGCCTTGAGCACGGGCATGACTCTGTTCCTTCCACGCCGTTCTTGGTGTTGCCGTTCAGGCCTTTACGCCGATTCCGCCGTCGGGATGGACGGCACATCCGGTGATGCCGCGGGCCCGGTCGGACGCCAGGAACACATAGCTCCAGGCATGGTCGTCCCCGGAGAGGGCCACCCGCAGCGGTACGCGTCCCGCCAGCTCTGCCGCCCGGCCCGGCGTCTCTCCGAGGCTGCGGGTGTCAAGCCCGAGGCTGCCGAGACCGCGCAGGTCGGTGCCCAGCGTGCCGCCCGGCGCGACCCCGTTGACGCGGACCTCGGGAGCGAGTTCGTGGGCGAGCGTGGTGACCAGGCCGCGCACTGCGAACTTCGACGCGACGTACAGGACGCCACCGCGCCCCGGGTAGTAGGCGGACGTCGACTCGGTGAGGACGATGGAGCCCTTGGTCTTCCTCAGTTCGGGCAGTGCCGCTTTCACGGCGTGCAGGTGGCTCTTGACGTTCACCGAGAACATCTCGTCGAATGCGGTGTCGATGAGCTCGGAGTCGAGATCGGTGAGTCCTTTGTAGAAGTCGAACACACCGACGCAGTTGACCAGCACGTCCAGGCCGCCGAACGCCTCCACGGCCGTGGCGACCGCCCGCTCGTTGGCGGCGCGGGTCGTGGCGTCGCCTGTGACGACCGGTACGCCGGGGGCCTCCTCTCTCAGGGCCCGGCACTTGTCCGGGTCCCGCTCGAGCACCGCCACCCGGGCGCCCTCTTCGCGGAACGCGTCGACGACCGCTCGGCCGATCCCCGAGCCGGCACCGACCACGAGCGCCCGCTTGCTCTTCAGCCAGTCCGTCACAGCTCCTCCTGCAGCAACGGACCGAACGGGTTGCCGATCATCGCGGAGAACGTGGCGGTGTTCTGCCAGGTGAGTGCTTCCAGCTCCAGCGGGCAAAGGGCCACCCACTGGCCGGAACGGGTCGACTCGATCAGGAGCCGCGTCCCGTTGCGGGTCTCCACCTGGCTCACCCGGATCTCCGCGAACTCGTTGCCCAGGGTGATGGGTTCACCCACCGTGCGGGAGACCAGGTCGGCCCTCTCCGCCGCCGCCCTTCGGGCGGCCCGCGCGTCCTCCTCCTCGCCTTCCCAGTGCAGGTTCACAGGAACACCGCCAGGTTCTGCATACGGATGACCGAGTCGTCGGCAAGGATCGTCCGGCGCGCCAGCTTCCACCCGCCGTCCGTGCGGCGCAGCAGGTCCTCGCGGCCGTAGGACATCTGCGCCGCCTCGCGGACGTCGCCCCGGCTGCGGTACAGCAGGACTCCGGACTCGACGACCAGGTGGTCCGCGTCGTCGGCGGCGAAGGTGCGGACGTTGGTGAGGTGGTGGCGCATCCTGGAGGGTGGGTCCTCGGTCCAGGCGTGCTCGGTGAGGAAGCGGGCGACCCGCCGGGAGAGCGAGTACTTGTCCTCGTCGAAGTGCGCCATGCCGGGTGCCGTGTCGAAGCCGGCGCCGAGCGCGGTGGTGACCCGGACGGGCATCAGGTAGTGGATGTCGCCGGTGAGCAGGTCGAGCCAGCTCTCGTAGCTCTGCGCGTCGAGCAGGTACGTCTCGTCGACGAGCCACTGGTGGGCCAGCAGATGCCGCTCGTCGCCGAAGGCGAGCGTGCCGCCGGAGCGCTTCACGCGTGAGGCGCCGCGTCCGAGGACGGCCTGTTCGGAGTGGGTGCCGGTGCGGCCGGCCGAGTAGCTGCCGCCCCGGTAGGTTCCGGTCTGGGTCGTGGTCATGCGCCGTTCACCGCCGTGTCGTTCGTGGCCTCGGTGCCGCCGGACGCCGTCGCGCCGGCCGGCTCGCCGGCGCAGTGCGCCTTCGTCACCTTCCGGGGGTCCTGTCCGCCGACCTCGACCGCCGCCGCGGTGGTGACCGGGGTGGACAGGTGGTCGGCCCACCGGTTGAGCAGTTCGCGCTGGTTGTACTCGCCGTATCCGGTGTGGGCCGTTCCGGGGCCGGCGAACTGTTCCCGGGTGAGGGCCGGGACGACCTCGGTGTCGTCGGCGAGGATGCCCATGCGGCTGTTGAGCAGCAGGCGCCGGGCCATGGAACCCGCGGCGGTGTTGGTGAGGGAGACCCAGTTCTCCACGTCGTCCTGTTCGAACATGCCGGTGGAGCCGAAGCACATCAGGTAGGCCTTGTAGGAGAGTTCCTTGAACTCCTCCGGGGCCTCGGCGTCGACGGCGAACCAGGACAGGACCTCGGTCTCGTCCTTGCCGACGGGCTGCCACTGGCGGATGGAGATGAAGGGCAGGACGTCGTCGCTGTCGGCGACCTTGGGCCAGTTGTGCACGAAGCTCAGGTTGGGGAAGACGGATGCCGCGGAGATCATGAAACCGTCGTCGCCGACCACCTTCCGCTGCTCGGCCGACCAGGCCTTCTTCATCCGGTCGATCATCCCGTCCGGGTAGCCGACGTACCGCAGGCGCTCTTCCAGCGTGCCGGGCGGCAGCTTGTATGTGGTTCCGCCGCCGTTGCCGGCCCAGTAGGTGCAGCCGTCCTTGCGCTTCTCCGCCTTGGGCTCCCGGAACAGGCCGATCTCGACGACGCTCGTGTGGGTCTGCGGCGTGTGGTACATGTCGCCGGCGAAGTTCTCCGCGCCGATCTTCCAGTTGGCCTTCACCCGCCAGCGCTGGGGGCCGCGCAGTTCGATCCCGCTGGGGCTCTGCTTGGTGTAGTAGTCCAGGTAGAAGGCGAAGTCCCCGAGGTATTCGCGTAGCGATGGCGCGTCGGGGTCCATGTTCAGGAAGATCAGCCCGTTGTAGGTGTCGAGGTTCGGGGCGGGCAGCAGCCGCTGTCCCTTGCGCCGGAAGCCGGCCTCCCCGCCGTAGGCGTCCTGGTGGAAGGGCAGACCCACGATGCGGCCGTCGTTGCGGTAGGACCAGCCGTGATAGGGACAGCGGAAGTGTGAGGCATTGCCCATTTCCGCTCTGCAGACCTGCATGCCACGGTGGAGACACATGTTGAAGTGGGCGTGGATCTCGCCCTTCTCGTCCCTGGCCAGGATGAAGGAGTCCTCGAGGACCCGCCTGACGACGTAGTCGCCGGAGTGGGGTATCTCGGACTCGTGCCCCACGAACATCCAGGCCCGGCTGAACAGCCGCTCCTTCTCGAGGTCGAAAATCTCCTGGTCGTTGTAGATGTGCGCCGGGATCATGCCCCTGCGCACGTCCTCGAAGACGCCGACGTGGTCGGTCATCGCGTCCCTTCCTCCTCGGAGCGAACGGAAAGCCTCCTGCTCTTTTCTTTAGAACAGATGCCGCCTCTGTTCAGTAGAACAACATTCGTAGGGTGCGTCAACTCCTGGATTCAGCCCGGCAATCGCCTGTGGGCAAAGGGACGCGGGCACGGCCGTGAGCCCCCGGGAAGCAAGGTGTCCCCGGGGGCTGCGGTGTGGTGTCGGCCGGGTCCCTCAGACCTCCAGGCGGTCCAGACCGCGGGGCAGCTGACGGCGGGCCCCTGCGATCCCGGCGTCCGTCGCCGTTCCGATGCCGAGGTAGTGCCGGCTGACGTCCTCGTCGTCCAGGAGCTCCTGTGCCGAGGATGTGTGCGTGATCGTGCCGTTGGACAGCACGATGCCGCGGTCCGCCGCGCGCAGGGCTGCGGACGCGTTCTGCTCGGCCAGCAGCACCGTGATGCCGGTGGCGGCCAGCTCGCCGACCACCTCGAGAATCTGCGTGACGTACTTGGGGGCGAGGCCCAGGGACGGCTCGTCGAGCAGCAGGACGCGTGGACCGCCCATCAGCGCCCGTCCGATGGCGACCATCTGCTGCTGGCCCCCCGAGAGCATGCCCGCCGCCCGTCCGGTGAACTCGCGCAGAACAGGAAACAGTTCGTAGACCCTTTCCAGCTGGGCGTGTTGTTCCTCACGGCCGTACGGTGAGGCGTATCCGCCCATCCAGAGGTTCTCGCCGACCGTGAGATCGGTGAAGAGCTGGCGCCCCTCCGCAACCAGACGCAGCCCTCTCCGCGCCACCTCGTGCGCCGGTGCCCGGCCGGTGTCCCGGCCGAACAGACGGATGGATCCGCCTCGGGGGGTCTCCAGCCCGGCCAGGGTGCGCAGCAGAGTGGACTTGCCCGCGCCGTTGGCCCCGATGAGGGCCACCACCTCGCCCTCGGCCACATCGAACGAGACCTCACGCAACGCGCGGGTCGCGCCGTACCGCACGTCCAGCCGGTCCACTTCGACGATCATGCCGTTGCTCCCAGGTATGCCTCGATGACCGCGGGATCGCGCCGGATCTGCTCCGGCGGGCCGTCCGCCAGCACCCGGCCGGCGTCCAGGACGAGGACACGGTCACTGACCTTCATGACAAGGTCGATGTTGTGCTCGATGAGCACCAGGGCGATGCCGCCGGCGTGGACGGCGGTCAGGGCGTCGGCGAGTTCCGCCGTCTCGGTGTCGTCCAGGCCTGCCGCCGGTTCGTCGAGCAGCAGGATGCGGGGGCCGCCCGACAGCCCGCGGGCGACCTCGACGAGCCGTTGGGCGCCGGCCGGGAGATCGGCTGCCGGACGGTCGGCGAAGCCCGTGAGGCCGAGGAAGTCGAGCAGTTCGGCTGTACGGGCGCGCAGTGCGCGTTCCTCGCGCCGGGCGCGGGGCAGGCGCAGCCCGTCGGAGAGGAACCGGGAGCGGGTGAAGCGGTGGGCACCGAGCATGACGTTTTCACGGACCGTGAGCAGCGGGACCAGGCGCGCCGACTGGAAGGTCCGCATCAGACCCCGCTGCGGGAGCCGGTGCGGAGCCACGCCCGTGATGTCCTCGCCGTCGAGGAGGATCCGACCCTGGTCCGGTGCGGTGAACCCGGTGATCAGGTCCAGCAGGGTGGTCTTCCCGGCCCCGTTGGGGCCGATGACGGCGCGCGCGCTGCCCGGGGAGACGGTGAAGCTGACCTGGTCGACTGCGGTGACACCGCCGAACCGGCGGGAGAGGCCCGCCACTTCGAGCAACTGGGTCATCGTGCGTACCTCCTGCGGACCAGTGCCTTGGCCGTGCCCCACAGTCCGTGGGGGAAGTAGGTCATGACCGCGATCAGGACGATGCCGGCGACCAGCGGCATCCACAGGGAGAAGGCCTGTCCGGCCTGGGGCAGTCCCTGCAGGATCAGCGCGCCGAGGAGCGGCCCCACCAGGGTTCTGGCCCCTCCCAGCGAGAGCATGATGACCACGCTGAAAGCGACGGTCACGCTGATCACGTCGGGGGAGTAGAAGCGGAGATAGAAGGCGTAGAGGCTGCCGGCCACCGAGGCGAAGACCGCGGACGCCACGAAGGCCTGCGTCTTGTAGCGGGCCGTGTCGATGCCCAGCATGGCGGCGGCCGGGGTGTCCGCGGCGACCGCGGTCAGGGCCCGACCGGTCTGGCTGCGCTGGACATTGGCGACGAACCAGGCGCCGAGCCCGCACACGAGGAGCATCACGTAGTAGTTGGCGCGGTCGGAGAAGACCGTCCAGCCGCCCAGTTGCAGGCTCGGGACGGCGACGAGACCGGAGGGCCCGCCGGTGAAGTCGGTGAGCCCGGAGGCCAGGGACTGCGTGATCACGGCAAGGCCGAGGGTGGCCAGCGCCAGGTAGTAGCCACGCAGCCGCAGCAGAGCTCCGCCGAGGAGCGCCGCGAGCAGCGCCGAAGCCAGGGCCATGACCACGGTGGCCACGGTCGTCGGCCAGTGAAGCCTGAGCGTCAGCAGTCCGGCGCCGTATCCGCCGATGGCCATGAACAGGGTCTGGCCCAGGGACACCTGACCGGACAGTCCGGTGAGCAGGTTCAGGCCGAGGACCACCAGAAAGAAGATGCCCACCACGACGAACAGGCCCGTCCAGCCCGGGACCGCGAGGGGAAGACCCGCCGCCACGACCGCGGCGAGGACGGCGGCGACGGTGCGCAGCAGGCGGGGGCGTCGCAGGGAGCGTCCGGCTGCGGCCCGGCCTTCCGTGTCCGGGGCGGGTACGGGCATGTGCCCGGAGAACGCGGGCGACGTCATCGGCGCACCTCACTCAGCTTGCCGAACATGCCGCTCGGCCGGAACAGCAGGACCAGGATCAGCGCGCCGATGGCGACGACCTCGGAGATGTCGCTGCTGATGTAGCGGCCGAAGACCGCCTGCAGCAGGCCGAGGACGAAACCGCCCACCACTGCGCCCAAAGTGCTGCCGAGGCCACCGGCCACAGCCGCGATGAACCCGGCCACGGCATACGGCGTTACCGTGCTGAACTGCAGGAATGTCACAGGGATGATGGTGGTTCCGGCCAGGGCGGCCATCGCACCGGAAAGACTGAACGCGATAAGCCGGACCCGGTCGGTGTTGACGCCGGCCAATGCGGCCGCGGTCGGGTTGTTCGCGGTGGCGCGCATCACCGTGCCCAGCGGGGACCGGTGCAGCAGCAGCCACAGCCCGAGGACGGAGACGACCAGCGCGCCGGCGATCCAGTAGTACTGCGGATTGATCCGGACTCCGCCCACGACCGTCGCGTCGGCTGCGACGAACGGCCGCATGGTGTAGGGAAGGTTGCCCCAGACCAGGAGCAGCAGGCCGCCGATGGCCTGCAGCAGCCCGACCGTGATCAGCAGCATCCGGTCCGGCGTGGTGCGCCGGCTGCCGGGCATGACGATCACGCGGTCGACCACGGCGAGGACGCCGGCGAACAGGACCACCACGACCGCCGCGGCGGCCAGCGGCGCAAGACCGGTGTTCTGCTGCAGCGAGACAGCGGTCAGCGCGGCCAGGACGACGAATCCGCCCTGCGCCAGGTTGATCACCCGGCTGATCGAGTACACCAGTGTCATGCCGAGCGCGATCAGCGCATACACACAGCCGTCCACCAGTCCGGAGATGATGATCTGAAGAGTGCCCGACATGGCTCACCGTCCCATGTAGGTGAAACCGCGGGGCGTCGCGCGCACGACGGCCACGTCGTCCACGGTCAGCCCGCGGTGATCGGACGCGCCGAAGGAGTACGTTCCCAGGACTCCGTGGTACGAGCGAAGCCGCTCGAGCTCCTCGACAGCCTGTCCGGGATCGCCGTCCGCCCGCCGCAGCGCCTCGGCCACCAGCATCGTCGCGTCGTAGGCCACACCGGGACCGAAGTCGGGTGCCTCCTTGAAGCGGTCACGGTAGCCCTCCTGGTAGCGGCGGATGCGGTCCGCCTGGTTCCCTTCGGCCTGCGCCCCCCAAAAGTCCCTGGTCGCGGGAATCAGCAGGGTGCTGGGGGTGTAGTCCGCGATGCGCTTCATGAAGGTGAACGTGAGGTTGGCGTCCGTGGTGGCCACCGGCAGGGTGTTGCCCGAGTCCCTCAGTCCCTTGAACGCCACTCCCGCGGCGGCGCCGCTCGCCCAGACGACCAGCGCCTGCGGCCTGTTGGCGGTGACCGCCTGGAGCTGGGAGGTGACCGAGATGGCGTCGGGGCTGTAGTTCGCCGCCCCGGTCAGCCGCATGCCCGGAGTCTTCGTGATCGCGGTACGGAGTGCGTGGGCGCCGTCGAGACCGCTGGCGTCGGTGGTGTTGAGCAGGCCGATCCTGGTGATTCCCCGGTGATGCCAGTAGTCCACGAGCCGGTCCGCCAGCGCCTCGGTCGAGGCACTCGCCGACCAGGTCGTCGAGCCCGGTTTCGGGCGGATGCCCGGCGACAGGCAGTAGTCGACACGACCGGCGCTCGTCGCCAGTGGCGCCGCCGCGTTGCATGCGCCCGCCACCGAGGGACCGACGACGGCCGCGACCTGGGGCAGCATGCGTCGCGTGGCCAGCACCGTCTGCGAGGGGTTGCTCTGGTCGTCCGCGACCCGCAGCGAAACCCGGTGCCCGTTGATCCCGCCCGCCGCGTTGATGGTGTCCACGGCGAGCCGCGCACCGCGCAGCTCGCCGACGCCCAGCTGGCTGGCGCTGCCGGTCTGACTGATGACGAGCCCGATGGTGTAGGAATCGCCGTCCGCCGCCGCAGCGCCGAAACCGCAGCCGGAGCAGAGCACACCGACGAGGGACATCGCGCCGGCGGCGAGGGAGGCATGCCGAAGCCTCCCGGAGAGGGTGGCGGCTCGGCCGCCGGGTGGAGACTCCGCAGAGACGGGCCCGCGCACCCGTTCCAGACCCAGCCAGGACATGCAACCAGCTCCCAGTCTTCTGTACTGAAGAATTAGACTCTGTCCTACAGTGAAGGGAGGGGAGGGTCAATACATGTGACATGTCGGGATGCCCAAACTTCCCGTGCAGAACCTTGAGTGGCTCGCGCGCTCATGCCGGGGGATTGGGCTATTCTTCTGCTATGAAGAAAAGTGAGAGTGTGGAGTCATTGGGCGGCGGCCCCACGCCTCAGTACCCCATCGAGTCGGTGGACAACGCGCTCAAGGTCCTGCTGCTGTTGGGCGAGCAGAGCGAACTCCGGCTCACCGACGTGGCCCACTACCTCGGTGTGGCAACGTCCACGGCCCACCGGATACTGGCCATGCTCCACTACCGCGGCTTCATCCGGCAGGCGGAACGAGGCAAGGCCTACGTGCCGGGCCCCGCCCTGACCGGTGTGGCCTTCTCCGTCCTGCAGCGCTTCGATGTGCGTGACGCCCTGCATCCGTACCTGGAGCGCATCAACACGGAGCTGAAGGAAACCGTCCACCTGGGCATGCTAGACGGCACGACCGTCCGGTTCATCGACGCGATCGAGAGCCCGAGAGCGGTCCGCGTCGCCTCCCGTCTTGGACGGTCCATGCCCGCGCACTGCACGTCGACGGGCAAGGCCATGCTGGCGCAGTTCTCCGCAGACGCCCTGCGCCAGCTCTACCCCCAGGAGCTGCCGGGTCTGACTCCCAACTCCGTCCGCACCCGCACCGAGCTGGAGGAAGAGGTCGACAAGGTGCGCCGCCTCGGGTACGCGACGAGCGTCGAGGAGAGCGAAGACGGCGTCGGGTCGGTCGCGGTCGCCCTGCCCGCAGAGCGCATGCCCGTGCGCATGGCGATCAACGTCTCCGTCCCCATCAGCCGAATGAACCGCACGGATCAGCGTCACATGAGCGATGTCCTGCTCCGGACCGTTGAAGAGGCCACCGACGCACTCCTGTGACACGCCGGCCCGATCGTGCGCCGGCCCCCCGACACGTGGAGTCAGCCGGCGTCGGCCTCATGGCCGGGTTACGACGTCAGGACGATGCGGCATTCGGCTGTGCCCTGATCGAGCAGGTCGCCGACGACCCGGACTCGGAGGTCGAGCGCGCCGAAGCTGCGCCGTGCGACCTCGAGGAACGCGCGACTGAACCGGCCCGGCAGCTCCACGCCACGGTCGAGCTACGGCGCCGCATGCGCAACGACCTGGACCGCGCACACCGGCGGGAGCGGTCGCGCCCGGTCGGCCGAGCCGGTGAGCCGGTGCTGCGGCACCCGGAAGATCACCACTAGACTGCGTTGTACGGCCTCTCGCCGTATCGACCACGACCGGGGCCCGGCCCCGCCCTGGCCCGGCAGAAGTCCGATCGAGACACCTGGTCCCGTCCGGGACCCGGGCGGTCTCGGAGTCGGGAGGCAGGCGTGGAGTACTACGACCTCGGCAGCCACCACCGCCCCGTTGCGACCTCATCCGCCCGGGCCCAGGCATGGTTCGACCGAGGGCTGGCATGGACGTACGGGTTCAACCACGAGGAGGCCGTCCGCTGCTTCGAGGCCGCCGCCGCGGCCGACCCCGGCTGCGCCATGGCGTACTGGGGCATCGCCTACGCGCTCGGCCCCAACTACAACAAGCCGTGGGAGTTCTTCGACGAGCAGGACCTCGCGGGCACCGTCGCACGCACGCACGCCGCTGTCGAATGCGCCCATGACCGGGCCGCCGGCGCCACCCCCGTCGAACGCGCCCTGATCGAGGCGCTGCGTGCCCGCTACCCGCAGGCGAAGGCCGTGGACGACTGCTCGGTGTGGAACGCGCCGTACGCCGACAGCATGCGCGCCGTCCACGAACTCGCCCCCGACGACCCCGACGTCGCCACGCTCCATGCCGATGCGCTGATGAACCTCACCCCCTGGAAGCTGTGGGACCTGCGCACCGGCAGACCGGCCGACGGCGCCCGCACCCTTGAGGCCAAGGCCGTCCTGGACCGAGCGATCGCCACACCCGCGGGCGCGCAGCACCCCGGCGTCCTGCACATGTACATCCACCTGATGGAGATGTCCCCGACCCCCGAGGCGGCCCTGCCCGTCGCCGACCGCCTGCGCGGCCTGGTGCCCGACGCCGGTCACCTTCAGCACATGCCCTCGCACCTGGACGTGCTGTGCGGCGACTACCGGCGTGTGGTGTCCGACAACAGCGCGGCCATCACCGCCGACGAGAAGTTCCACGCGCGGGCCGGCGCGATGAACTTCTACACCCTGTACCGGTCGCACAACTACCACTTCAAGATCTACGGCGCCATGTTCCTCGGCCAGGCCGAAACAGCCCTGAAGACCGTCGCCCGGCTCGAGGCGTCCATCCCCGAGCAGCTGCTGCGGGTACCGAGTCCGCCCATGGCCGACTGGCTGGAGGCCTTCCTCGCCATGCGGGTCCACGCACTGATCCGCTTCGGCCGCTGGGCCGACATCCTGCGCACGCCCCTGCCCGCCGACCCCGACCTCTACAGCGTGACCACGGCCATGCTGCACTACGCCCGCGGTGTCGCCCTCTCGGCCACCGGCCGGATCGCCGAGGCCGAGACCGAACGCCGTCTGTTCCACCGGGCGGTCAGCCGCGTACCGGCGACGCGCATGCTGTTCAACAACACGTGCACCGACATCCTCGCGATCGCCTCCGCGATGCTCGACGGCGAACTCCAGTACCGCAAGGGCCACTACGACGCCGCCTTCGCCGCGCTCGAGCGGTCGATCGACCTGGACGACAACCTCCCCTACGACGAGCCGTGGGGATGGATGCAGCCGACTCGGCACGCCTACGGGGCACTGCTGCTGGAACGGGGACGCGTCGCGGATGCCGAGGCCGTCTACCGTGCCGATCTCGGGCTCGACGACACCCTCCCGCGCGCGCTGCAGCACCCCGGCAACGTCTGGTCCCTGCACGGACTGCACGAATGCCTGATCCGTTCAGGCAAGACCGGACAGGCACAGATCGTGGCCCAGCAGCTGAAGATCGCCACCGCGATGGCGGACGTACCGATCCAGGCGTCCTGCTTCTGCCGCCGGAACGTCGTGGACACCGGTGGCAGAAGCGGCTGCTGCCCGACCGAGCGCTGAACGACGAGGCGGTGGGCGCCGCACGAGCCGTGGAGCGGGGCCGGCGGACGGCACCCGAGGCGGCCGGCCCGGCCGCGACCGTGTCCGCCGCGCGGCCGGGGCCGTAGCCGGCACCGGTTGCCGCCCGCCGCGCTGCGGCTTCGGACGTGCTCGGTCCTGGCCACCGGCAGCCGGCTCCTACGCCCCCGCCTGCCCGGCTCCGAGCACCTCTTCGACGTCGACACCCTGCCCGCCGCAGCGCGCCTGGACCACCATCTGCGGCGGCTGCCGCAGGTCCCGTCCGAGGGCCGCTACACCGCCGTCTTGGTCGGCGCCGGCTTCACCGGCCTGGAGATCGCCACCGCCCTGGTGGACCGCCTGCGCGCCGTCGCCGAGCCGCACGGCGCCGCCGAGGACGTACGCGTCGTGCTGGTCGACCGTGCCGACGTCCTGGGACCGGAACTCGGCCGGGGCCCCGGCCCGTCATCGAAGCCGCCGTCGACGAGCTGAAGATCGACCGATGCCTGGGGCGCACCGTGGCCATGCTGACCCCGAAGAGTGTCACGCTCTCCGACGGCGAGGTCATCCCCACGGCCACCGTCGTGTGGACCGCCGGCATGATCGCCAGCCCCCTCACGCAGCAGATCCCCGGCGAGCGCGACCGGCTCGGACGGCTCACCGTCGACCCGCAGCTCCGGGTCGTCGGAGTCCCCGACGTGTATGCCGCGGGCGACACCGCGCACGCCCCCGCGGAGGACGGCCACACCACCATGCAGTCCTGCCAGCACGCCCAGCCCATGGGCAAGTTCGCCGGGCACAACATGGCGGCCGAACTCCTCGGCAACGACCTGCTCCCCTGCACCCCCGACCCCTACGGCACCTGCCTCGACCTCGGCCCGGCCGGCGCCGTCGTCACAAAGGGCTGGGACCGCGACGTCGTCTCCACCAGCGAAGAGGCCAAGGCCCTCAAGCGGAACATCAACGCCGTGTGGATCTGTCACAAACCAGGACATCACCCGGACAGTCCGGTGCCAGCAACCAAAAACCTGCGACCACCATGACTCGCGCAGGCGCGTCGTGTGGCCGCGGTGATCCATCCAGTCGTGGGGAGACGAGACAGCATGCTGCTTCCGTCACGAAACCGCCAACCGCAGGCAACCGTGACCAGCCGTCCCATCGCCTGGCCGGATGCCGACACCAGCCGGGCCGCACACCGAGCCGGCATCACCACGGACGCGCCGCCGGCCCGACCCGCCTCCCCACGCGCGAGCGGCGACAAGTGGCTGGTCGGCCTGGAATTCATCACCGCCGACCGGCACCGCACACGGCTGTACTACGTCGTGGACGGGGCCCTCGACACCACTCAGGCCGTGCGTGAAGGCAACCGGCGGGCCGGCAGTGAACTGCGGAAGCGGACGGCACGCACCGGCAGGAAGCCCGCCGGTGAGCTGATCGAAGTACGACAGCTGCACCAGGACCTCCTCGGCCACGTCGACCTGGCCCCCAGCCGCCCCTGACACCCCGCGGCTTCGAGCAACCTCCCGGTACGCTCCGCTCTCCTCGACGCACTCGGCTCCCAGCAGTCCTGCACCATCGAACCCTGACCATGTGTCAACGACATCTGAGTGGAGCGAACCCGCTCGCTGAGATGCGTGGCGCAGGATGTCGAGAACGTGCCACCGGCCCCGTCCCCGGGGCATCCACGGCCACCACCGGCCGCACGCGGAAGAAGGAGAGAACAGCATGGCGATTCAGCGGATGGACAACGTCGGCATCGTCGTGGAGGACATGGATGCCGCCATCTCGTTCTTCGTGGAACTCGGCATGGAGCTGGAGGGCAGGGCGGAGGTTCGCCGACCAGTGCACCGGACTCGACGGTGTCCGCTGCGACATTGCGATGCTCAGGACCCCGGACGGTCACAGCCGGCTCGAACTGGCGAAGTACCGCAGCCCCGCGGCGATCAGCGCCGGCCCGCGCAACAGGCCGCACAACATTGTGGGCACGCACCGCGTCATGTTCGCCGTCGACGACATCGAGGACACCGTTGCCCGCCTGCGCCCTCACGGCGCCGAACTCCTCGGAGAGCTGGCCCAGTACGAGAACAGCTACTGGCTCTGCTACCTCCGTGGCCCCGAGGGCATCATCGTCGGACTGGCCGAGCAGCTCAGCTGAAGGGCGGCCGGCCGGGCGCGCTGATCGAGGTCCGCGGACCAGGGCTGCGCCTCTACGATCAGGTTGATCACCGATCCAGGGGAGGGACATGGCCGAGGGGGCCGTCGGCCGCGCAGCCGGATCCGTCGGACTGTTGCTGCTGGGGCTGCTGCTGTTCCTCTTCGCCTTTGCCGGGGTCCTGGAGGCCACGCACCCGGACAGCTTTCCCGGGATCCGGGACAACAACGCCCCGACATCGGCCGTCATGCCGGGGCTGGGTGCGCTTGCGGTCACCGGGGCCTGGTGGCTCGTACGGCGGATGACGGCCGTGCGGACCGTGACCGCTGTGCTCGCCGTCCTTGTCCTGCCGGCCGGTGGCGCCGCCCTGTACCGCATCGCGCCGATGCTCCACTGCTGGAGCTCGGAGCGGATCGCCCGCGGGCCCGAGGGCGCCTGTGTCTGCTACGACTCCTGAGCGGGCCACGGCCTCCCAGCGAGCGAAGGGGCCGGTTCCCGGCGGCGGGCCGCTGAGCCTTCCCGCCGCCGGGAGGGTTTCTCATCCCTGGTCGTAGGCGGACCCTTCCGCATTGAGCAGCACATGGGACGGGTCGAGCGCCGCGGCTGTGCGGGCGAGTTCGAAAAGCTCGGTCAGAGGCGGCAACGGGGTGAGGCCGAGGCGGTCGAGGAGTTCGGAGCGCATCCCCGGCAGGTCCTCGAGGTCCGCCGCCTCGATGTACTCGTCGTCGTCCTGCGCGCGCAGGGCTTTCAGGGCCGGCTCGTCCATCACGCGTCCCTGCCGTTCCCCGTGCAGGGCTTCGCTCGCGCAGGGCAGAGCCATGAGCAGCAACAGCGCGTCGCGCAGGGTGGCGCCTATCACCCCGCAGGCTCCTTCGGAGTCCGCGAAGAGCACCGGCCGGTCCTCGCCGTCGCCATCGCCGCAAAGGAAGTAGGTTCCGCCCCCGTCGTCCTTCGCGATGGCCTGCAGCGGTTCCCCGGACGACAGCCGCACGGGCTCGACATGCGTGATGGGCGGAGTCGTCAGAGTGTCGAAGCCGAAGGGGAACGCGGCCGGCAGGGCGGCCCTGCGGTCGGTTCGGAGCCGGGCGAGCAGTGATCCGGAGACGGTCATGCGGGGACGTTACAGCGGGATCCGGCAACGCGGTCGCGGCCTCGTGCCGGCCACGCCGCGGCTTGCCGCGGCCGGCACAGAGGGGGAGCGGTGGACGACGAGTGGCGAGGAGGGGCCGGCGAGTGGCGGTGCGGGTCCCGGCAGGCTCCGACCACGGTCCCGAGACCAAAGGCGTATGGCGCGCGGACCATCGTCCGTGCCCCACTGGTTGCATGAAGACGACCACGAGTATGGGCACCGCACAGACCGATGGCTACCTCGCCCGGATCGGAGCCGAACGCCCCCGTCAGCCGAACGCCGCCGCACTCGCCGAACTCCACCTGCGTCACCTGCAGGCCGTCCCCTTCGAAAACCTCTCCATCCACCTCGGCGAGGACCTGTCCCTCGAGGAGAAAGCCCTGTACGACAAGGTGGTTCAGGCCCGCCGTGGCGGCTTCTGCTACGAACTCAACGGCTTGTTCGCGGCCCTGCTGACCTCCCTCGGCTACCGGGTGACGTATCTCGCCGCTCGCGTGCACACCGCGGGCGGCCTCGGTATCCCCTTCGACCACCTCGCCTTGTGCGTCCGCCCTGCCGACGGCTCCGGTCCCTGGCTGGTCGATGTCGGCTTCGGCGACCACAGCCACCATCCGCTGCGCCTGGACGCCCTCGACTCCGACCAGTCCGACCCCGCAGGCGTCTTCCGGATCACCGCGGCCCCGGACGGCGACCTGGACGTGCTGCGCGACGGCACCCCGCGATACCGCTTGGAAACCCGCCCCCGCGCGCTCACCGACTTCGAGGCCGGCTGCTGGTGGCACCGCACCTCACCGAAGTCCGGGTTCGTCGCCAAGGGCCCGGTCTGTTCCGTCCTTGCCCCCGGCGGCCGCCACACCCTCTCCGGCCGCTCCCTGATCACCACGACGACCACCGGCCACCGCCAGGAGCGCATGCTCGCCACGGACGCCGAGCTGCTGTCCGCCTATCACGACGTGTTCGGCATCACCCTCGACCGCATCCCGGCGGCACGGCCATGAAGGATGGGGCCGGCGGGCGGGCGGCGCGGCATGGTCCTCAACCGCGCGGCCGTGACCTTGTTGACAAGCAGGGGCGCGGCCGGGCCCACGCCCTGGACGGGTGTGCCACCGAGGAGGTGCTGGACGGGCGGACCGCCCGGCCGATCCCCGACACCGCAGAGCAGATCGACCGTTTCGCAAAGCAGCGATGAGTTTCTCCGTCCCCGACGGTCTCCTTGTTGTTGTCCGACAACACCGGAGGAACACGTGGCTCAGCTTGTGAGGGTCCAGAACTTCAACGTCTCGAGTGACGGAATCGGTGCCGGGGAGGACCAGAGCCTTCACAGGCCGTTCGGCCATGTCGATCCCGAGCGGCTGTTCGCCTGGGCCGGCGCCACGGCGAGTTGGCCCAGGCGCACCGACCCCGGGGGAAGCCGGGGCATCGACGACTACTTCACGCGGGACTACGCACGCAACATCGGTGCGGAGATCATGGGCCGCAACAAGTTCGGTCCCCAGCGAGGGCCCTGGCACGACCATGAGTGGCGCGGCTGGTGGGGTGACGAGCCGCCGTTCCGGACCCCGGTGTTCGTCATGACTCATCATGAGCGTCCCTCCCTCACGCTCTCCGACACCACGTTCCACTTCGTCGCCGGCGATCCTGCCGCAATCCTCGAGCAGGCCCGGGAAGCGGCGCAGGGCAAGGATGTCCGGCTCGGCGGCGGGGTCACCACCATCCGGCAGTTCCTGGAGGCCGACCTCGTCGACACTCTGCACGTGGCGGTCTCACCGGTGAAGCTCGAATCCGGGCTGCGGCTCTGGGAGTCTCCCGAGGAGCTGCTCGACCGGTTCCACCTGGAGGTCGTGCCCAGCCCGAGCGGCGTGACGCACCACCTGTTCTGGCGGAAGTGACCGGCGCTCAGGGCAGCCTGCCGGGCCGGGCTCCTCGCGTGCCCAGGCTGCCCTGAAGCGGCCATCGCGTCAGGCCTCGGGTGGCCGGTGACCGGCCGGCGTTGGCGGGATCCTCGGCTTTGGCGCAGGAAGAGACGAGCCGACAGGAGTCGGTGCCCCTCTCGACGATGGTGCCGTCGCGGGTGAGGCGGTCGACGACGGCCGAGCCGACGATCATGACGGCCGGGTGGGTGTCGCCGAGCACCTCCCGCCGGCCGCCGAGCACCTCCTTGTGCAGCGGCAGCGCACCCATGGAGGCGGGGTAGCGGCAAGTCCGGTCATTCCGGGCGGGTGTCGGTGGTGCCTGCGATGGTGTGCGGCGTGGATGAACTCGTGGAACGTGTTGACGCTCAGGACCGGGTGCTGGGGGTGGTCAGTCGGCGGGACGCCGTTCGGGAGGGCTGGCTGCACCGGGTCGGCGTGGTGGTGTGCCGAGATGGGCATGGCCGCTTTTTCGTCCATCGGCGGGCCGGGCACCTGTCCCGTTTCCCGGGGCACTACGAGGTCGGGGTCGGCGGTGCCGTGCGAGTCGGCGAATCCTATGAGCAGGCAGCTGCCCGCGAGCTCGGTGAGGAGCTGAGAGTGCGGGCGGCAGTGTGCCTTCGGTTCAAGTTCCTCAACCGGTGCGGGCTCAGCCCTCACTGGCTTGCGGTCTGTGACGCCGTGCTTTCAAAGTTCGTCGTCCCTGATCCGGAAGAGGTGGCCTGGCACGGGTGGCTGACCGAGTCCGAACTGCGGCTAGCTCTGCAGCAGTGGACCTTCACTCCTGATAGCCAGGCGGTTCTCGATCGATATCTCGCGTGTCGCGCTGACCCGGCCTCTGCGCAGGAACGGTGCCCCTGAGCGGGGTCGGCGGGACGAGGGCGCCGGTCGTTGCGAGGTCTCGTTTTGAGACGGTCAGCAAGCCCCGCGTCAGGTCGGGTGTGGCTCGCGAGGCAAGAGACCCTCGTTTCGCTTGCGCGTGTCGAGAACGACAGATCGAGACGACACTGGAGCGACCATGCGCCCACACAGGTCCTGATCGCGCTCGCCGACCGCCCGACGCCGCGAACGTGTTCTCGCCCTCGGCCAACCCGGCGGTTTTGCTGCAGATGACCGAACGGCTCGATGCGGGCCCCGGGAACGCGGGCAGAGAAATGACAAGCATCGAAAGGACCGAGATGACTGACAGTATTCGGATCGCGAACCGCCGGCTCGACGCGAGCGGGAACGAGGCGCTGACCAGAATCGCTCGGATGGGTGCGGATGCGTTCGGATACAAAGCGGAGCTGCGGATCGACCGCGGCCTCGCCGAGCTCCTGCGTCTGCGGGTTTCGCAGCTCAACAACTGCACCTACTGCCTCAACCTGCACTACGAGGCGGCGCGCGAGGCGGGCATCCCCCGGGTCAAGATCGACACCCTGACCGCGTGGTGGGAGACCGAGCTTCACTCCGAGGCCGAGCAGGCGGCGCTCCGCTACACCGAGGCGCTCACCCTGGCCGCGGACACCGGCCGCGACGCGGCGTTCCAGCGCTTCCACGACGCGCTCGCCGCGCACTTCAGTCCGGAGGAGATGCTCGAGATCGTCGGCGTCGTCGTCAATATGAACGTCTGGACCCGCGTCAAGCTCGCCGAGGGCGCGATGCCGGGCCCGGCGGACTGAGCGGCCCGCGCCGACCGCCGGATCGCCGCAACCGCTCCGTACCGACACCCCTCGTGCCGCTGTCTGCTCCGCCTGCTGTCTGAGTGGAAGACCGTGCCTGCCGACGCATCATCGGCGTCCCGCCGATGATGCGTACCTCGCTGGGGAGGTGCCTATGGATGCGGTGAAGTCGCGGGTGAAGTGTGCTTGATCGGCGTAGCCCAGTTCGGCGGCGAGAGCGGACCAGTCCTGCGGGTCAGTGGCCGCACGTGCGGCGGCTTCCTGCATGCGGGCCCGTCGGATCACCCACTTGGGTCCGATGCCGACGTATTCGGCGAACAGCCTCTGCAGTTGGCGCACACTCATCTCGGCGATCGCGGCCAGCTGGGACACCCGTAGGACAGCAGGGTCGGTGCTGATCGTTTCGACCAGCCCGGCCGCCTTGTCGACGGCAGGGTCGGGCAGGGGCCGGAAGTCGCGCAGGAGCGTGGCTGCGAGGTGGAGCGCGTCGGGCACGCAGGGTTCGGCGATGACGGCGTCTGCTGCTGCCCGCGCTGCCGGGCCGAAGATCTCTTCGATGTCCAGGACTCGGTCGGTGAGGGTGGACACCGGGGCAGTGAGGAAGGGGCGGAAGCCGCCGGGTCGGAATCGCAGGCCGAGCGCCCGGCCGGTGCCGGAGATCTCTCGGGTGAACGTGTCGCTGACGATGCCTGTGATGTGGGCCTGTCCGCCGGTGGTGAAGGTGAGGTGGACCACCGGGTGAGTGAGGACTTGCTGCCGGTGTGGTTCGGTCAGGTTCCAGTGGAGGATCCAGTACCCGTTCACGAATGGGGTCAGATCCGCCGGGGCCGGCTCGTGGTCGAGTCGGAACCGCTCAGCCGCGGTGCGCGGGTCGAGGATGGCCCGCTGTCGCGTTTGTTCAATACCCGTCATCGTCGTCCTGTCTACCGTGCCGATGGCACGCGGGGAAGGGATGACGTGGAGACGAGATCTGTGATGGCCCGAGCCGCCGAATCGGCGGTGGACATCGTCCGGGGGATCGGGCCGGAGGCGTTCGAGGGGCGCACACCGTGTGCGGAGCTGAAGGTCGGTGCACTCCTGAATCACCTGATCTTCTTCACCGGCGTGCGGGGGCACGCCGCGGGACTGAAGCAGCCGCCGCAGGCTCCGAGCGAAGTGGCGCAGGGGCATGACTTCACCGCGCAGCCGGATTGGGCCGAGGCGTATGCCGCCCGGTCGGCGGCGACCGCCGCCGTCTGGAGCGCTCCGGAGGCATGGGCCGGTGAGACGGTGCTGACCGGGAGCGGGCGGATGCCGGCCCGCTTCATCGGCGGGATCGTGCTGGGCGAGTGGCTGCTGCACGGCTGGGACCTGGCGGTGGCCACCGGGCAGGAACTGAACGTGGACGACGAACTCGCGGCAGTGCTGTACGAGGACATCGCCGGCAAGGCCGAGATGGCCAGGCGGTACGGGGTGTTCGGCCCCGAGGTCAGCGTGCCGGAGACCGCGCCGCTGTTCGACCGCGCTTTGGGACTGGCGGGTCGTGACCCGTCGTGGAAGCGCCCGGCTGACCGCATGTGAAGGGGCGCAGGCAGCCCCTTGTGGTCCTGCGGATCGCAACCCACGTTCCCTGCTGTGGGCAGGGCGCAGCGGCCGCCGGTGGCTGGGACGTCCTCGTCGAGCACGCGAGGCGCTGCATCTCGGCGAGAGCCAACCCTGTGGGGTTCGGCCGCCGGCGAAGACAAGAGCGGCGGCCTCGCCGACCAGGGCGTCGGCGTTGCCACTTGACGTCCGGTCCGTGACGATCTGGCGGCTTGGCGGGGTTGCGGGGACGTGACAGGCGCGAGCTTCCAAGATCAAGAAGTTCTCGACGCCCCGCGACCTGTGTGGAAGACCGAAGCCCTGCACCGCGTCCGAGATGTGACGTTCGCCGAGGACGCCTCCCAACTGCCGGACCGGCGCCGCACCCCGCGCCATGGCGACCTGGCGCAACCTCGCCATCGGCGCCCTTCGCCTCGCCGGGAAGACCAACATCGCCGCAGGCCTCCGGCACAACGCCCGCGCCGCCGGCAGGCCGCTCGCCCCCGCCGGATCCGGGGCCGTGAGCGCGGCCTCACCCGTCCGACGCGGCCTGCTTCCGTTATCGCCCCGGGTGGGCGACCGCCAGGCTGCCCGGCGTTGAGGAGGTCGACCGCCCGGACGTGGCGCCGCGCCGGCCGCGCCCTTCGGTGGTCCGGTTGTCACCATGGTGCGTGCAAACTAGACTGAATGCGCTTCCATAGTCAGACGGGGCAGGTCTCCGAAAATCTCAGCGGGTATCGAGGGCGGCGGTTTCATCATGGGTGATCCCACCGTTTACGACGTCGCCGAGCGTGCCGGTGTGTCCATCGCGACGGTCTCACGCGTCTACCGCAGCCCCGACTCGGTGCGGGCCGCGACACGGGAGAAGGTGCTCGCCGCCGCGCAGGATCTGGGCTATGTGCCCAGTGCGAGCGCACGGGGGCTGGCCAGCCGGGCCACCGGAGTGCTCGGGCTGTGCTTCCCCGATTTCGCCGATCCGGAGGCCGAGGGGACGGCGCCCGACGCCGACGAGGTTGAGCCGAGTTTCTACGGCGACGAGGTCATCCGGGGGATGGAGCGCGCCGCGAGGCGGCGCGGTTATGCGCTGCTCATCTCCGCCGCCCATGCCGACCGGGCGGGCGAGGTGCTCTCGGACGTGGCCGGCCGGGTCGACGGCCTGGCGATCCTCGCTCAGGACGTCCCGTCGGCAGTGCTCGACGTCGTTGCGCGGCGGCTGCCGGTGGTCGTGCTTGCGGGGCGGGCGCTGCCCGGTCTCGACCGCATCGAGGTCGCCAACTTCGACGGCCAGTTGGAGCTCACCCGGCACCTGATCGACGGCCACGGGCTGACCGACCTGGCGTTCATCGGAGGAACCGAGGACTCGCCGGACGCGGAGGCCCGTTTCCGCGGCTTCCAGGCGGCCCATCTCGCGGCGGGGCTGCCGCTGCCCGAGCGCCCCGCCGCGCGGGGCGACCTGACCTTGGCCTCCGGGCGCAAGGCCGCGCTGGAGCTGCTGGACCAGGGCAGGCCGCTCCCGCAGGGCCTGATGTTCGCGAACGACCAGATGGCCGTGGGGGCGCTTCAGGCGCTCACCGAGCGGGGGATCAGCGTCCCCGCGGACCTCGTCATCACCGGGTTCGACGGTATCCCGCTGAGCCGCCAGGTCAGCCCGGCGCTCACCACTGTCCGGCAGCCCATGAGCCGGCTCGGCGAGGAGGCGGTGGAGTTGCTCGTCGCGCGGCTCGCCGACCGTGGCCGCCCGGCGCTTCTGCGCACGCTGCCGACCGCTCCGGCCCTGCGCGCCAGTTGCGGGTGCGGAATTTAGGACACGCCCCGCAGCTGGCCGGTCCACGGCGCCCGGCGCGCGCTGCGCGTTCCGGGGGAGGCCGGGTGCGCAGGCGGCGAGCCATGCCGGTGGTGCGCCGCACCGGCGCTCGTCGTCCGGCCGTCCGTCGCCGCGGTGGTGCCGGCCGTGCCTCCTGTGAACCCCTACCGGGGTACGGCGGCCTGCGCAGCCCGTCATGACGGCCCCGCCGGCAAGGTTTCGCCGGGTTTACGAAAGCGTTACCAGGCGCCTCTTGTGTCGTCGGAGTGCCTCCTGGAAGGTGATGTATGCGCTTACAGCACGACCGCGCGTACTCGAGGAGGAGCCCGCATGTCCCGCACTGCCTTGTCAGGTACCACCCTCGCGGCAACCGCCGTGGTCTTGTCGCTCGGGCTGACGGCCTGCAGCAGCGGAGGCGGCGGCCAGGTGGGCGCGGACGCCAAGCAGACCCTCACCGTGTGGGCCATGGGTGAGGAGGGCAAACGGGTCGCGGACGTCGCCAAGAAGTTCAACGAGAAGCATCCGGACATCACCGTCAAGGTGACCCCGATCGGCTGGGACGTCGCGCACCAGAAGCTCGTCTCCGCGGCGGCCGCCGACCAGCTGCCCGACATGGCGCAGCTCGGCTCGACCTGGATGGGCGAGTTCATCGACCTGGGTGTGCTGGAGCCGGTGGACACGAAGGCGTTCCAGGCGGACGACTTCTTCCCGGCCGCCTGGAAGGGCACCGAGAAGGACGGCGAGGTCTACGGCGTGCCGTGGTACGTCGACACCCGTGTCCTCTACTACCGCACCGACCTGGCCAAGCAGGCCGGAGTGACCGCGGCGCCGAAGACCTGGGCCGACCAGCTCGCCCTCGCCGAGGCGTTCAAGAAGCTCGACACCACGAAGTGGGCCTTCTCCCAGCCCGCGGGCGGCCAGGGCTCCTGGCAGAACTGGGCGCCGTACCTGTTCTCGGCGGGCGGCACCGTCCTGGACGAGGACGGCAAGCCCGCACTGGACTCGCCCGAGGCGGTCACGGCGTTCACCGAGTACGCCAAGTACTTCGACAAGGGCCTGTCGAAGAACACCCCCGCCCCTCCCGGGTACGACGTGATCAAGGACTTCGGTGCGGGCAGCGTGCCGATGTTCGCCTCCGGCCCCTGGATGGTGCAGAACATCGCGGACCAGGCCCCGCAGATCGAGGGCAAGTGGGCGGCGGTCCCGCTCCCGGCCGGCAATCAGCCCGCCTCCATCATCGGCGGCGCCGACCTCGTCACCTTCGCGAGCAGTGAGCACAAGGCTGCGGCCCAGGAGTTCACCAAGTTCCTCACGAGCCCGTCGACGCAGGCGGACTGGTACAAGCTGGCCAAGTCGCTGCCCGCCAACAAGAAAACCTGGGACGAGCCGGCGCTCAAGAACGCCGATGTGGACGTGTTCAAGACGGCACTGAACAGCGCCGGAGAGATCCCGCCGCTGGCGCAGTGGGAGCAGGTCGCCCACGAGATCGACATCACCCTGGAGAAGCTCGCCAAGGGCGGCGACCCGGCTGCGCTCGCCAAGGAGCTGCAGAAGAAGACCGAGGGCCTGGTGTCCTGAGCCATGAGTGGCACGACCTCCGCCGAACGGCCCGCCCCAGGCGGGCGGGCCGCCGCCGACGCCACCGACGCTCCCGCCGGGCCGGAGCCCACCGGCACGTCCGCCGCCCCTTCGCTGCGCAAGAAGGCCGGACTCGGCACCCGGACGACGCCGGGCGGTATACCGCTGCGGGCTGACCGGCTCTCCCGGCACAACCTCGCCGGCTGGCTGTACTCGGCACCGTTCCTGGTGTTCTTCGGTACCTTCATGGCGTTCCCGATCGTGGCGACGCTGGTGATGAGCTTCACCGACTTCCGCCTGCGCAACGTCACCAAACCGTTCGACGCGCACTTCGTCGGCTTGGAGAACTACTCCAAGCTGTTCGGGGACGAGCAGTTCCTGCGGGCGCTGCTGAACACCGGATACTTCGTGGTGCTCGGCGTACCGCTCACCATCGGCAGCGGCCTGCTCGCGGCGGTGCTGCTGAACTCCGGCATCGAGCGGTTCCGGACCTTCTTCCGGGTCGGCTTCTACGCCCCGGTGGTCACGGCCATCGTCGCTGTCGCCGTGGTGTGGCGCTTCGTCCTCGACCCCAGTGAGGGCCTGATCGCCGGGCTGGCCCGCGAGGTGGGGCTCACCGCCCCCGACTTCCTGAGCTCCGAGGTCCTCGCCATGCCGTCGCTGATCGCGATGGCGGTGTGGCGCAACATGGGCACGGCGATGGTGCTGTTCCTCGCCGGACTGCAGGCGATCCCCACCGAGGTGCGGGAAGCGGCCGAGCTCGACGGTGCCGGCGCCTTCCAGGAGTTCCGCAGGATCACCGTCCCGCTGCTGCGGCCCACCATGCTCTACGTCACGGTGATGACGACGATCGGCTTCCTCAACGTCTTCGAGGAGCCGTTCGTGATGACCAACGGCGGTCCCTCGGACAGCACGCTCACGGTATCACTCCTGATGTACCGCGAGGGCTTCAACTTCTTCCACATGGGCTACGCCAGCTCGATGGCCTACACCCTGTTTGTGATCATCCTGGCCGTCACACTGCTCCAACTGCGGCTGCTGAAGGACAAGACCAAATGAGCGCCACCACCGAAACGAGCGCCACCACTGCCACCCGCACCGGGTACGCGGTGCGGGACCGCCGTACCCGCATGACAAGGGGCATCACTTACGCAGTGCTCGGCCTCGGCCTGCTGATCACGGCCGCGCCGTTCCTGTGGATGGGCCTGGCCGCGTTCAAGACGCCCCGGGACCTCTCGGCGAGCCCGCCGGTGTGGATCCCCACCGACTGGACGTCGGCCAACTTCAGCAAGCTGTTCGACCTCCTGGACGTGCCCCTGTACTTCTTCAACTCGGTGCTCGTCGCGGTCTTCGTCACCCTGTGCAACCTGCTCTTCTGCTCCATGCTCGGCTACGCGCTGGCCAAGCTGCACTTCGCGGGCAAGAAGGTGATATTCGGCGTCGTCATGGCGGCCCTGATGGTGCCCGGCAATCTGATGCTGATGCCGCAGTTCGTGATGATGAGCAAGATGAACCTCATCGACACCTACGCGGCGCTCATCCTGCCGTTCGCCGCCGGTGCCTTCGGGGTCTTCCTGATGCGGCAGTTCATGTCGACTGTCCCCGACGAGCTGCTGGAGGCCGCCCGGGTGGACGGGGCCCGCGAGTGGTACATCTTCTGGCGGATCGTGATTCCCCAGGTCAAGCCTGCTCTGGCGACCCTGTCGATCTTCGTCTTCCTCGGCTCGTGGAACAACTTCCTGTGGCCGCTGGTCGCTACCAACGACCCCGGCAAGTACACGCTCCCGGTGGCCCTGGCCACCTTCGCCACCGACCCGACCAAGGCCAACGGCTCCAACGGGGTGCTGATGGCCGGCGCGTTCCTCGTGGTCCTGCCGGTGCTCGCCGTCTTCGTCGTGCTGCAGCGCTACTTCACGCAGTGCATCGCCACGGCGGGTCTGAAGTAGCCGACGCGCCCCCGATCCGTACGGGGCCGGCGGCAACCTGACGGCCGCCGGCCCCGTATGGCCCACCGCCGCGCGAACGAGCCCTCTCGACCACCACTGCACTGCCCTGCCGGGCACCGCCCTGCCCCTGTCCGGCATGCACCACCCCTCGCACACACATCGTCTGCTGCAAAGGGAGTTGGATCGCTCCATGCACCGCCGTACCTTCCTCGCCGCGACGGCCGGCGCCACCGGTGCCCTCGCGCTCGGCGCCGCCCCCGCGTACGCCCGCCGGCGCCCCGCGCAGGACGCCGAGGCGCTGCTCACCCACTGGTTCGTCGACACCTACCGCTCGCTCGAGGCGATGGTCGCCGACAGCGGCCTGCCCGCCGACACCATCAAGCTCGGCGGCGAGCGGCCCGTGCTCACCGAGAACACCTCCAGCACCAACATCGGCTGCTGGCTGTGGTCCACCGTCGCCGCCTGTGGGCTCGGGCTGATGAGCGAGCCCGAGATGCACCGCCGCCTCGCCCGCACCCTGACCACCGTCGAGAAGATGGAGCGGCTGCACGGCTTCTGGTTCGACTGGTACAACACCTTCACCGGCGAGGTCCTGGACGCCTGGCCCGGAAGCGGGGCGCCCGTCAGCCCTCTGCTGTCCACCATTGACAATGCCTGGCTCGATGTGGGCCTGCGCATCGCCGAGGACGCCGACCCCGCCCTGCGCGGCCGGATCCGGCGCCTGCGCAAGGACATCGACTGGTCCTTCTTCTACACCCCCTACGACCCGGCCGACCCGGTCGAGGGCCCCGGCCAGATGCGCACGGGCTTCCGCGTCGACGACAACGCCCTCACCCCCTACTTCTACGGCTCCCTCGTCTCCGAGACCCGCATGGCCGGCTACCTCGGCCTGGGCGACGGCTCCGTCCCCGGTGAGCACTACTGGCACATGCTGCGCACCTTCACGCCCGAGCAGAAGCAGGAGATGCCGCCGGGCGGCGGCTGGGTCACCCGCGACGGCGTGCGCTACTTCAACGGCCACTACGTCTACCGCGGTCGCAAGCACGTGCCCGGCTGGGGCGGCTCGATGTTCGGCGCGCTGATGCCGGAGCTGTTCGTGCCGTCGGCCCAGTGGTCCAGCTCCTGGCGCACGAACCTCACCCGTCACGCCATGGGCCACCGCGACCACGGACTCCTCGACGCCGAGTACGGCTACTGGGGCTTCTCCCCGGCCAGTGTTCCCGAAGGCGGCTACCAGGAGTACGGCGTCCAGTACTTCGGCATCTCGCCCGAGGGCTACTGCTCCAACACCGACCGCACCTATGTGCCCTACGGCGAGCCGAAGCCCGACCCGTCCGCGTACACCAACGGTGTCGTCACCCCGCACGCCGCCTTCCTTGCGCTGATGGTCACCCCCGGGGCCGCGCTGAGGAACCTGCGCAACATCGCGCGCGACTTCGACGCCTACGAGGACGGCATGGGCTTCTACGACTCGGTCAACGTCAGCACGGGCAAGGTCAACGACCGGATGCTCTCGCTCGACCAGGGCATGGTGGCCGCCTCCCTCGCCCAGGTGCTCAGGCCGGGCCTGCTGCAACGGCCGTTCCGCAGCGCAGGCTTCGCCCGCCGTCTCAGGCCCCTGCTGTCGAAGGAGGACTTCGGTATATGAGCACGCCAGAGGCACAGGAGAAGAAGAACATGGCCGGCCGCAGGACCGTGCTCGGCGGTATCGGCGCCGCCACCGTGGCGGCCGTGACCGCGTCCGGCAGCGCGGACGCCGCGCCTGCCATGCCTGCCGCGGCCGCATCGCACGTCACCGCGGCCAAGGAGACGGACCCGGTCACCTACCGGGACAAGCAGATCCTCGTCGACGGCAAACGCTTGAGGCGGAAGTAGTGGATCTCACCGCAGAGGACGACGGCCGGGGGGAGGAGGAGGCCGTCGTGGCCGTCGACGGCCGGGCCCGTTGCAGTGTCGCCAAGAGCTCCTTCGAGGGCGGGTGCACGCTGCTGCGGGTGCGGCGGGCGGAGTTCACCATCCACCGGGGCTGAGCAGCCGGGGCGCGCCAGGGCCGACTACCCCCCTTGGTGCGCCCCGACGCACCGGACCACAATGTTGTATGCGCTTACATGGTGGCAGTGCCAGGCGTGACACGCGGGACAAGAGGACAGGACATGCACCGACCATACGAACACGAGGTCAAGGCCCTGCTCGGCCGGATGACGGTCGAGGAGAAGCTGGGCCAGCTCCAGCAGTTGACCTGGACCGGCGACACCGGTCCCGGCGGCGGCCAGACCGAGGAGGTCGAGCGCGCGGCCCGGGCCGGCCTGCTCGGCTCGGTGCTGAACCTGTACGGCGCGGCCCACACCAACACCCTGCAGCGCATGGCGGTCGAGGAGTCCCGGCTGGGCATTCCACTGCTCTTCGGCTTCGACGTGATCCACGGTTTTTGGACCACCTTCCCGATCCCGCTCGCCCAGGCGTCCAGCTTCGACCCGGCGGTGGTCGCGCGCGACGCTGAGGTCTCGGCGAAGGAGTCCAGGTCCAACGGCGTGCACTGGACGTTCTCGCCGATGATGGACGTCACCCACGAGCCCCGCTGGGGCCGCATCGCGGAGAGCTGCGGCGAGGACCCGTACCTCAACGCCGTCCTCGCCGCGGCCAAGGTCCGCGGCTACCAGGGCGACGACCTCACCGCCGACGACCGCGTCGCCGCCTGCGCGAAGCACTTCGTCGCCTACGGCGGCGCCGAGGGCGGGCGGGACTACAACACCGTGGACGTCTCCGAGCAGCGGCTGCGCAACCTGTACCTGCCGCCGTTCCGGGCGGCCGTCGACGCCGGGGTGGCCACCGTCATGGCGGCGTTCAACACCGTCAGCGGCGTCCCGGCGCACGGCAACCCGCACACGATGACCGGCATCCTCAAAGGCGAGTGGGGCTTCGACGGGGTGATCGTCAGCGACTACACGGGCGTCGAGGAACTCATCGCCCACGGCTACGCCGAGGACGGCGCCGACGCGGCACGGCTGGCCCTGACGGCCGGCCTCGACGTGGAGATGGTCAGCACGAACATCGCCGACCACGGCCGGCAGCTGCTCGCCGACGGCAAAGTCACCGAGGACCGGCTCGACGACGCGGTCGCCCGCATCCTGCGCCTGAAGTTCGCGCTCGGCCTCTTCGACAACCCGTACACCGACGAGTTGGCGGCCGTAGACGCGCCCACACCGCAGGCGCGGGCGGCGGCGCGGCAGACCGCCGCCCGCTCCATGGTCCTGATGAAGAACGACGGCGGTGTGCTGCCGCTCGACGCCGGCAGTGGGTCCATCGCGGTGGTCGGCCCGTTCGCCGACCACACGGACCTGCACGGCGCGTGGGCCGGCCCCGGCTGCCGCCGGTTCCCGTCGGTCAGCGTCCTGGACGCGGTACGCGCCGCCGCACCCGGTGCGACGGTCACTCACGGCGGGGCCGACGTGGCCCAGGCCGTCGCCGCCGCCGAGTCCGCCGATGTCACGGTCGTCGTGATCGGCGAGGAGCCCGAGCTCAGCGGCGAGGCCGCGGTGCGCAGCGACATCTCCCTGCCCGACGGGCAGGAGGAGCTCATCGCCGCCGTCGCCGCCACCGGCAAGCCGTTCGCGGTCGTCCTGCTCAACGGCCGGCCGCTGACGATCGGCGACTGGGTGGACAGTGTCCCGGCGCTGCTGGAGGCGTGGCACCCGGGCATCGAGGCCGGCAACGCCATCGCGGATGTGCTCTTCGGCGCCGTCGACCCCGGCGGCAGGCTGCCGGTCACCTTCCCGCGGGCGATCGGCCAGATCCCCCTCTACTACAACCGGGAGAACACCGGACGCCCGTACGACCCGGCGCACGACGACGAGAAGTACGTCTCCAAGTACCTCGACCTCGCCGACGGACCGCAGTTCGTCTTCGGGCACGGCCTGAGCTACACCACGTTCGCCACCGGCGAGCCGCAGCTGGACCGGCAGTCGGTCACCGTCGACGAGCTCCAGCGCGGCGCGTGTGTCGAGGTCCGCGTGAGCGTGACGAACACCGGCGAGCGCACCGGCGACGAGGTCGTCCAGCTCTACGTCCACGATCCGGTGGCGAGCATCACCCAGCCGGTGCGCCGGCTGCGCGGATTCCGCCGCATCACGCTGGAGCCGGGACAGTCCACGCAGGTGTGCTTCACGCTCGGCGCCGAGGACCTCGGCTTCTGGACGAACGACCAGGCCGGTCACTTCACCCTCGAGCCGGGCCGGATCGACCTGTACGCCGGTACGAGTTCCCTGGCCGACGCCCGCTGCACCCTGACGGTCGCCTGAACCGCTGGGTCCGGGCACGCCCGCCGTGGGAAGCGGCGGGCGTGCCCGGACCCGTGCCAGTGGCCCTTGGCCGCGGTGCGGCGCCCCACAGGTCTCATATCGGAAAAGCACGGTCCCACCCCCCATCCACCGGAGTCCACCGACCATGGCCATCTCCCAGCGCCCGAACATCATCCTGTTCATGACCGACGACCACGCCCCCGCGGCCATCGGCGCCTACGGCAGCTTGATCAACAAGACCCCGGCGGTCGACCGCCTCGCCGCCGAGGGCACGGTCTTCGAGAACACCTTCTGCACCAACGCGATCTGCTCGCCCGCCCGCGCCACCCTGCTGACCGGCACCTACAGCCATGTCAACGGCATGACCTCGCTGGAGGGCCCGAACCACCGGTTCGACGCCGGCCAGCCGTCGTTCCCGAAGATGCTGCAGGAGGCGGGCTACCAGACCGCGATCGTCGGCAAGTGGCACCTCGGCCACGGCGAGGGCCACGACCCCCAGGGCTTCGACTACTGGGAGATCCTGCCGGAGCACGGCGTCTACCACGACCCCGACTTCGTCAGCGCCGACGGTAGGAAGAAGTACCAGGGCTACGTCACCGACATCATCACCGACCTCGCGCTGAGCTGGCTCGACAAGCGCGACCCCGACAAGCCCTTCTGCCTGCTGATCCAGCACAAGGCGCCGCACCGCCCGTTCGAGCCCGCCGAACGCCACCGGCACCTGTACGAGCACGAGGACATCCCCGCCCCGCCCACCCTCCACGACGACCTCGACACCCGCGCTCCCGCCGCGCACGAGGCGAAGATGAGCATGGAGGACCTCACCGACGAGGACCTCAAGGGCGTACCGGTGCCGCCCGGACTGTCACCGCGTGAGGAGCGCGAGTGGCGCTACCAGCACTACATCAAGGACTACCTCCGGGTGATCGCCGCCCTCGACGAGAACGTCGGCCGCGTGCTGCACTACCTCGACGTCACCGGCCTCGACACCTCCACCGCCGTCACCTACACCTCCGACCACGGCTTCTTCCTCGGCGAGCACGGCTGGTTCGACAAGCGGTTCATGTACGAGGAGGGCATGCGCATCCCGCTGGTGCTCCGCTGGCCCGGCGTCGCCGAGGCCGGCTCACGCCACGAGGAGCTGGTGGCGAACATCGACTACGCCCCCACGCTGCTGGACATCGCGGGCCTGGCGCCGCATCCCCGGATGCAGGGCCGGTCGCTCGTACCCCTGGTGAAGGGGGAGGACCACAAGGAGTGGCGGGACGCCGTCTACTACCGCTACTACATGCACCTGGACGTCTGCCACAACGTCCAGGCCTGCTACGGCATCCGCACCCGGACCCACAAGCTCATCCACTACCCCGGCCACGGCTCGGGCGCGGACGGAGCCAAGGACGCGCCGCGCACGCCCGCCTGGGAGCTGTTCGACCTGACCCGAGACCCCCACGAGCTGCACAACCGCTACGACGACCCGCAGTACGCGGACGTGGTCAAGGACCTCACGGCCCGACTGGACGAGATCCAGCGCCACTTCGGTGACACACCGCAGGGCGTGCTGCCCGCGCCGACCGCCTCCTGAAGGGACGGCACCATGACGACACCCGACCCCGGCCGCGACACCCGCCCCGCCACCGAGTGGCTGGCCGACGCCGTTCTCTACCAGATATATCCGCAGAGCTTTGCCGACGGGGACGGCGACGGCATCGGCGACTTCGCCGGCATCGAGCAGCGGCTCGACCATCTGGCCTGGCTCGGCGTGAACACCGTCTGGCTCAACCCGTGCTTCGCCTCGCCGTTTGAGGACGCCGGCTACGACGTGTCCGACTACCTCACCGTCGCCCCCCGCTACGGCACTAACGACAGCCTGGCCCGGCTCGTCGAAAGCGCCCGGCGCCGCGGTATACGCGTGCTGCTGGACCTGGTGGCGGGCCACACCTCCGACCAGCACCCGTGGTTCACACAGTCCGCCGACGACCCCCTTGACCACCGCTACATCTGGGCGGAGGGCGACACCCACCCGGGCGACGGCTTCCAGCCCTCGCCCGGCACCCGCCGCGGCTGGTACAAGCCGAACTTCTTCCCCAGCCAGCCCGCCCTCAACTTCGGCTACGCGCGCTCGCACCCGGACGAGCCCTGGCGCCAGCCCGTCGACGCCGACGGACCGCGAGCCAACCGCCAGGCCCTGCGCGACATCATGGAGCACTGGCTCGACCTGGGCCTGGCCGGATTCCGCGTCGACATGGCCGCCTCGCTCGTCAAGGACGACCCCGGCCACGCCGAGTCGGCCCGCCTGTGGCGCGACATGCGCGACTGGATGGACAACAAGCATCCGCAGGCCGCTCTCCTGGCCGAGTGGGGCGACCCGGCCGTCTCCGTGCCGGCCGGCTTCCACGCCGACTTCTTCCTGCAGTTCGGCGCCGCCGACGACGGCCTCAAGCTGCGCTCGCTGTGGAACAACAACACCGGCACCGTCAGCGAGAACTGGGCCCCGCTGGAGCCCTACTTCGGCGCCGACGGCACCGGGTCCCTGACAACCTTCCTCGACGGCTGGCGTACCGCCACCACCGCGATCCGCGACGCGGGCCGCGGCGGCTTCGTCGCCCTGCCCACCGCCAACCACGACTTCTCCCGCCTCGCCTGCGGCCCGCGCACCGCCGAGCAACTCCCCGCGGCCTTCGTCTTCCAGCTCACCTGGCCGACCCTCCCGGCGGTGTACTACGGCGACGAGATCGGCATGCGCTACATCGCCGGCCTGCCCGAGCACGAGGGCAGCGTCCTGGGCCCCCGCTACAACCGGGCCGGCTCACGCACCCCGATGCAGTGGGACTCCACCGCGAACGCCGGCTTCTCCACCGCCCCCGCCGACCGCCTCTACCTCCCCCTCGACTCGGACCCCGCCCGCCCCACGGTCGCCGCCCAGCGCGAGGACCCCGGCTCCCTCCTCAACCTGGTGCGCCGCCTGATCGCCCTGCGCACATCGACGCCGGAACTGGGCAGCAGGGCCGGGGTGCAGGTGCTGCACGCCGGATACCCCTTCGTGTACGTGCGCGGCGGGCGGTACCTGGTCGTGGTCAACCCCCGCCGCGACCGGGCGGAGTTCACGCTGCCCGAGGGCATCGCCGGCGGCCTCGCCATAGTCGATGCCGTCGAGGCCGCGGGAGTCGAGGTGAACGACGGCCTGGTGGGCGCCGCGGGCTTCGCCTACGGTGTCTTCGATCTCGGCCGCACAGGCGTGAGGGCAGCACGATGAGCAACGACTCGGGCCGGCCGGCCTGCTGCGCCCCGCGGCGGCCGTCACCGACACCCGCGGCAGCAGTCACCGTGACCACCCGCGACGAGCACGCCCCCGCCGCCGACCCGCACGGCGGCTGGCGGGAACTGCCCGGCGGCCCCTTCCTCATGGGCAGCGACGACTCCCCGTACCCGGCGGATGGCGAGGGGCCCCTCCGCGAGGTGAGGGTCGATGCCTTCACCATCAGCGCGACGGCCGTCACCAACACCGAGTTCGCCGCGTTCGCCGACGCCACCGGCTACCGGACGGACGCCGAACGCTTCGGCTGGTCCTTCGTCTTCGGCGGTTTCCTCCCCGATGACTTCCCGCCCACCCGGGCGGCGGCCGCCACCCCCTGGTGGCGGCAGGTCCACGGCGCCGACTGGCGCCACCCGGAGGGCCCCGCGTCCGTCCTGGACGGCCGCGAGGACCACCCAGTGGTGCACGTTTCCTACGACGACGCCCTCTCCTACTGCCGCTGGTCCGGCACGCGCCTGCCGGCCGAGGCCGAGTGGGAGTACGCGGCACGCGGCGGCCTGGAGGGCAAACCGTATCCCTGGGGTGACGAACGCGACCCGGGGGGCGAGTACCGCATGAACATCTTCCGCGGCACGTTCCCGGGGCGTAACACCGCCGCCGACGGCTACCGTGCCACCTGCCCGGTGGACGCCTTCCCGCCGAACGGCTATGGCCTTTTCAACATGACGGGAAACGTCTGGGAATGGTGCGCCGACTGGTTCGCCCCGGGCGCCCGCATCCTCAAGGGCGGCTCGCACATGTGCCACGAGTCGTACTGCCTGCGCTACCGCACGTCGGCCCGCATGGGCAACACCCCGGACAGCTCCAGCGGGAACACCGGGTTCAGGGTGGCGCGGGGACCGCAGAGACGTGCGGATCGTGCCGCACTCCGGGGCGGCTGACCGGCTCGACGGTCAGGCCGAGGCGCTGTCCGATCGTCCTGGGGGCCGGGCGGGCGGATGCGCGTGCGGCCCAGGGCCACGTACGGGAGGTTGAGACCACGAGCAGTCCATGGCAGGCTCACGCCGCATGATCGACGCATTCGCGAAGGACAACCTGCACGGGAGGCTGCGGCGGGACCGCAAGGCGCTGCTGTGGAAACTCGACGGCTTGTCCGAGTACGACGCCCGCCGGCCTTTGACCGCGACCGGGACTAACCTCCTCGGCCTGGTCAAACACGTGGCCACCGTGGAGGCCAGGTACTTCGGCGAGGTCTTCGGCCGCCCTTCCCCGGAACCGCTGCCCCGGTGGCAGGATTCCGACGGCAGCGATCTGTGGGCGAGCGAGGACGAGACCCGCGATCAGATCATCGGGTTCTACCGGCGCACGTGGGAGCACTCGGACGCGACGATCGACGAGCTTGCCCTCGACGCCCCCGGCCACGTGCCGTGGTGGCCGGAGCCTTATCTCAACACGAACCTGTTCGCCGTCATGGTCCATGTGCTCGGTGAGTCCGTCCGGCATGCCGGACACGCCGACATCCTGCGCGAGGGCCTCGACGGCCGGACCGGGTTGCGCGCCGAGCACGAGCAGCGGATCGACGAGGAAGCGCGCGCGGCCTACTGCGCGAAGATCGAGCAGGCCGCCAGGTCGGCCGCTGCGCTCAAGGCGTGAGGTTATAGTCCGCCCGTGACACGGCAAGCCTCCGTCCATCTGGCGAACCTGGACCTGAACCTGCTGGTGGCCCTGCGGGAGCTGCTGCGTGAGCGGAACGTGACGCGGGCGGCGGCACGGATCGGGGTGACGCAGCCCGCGGCCAGTGCCGCGCTCGGGCGGCTGCGCCGACACTTCGGGGACGATCTGCTGATCCGCGGCAGATCCGGGTATGTGCTCTCGCCGCTGGCGATGCAGCTGGCCGATCAGGTCGAGACGGTGTGCGCGACTGCGGAGCGGCTGTTCGCCACGGACAACCGGTTCGATCCCGGAAGCTCACGCAGGCAGTTCACGCTGTTGATGGCGGACTACACCGTGGCCGTCCTCGGTACACGGCTCTCGGCGGCGCTGGCGCAGCGGGCGCCGCGGGTGGAGACGCACATACGTCTGGTGCGCGAGGCGTTCACCACGGACGCGGCGGAGACCGTGCGGTTCATCGACGGGATGATCGCGCCGCCGGTGAGCCGGTTCGAGGTGCCGGGGCTGAGGTCGGTGGACCTGTTCACGGACCGCTGGGTGTGCGTGATCGACGCGTCGCACTCGTATGCGCTGCGCGGTTCGCTGAGCCTTTCCGACATGGCACGGATGGATTGGGTGGCGCCTTTCCACCCCGATCCGGGTTCCATGACGGCGGCCCCGATGACACGGCAACTGGCCCTGTTCGGAATCGAACCGGACATCCGGGTGCGGGTGGAGAGCTATCAGGCCGTGCCGCATTTCGTGGCCGGCACCGACCGTATCGCGCTGCTCCAGGAACGCCTCGCCCAGCGTGTGGCGGGGCCGATGGGCCTTTCCGTACTGCCCTGCCCCGGAGATCCGGAACCCATCACGGAAAAGCTTTGGTGGCATGTGGACCACGACCGTGACCCGGCCCATCAATGGCTGCGGCAGACCCTGGTGGAAGCAGCGGCCGGACTGTGAATGCCACCTCCAGCACCCACTCTGACCTGGGAACATCAATCACACTGATGTTGGATCAGCTGGATTGTCTATCTTCCGGTGCCTTCCAAGGGGAGCGCCGCCCTCCTTACATTGACGCGCATGCCCCATGCACTGACTGAACTCAAAGTCCGTACCGTCACCAAGGCCGCCACACCCGCTGCTCATGAACTCGAAGCCGATGTCTGTGTGGTCGGTGCGGGAATCGCGGGACTTTCCGCGGCCGTTGAATCGGCGCGACTGGGCAGAAGCGTCGTCCTCGTCGATGCGCTTCCGGTGCTCGGCGGGCAGATGGTCAATTCGCTGATCGGTCTTTTCTGCGGCGTGTTCGGCAACGCACCGCAGCACCGACAGATCACCCATGGGATCTTCGACGACATTTTCCGCGATCTGGGGGCCAGCGGCGACCTCTTCTACAAACGGACGCACACCACCACCGTCGGCTACGACGAGGTGGCCCTCGGGCGCTGGGTCGAGAACACCGTCCGTGCGCACGGCATCCAGGCGGTGACCGGGGCGGTGATCACCGAAGTGACGCGCGACGAGGGGCGGGTGCGCGCGGTGCGGTTCGCCACCCGCTACGGCACCCTCGACGTGCGGGCCGCCGGATTCGTCGACGCCAGCGGTGACGCCTCGCTCGCCTGGGAGGCCGGGCTGCCGTGCCGGCTGCCGGAGCGGGAGATCTACGGTTCCCAGCAGCTGGTCGTCGAGCACCTGGCCGAGGAGGGGCGGCCCGAGCCCGACGTGCTGGCCGCACGCGTCAAGGAGAAGGCCGACCGGTACGGTCTGACGCGCCACGACGGCCTCGCATTCTTCTTCCCCGGCCGCGGTACCGCCGTCCTCAACATGACCCACATCCAAGCCCCGCTGGAGCCGGTCGCCGCCGCGCGCGCCCAGCTGGACGGCAAGGCGCAGGCCGACCGGGTCGTGGAGTTCCTGCGGGCCGAGTTCCCCGAGTCGTTCGCCAAGGCCCGGGTGCGCAGTTACGGGTTCCCCGGCCGGCGGCAGACCCGGTGGGTGCAGGCGGTGCACCAACTCACCGTCGACGAGGTGCGCTCCGGCAGCCGTTTCCCCGACGCGGTGGCCCGTACCGCCTGGCCGATCGAGCTGCACGACAGTCCGCGGGGATACGTCTGGGAGACCTTCGGACCCGACCACCTGCACTATGTGCCGCTGCGCTCGATGACCCCGCCGGATGTGCACAACCTGCTGGTCGCGGGCCGCTGCGTGGACGGTGACGCGGCGGCGCTGTCCAGCATCCGGGTGATGGGGCCGTGCGGGGCGATGGGGTTCGCGGCCGCGCACGTCCTGGAGATGATCGGCGTGCCCTCCGGCTCCGGAAGCGTGCACGACGTCGACCTGGGGGAACTGGCGGGGCGCCTCGCCGGCAATCTCGACGACTGAGGGCGGTCACGGGCCAAGCGGTTTCTGCTCGCCGGTCCGTGCGAGCCCCGACCGCCTCCCGTGCGGCGGGCGCAGACCCGCGCCCGGTTTTCCGAGAAGAACACCCATCACCCGTCCATGCGGCAGAAGTCCACGGGAGGACGCATGCTCCGCAGCAACTACCGGCCCGGCACCGTGCGCTGGGCCACGCGCCGTGCCCAGTGGCGGGCGCTGGGCCTGTCCGACGAGGACATGCTCAAACCGAAGATCGCGGTGGTGAACTCGTCGTCGGACCTGGCGATCTGCTTCAGCCATCTGGACGGCGTGGCGGCCCGGGTCAAGGAGGGCATCCGGGCGGCCGGCGGGCTGCCGTTCGAGGTGCGCACCACCGCGCCCAGCGACTTCATCCACTCGGCGGGGCACGGCGGCGGTTACATCCTCTCCGCCCGCGATCTGATCGTGAACGACATCGAGGTGGGGGTGGAAGGCGCCCAGCTCGACGGCATGATCTGCCTCGCGAGCTGCGACAAGACCGCCCCGGCCCAGCTGATGGCGGCAGGGCGGCTGAACATCCCCACCCTGCTGCTGGCCTGCGGCTACCAGCCGAGCGGACGGTTCCGCGGGGCGCACTGCGACATCGAGGACGTCTTCCTGCACGCCTGCGGCACGCCGAGCGACACGCTCACCGGTGAGCTGACCGAGATGAGTGAGGACGCGGTGCGCGGCCCCGGTGTCTGCGCCGGCATGGGCACCGCGAACTCGATGCACATCGTCGCCGAGGCCCTGGGCATGGCCCTGCCCGGATCCACTCCGGTCGCAGCCGATTCCCCCGCCATGTGGCGGGAGGCGGACCGGGCGGCTGAACGGATCGTGGCCATGGTCCGCGAGGAGCTGCGGCCCCGCGCGATCATGACCGAGGCGGCCTTCCGTAACGCGGCCCGGGTGGCGCTCTCCGTCGGCGCCTCGATCAACACGATCAAGCACCTTCAGGCGGTGGCGGCGGAGACCGGGGTCGACATCTCCATCACCGCGCTCTACGACGAGTTGGGCGGGCAGACGCCGCTGCTCTCGGCTGTGCGGCCCAACGGCCCCCACACCATTGAGCAGTTCGACGCGGCGGGCGGGGCACGCGCGGTGATGGCGCAGCTCGAGGACCTGCTGGAGCTCGATGTGCTGACGGCGACGGGCGCATGCGTCGGTGACAACATCGCCGGGGTCACGGCGGCCGATCCGGAGGTCATCCGGTCCGGGGAGCAGCCGTTCTCGAGGGATCCGCTGATCCTCGTCCTGCGGGGGTCGCTCACTCCGCTCGGCGGCATCGTGAAACTCTCCGTGGACTCCGCGGGAGGGGCGCGGCCCGAGACGTTCACCGGGCCCGCGCGCTGCTACGGGAGCCAGGAGGACGCGCTCGCCGCGCTCACCTCGGGTGCGATCGGGGCGGGCGAGGTGGTGGTGGTCCGCGGGCTGGGGCCGCGCGGGCGTCCAGGGATGGGGATGGCTTCCCAGATCGTCTTCGCGCTCGACCGCGCCGGGCTCACCGGCAAGGTCGCCGTGATCACCGACGGGCAGCTGTCCGGCCTGGTCAACCGCGGCATCGTGGTCGGCGAGGTGCGGCCGGAAGCCGCGGACGCGGGCCCCATCGCGCTGGTCCGCGACGGCGACGTGGTCCATATCGACCTGCCGGGGCGGCTTTGCGAACTGCGCGTTCCGGCCGACGAACTCGAACGTCGGCGCGCTCAGCCGTTGCCCGCCCCGGAGCACGGCGAGACGGGCTGGCTGTCGGTGTACCGGCGGACGGTGCGGCCGCTGGACGAGGGGGCCGTGCTGCGGCCCAGGTAGCACGGGGGCGTCGCCCCACGGCGCCCCCGATCCCCGCTTCCCTTCGTCCCTGTCGTCCCCGTCCCCCTGCCGTCCCCACCCCTTTGAAAGAACCCGCAAACCCACCCCCACGTCCCCGACAGTCCCCGTTCCCGGCCTTCAGGAGCCTGCAGTGACGCTGTCCGAAGCCCGTCTCGCCGCCCACGTCGACGAAGCCGACGCGCGGCGTTCCGCTCGTGCGGGTGCGTTCTCGATGTTCATCGACAGCTTTGATGTGTATCTGCCCGCACTCGTGCTGCCCGCCGCCATGGGGTACTTCATGCCGGACGGCATGCCCGCCGCGACCCGGGCCACCATGACCACGCTGATGTTCACCGTCGGACTCCTCGGCCGGCCCATCGGCAGCGTGATCTTCGGCAACGTCTCCGACCGTATCGGCCGCAAGCGGACCACGCTGATCAGCGGGTGGGGCTTCACCATCAGCACCCTGCTGATGGGGCTGCTGCCGGGCCACGCCACCTGGGGGTCCGGCGCCATTGTGGCCTTCGCGGCACTGCGCCTGACCAGCGGCGTCTTCCTGGCCGGAGGCTACGCCGCGCCGATGCCGCTCGCGCTGGAACAGGCGGGGCCGGAGCGGCGCGGGTGGGTCGGCGGGCTGATCGGTGCCGGAGCGCCCGCCTCGTTCCTGGTGATCAACTCGCTGCTGCTGCTGATGCTCAACGTCGTGCCGGAGGACGGCTTCCTCTCCTGGGGCTGGCGGTTGCCGTTCCTGCTCGGCTTCCTGCTGGGCCTGGTCTACCTCTGGTCGTACCGCAGGGTGCGGGAGGACTCGGAGATGTTCGCGCAGCGCCGTGCGGAGGGCCGGCGGCAGCCGGTCGTGGAACTGTTCACCACGCACCGGGCACTGATCCTCAGCGTGTTCCTGTTCACCTGCGGCTACTGGTTCGCCACCCAGATGTCGGTGTCCTTCCTGCCGACGCTGCTGGTGCAGGTGCTGGGGTCCAGCGCGAACCTGAGCACCACGGCAGAGGTGATCGCCGCGGTGCTGACCATCGGGCTCATCCTGGTGCTGGCCAGGGTCGGGCAGCGGATCGGGCGCCGGCGACTGCTGATGATCTGGTCGCTGGTCATGGCGTTCGTGGTGGCCGGTGCGTTCCTGGCGCTCGCGCTGGGCCGCGGCGGGCACCAGCCGGCCTGGCTGACGGTGGTGATCTATCTGGTCGCGAAGGTGATTCCGTCCGCGCCGCTCGGCGTGATCCTCGCCTATCTCAACGAGCGGTTCCCGGCCTCCGTCCGCGCCAGCGGCTACGGCATCGGCTACATGTTCGGCCTGATCCTGCCGGGCCTGTACACCTTCGAACTGCTCTGGCTCAGCAAGATCATGCCGTATCAGTACACCCCGATCGTGCTGATCGTCTTCGGCGGCCTTCTGATGCACGTGGCGGTGCGGCGCGGCCCCGAGACGAACCCCGTGACGGCCCCGGCCGGTGCGGGCGCCGCGGGTACGGCAACACCGCTTACCGTGGAGGGCGTTCCGGCGGAGGGCGCCCGATGAGTCTCACCGACGACAAGGCGGTGCTCGGCGGCGCCGAGAGCCCGCGAGGACCGAGGAGGAGCCGATGGTCGCTCTGACGGACGAAGAGAAGGCCATGCGCGACGGCCGTGACGGCGATGCCGTCGCGGCGGCGATGGACCTGCTCATCAGGTACGCCGACGCACTGGGTGCCGAGCAGTTGTGCGAGACCCGCAATGTGGCGGGGACCAACACCCAGCCCTCGCCCGCCAAGACGCGGTTGTTCGAGGAGGGCGGCTGGTCGAAGGCGTTCGCGGTGATCAGCCTCGACTGCGACGACGACATCGAGGTGCCGCGGATGAAGGTGCCGACCTGTCAGCTCCAGCACGGCTTCGGCGACGACGCGCGGGGGATCATGCCGTACTCCGAGCGGACCATCGAGCTGCAGGCCGACGCCGAGTCGTTCTACAGCTCCAAGGGCGTCAACGTCCTGGCCACCTGCACGCCGTACCAGGTCGGCAACCTGCCGACCTACGGCGAGCACATCGCCTGGATGGAGTCCTCGGCGGTGGTCTACGCCAACTCCGTCCTCGGTGCGCGCACCAACTGCGAAGGGGGCGCCTCGACCGGGGCGGCTAGCATCACCGGCCGGATCCCCTGCTGGGGCAATCACCTGGTGAAGAACCGTTACGGCACCCATCTGATCGAGTCCGGGCTGCGGATGACCGGCTTCCAGGACTGGGGGATGTTCGGCTACTTCGTCGGCGACGCGGTCCAGGAGGCGCGGCCGGTCATGACCGGCGACCTCGGCCAACCCGACCTGGCGGACCTGAAGCACTTCGGGGCGGCCGCCGCCTCCTCGGGCGGTGTCGAGATGTACCACATTCCGGGACGCACCCCCGACGCGCCGACACTCGAGGCCGCCTTCGGCGGCTCTGCCCCGCCCGGTCCGCTGCACTACGGCGAGGCCGAGCGCCGCGCGGTCTACGACTCGCTCAACTCCATCGGGAACAGCGAGGACGTCGACTTCGTGCTGATCGGCTGCCCGCACGCCTCGCTCGAGCAGATCGGTGAAGTAGCGCGGGCACTCGAAGGACGCACGCTGTCGACCGGGACCGAACTGTGGGTCATGACACCGCGCGCGCTGCGCGCCGTCTCGGACCGCAACGGGTGGACAGCCACCATCGAGCGCGCCGGCGGACGGGTCCTGACCGACTCCTGCCCGGCCATGTCACGGGTCGCGCCGGCGGGCACCAGGGTGTTCGCCACCGACTCGGCCAAGCAGGCCCACTACCTGCCGGCGATCCTCGGCATCGAGGCCTGGTTCGGCACCACCCAGGAGTGCGTCGATGCCGCCGTGACCGGTCGCTGGCGCGGCTCGCTGGCCCCCGCGGCGGTGGCCCGATGACCGGCGCCACGGGGACCCGGCGGCTCCTGCTCCGCGGCCGCGGCATCGTCCCGGGACGCGTCGAGGGCGAGGCCCTGGTCTCGCACGAGACCATCTCCGGCTGGGGCGGGATCGATCCGGCCACCGGCACCGTCATCGAGCGCAGGCACGAGCTCTACGGCGCCTGCTTCACCGGCAAGGTGCTGGTCTTCCCCGGGGCGAAGGGTTCCTCGGGCTGGTCCGGCTTCTTCCAGGCGACCCGGCTCATGGGCACCGCGCCGCTGGCGATGGTCTTCACCCACCTGACCACGAAGGCCGCCCTCGGTGCGATCGTGACCCGTGTCCCCACGGTGACCGAACTCGACGACGATCCGGTCGCCAGGATCGCGACCGGCGACCGGGTCGAGGTCGACGCCGACCACGGGCTGGTGGTCGTGCACGGACTGCGGCCGCGGCCAGGGCGTCCGCAGTGACTCACCCGAAGTCCGGGCCGCCGCCGGCCATCAGTCCGCCGAACCCGAGGTGTGGGAAGAACGCGGACCTGCGGGGGTGGGGGCACCGGAGAGCAGCGCGCGCGCCTGGAAGGCGAGCCACAGGTCCGCGATGTCCGCTGATTCCGCCAGGGTGCGGCCGGTGAGCTGCTCGACGCGCTGCATGCGGTACATGACGGTCTGCTTGTGCACGCTCAGCGCGGCGGCGGTCCGCTGCCAGGAGCGCCGGTGCTGCAAGAACGTCTCCAGCGAGGCGGTCAGTTCGCTTCCGTGGCCGGCGTCGTAGGCGAGCAGCGGGCCAAGGACGCGGTCGACGAGCGCCTGGGCCTCCTCGGTGCTGCGCAGCACCGTGAACGTCGTCTCCTCCCCGTAGCGGGAGAGCCTGCCGGGCGCCTTGCGCGCCAGGGACAGCGCCCAGACGGCCTCGCGCCGGGCGGCGGGCAGCCGCCCGGGGGCGCCGACCGCGGCGCTCACCCCGAGGGCGGAGTCCGGCCCGAGCTTCTGGCGCACCGCCTCGATGCCCGGCCGGGCATCGTCCACCAGGGCGTACAGCAGCTCTCCGCTGCGCAGCAGCAAGTGGGGGATGCGACGCCGGCCCAGCGCCAGATGCAGGTCGCGCTGTCCGGCGCTGTCGTCGGACTGGGTGGCCAGGACGACGGCGCGGGCGGGGGCGATGCCGACGGCGGCCAGCTCGCGGCTCGCGGCGGCCTCGTCGATGCCCATGTCGAAGAGCCGGGCGAGCAGCTCGCCGCCAAGCCGTCGCTCGTGCTCGCGCAGCATCCCCTGGTGGGCCGTCTCGACCGCGGCGGCGGTGGCCAGGTGGTGCAGCAGCGAGGTGTCCGCGCCGGGCAGCCGGACGGCGAGCAGGACGGTCGGCTCCTCCGCGGGGACCTCGACCGCGAGCGCCGTGGTGCCGTCAGCGAGCGGAACGTGCAGCACACCCGGGATACGGCCGTCGTGGGCGCGGACTCCGGCGAGCAGGGCCGAGCGCAGTGCGTCCCGAGGCGCCGGGGCCGACGGATCGACCGGGTTTCCGGTGGAGGTGTCCAGAAGCAGCAGCCGGCAGCCCAGGTCACGGCCCAGCCGGGCGGTCGGGGACTCGCCGGTCCGCCCGCCGAGGGTGTCCCGCAGAGCGCTGTAGATCCGCTCGATCTGGCCGACGCGGACGGGGGCCTCGCCCGAGGCGGCGTCGGCGACCGCTCTGGCCAGCGCCGCGAAGCTGACCGAGTAGGGAACGGTGAGCACGGCCAGGGCACGCTCCTCGGCTGCCGCGGCCAGTTCGTCGGTGAGCGGCGGCGTCTGGTGGTCCTCGCCGATCACGATCCCGCTGGCGCCCGCGTCCGCACAGCCGTGCAGCAGCTTCGCCTGGGCCCGGCCGTCGCGCGGCAGCGTGCGCCCGTTGCGCATGAGCAGTTCGCCGCCCGCCATCCAGTCCCATGGGCTGTCCAGATCCGAGGCATGGGCCCAGGAGACGGACCTTCGCAGGCCCTGCCGGCCGGCGAAGAGCTCAAGGCGCAGGTGAGGGAGGTTCACCACGTCCGCCACTGTCTGCACAAGCACCCCGCATGGTTTATGTGTACACAAAAGTGTGCTGTGCGATCGCTCAAAGCTCAACGGAGTGATTGTGACTTTCGCCGCGTAGAAAGGCCGACTCTCCTGATCGCAGACTGACGGCATTCCGGCCTACGGATTCCGGCCACCCAGTGGATGGCGGGCAGCCGATGCGGCCCCTGGAAGCAGGGGCCGGACGAGGAGCCAGAGTGACCAGACATCAAGGTGTGTCCCCGCCGGGACACGGCACACCGGCACCCGCAGGCGAGCAGGTCAGCCGTCTCAACCAGGGCTTCAGCTTCCGCACGGCCCTGTCGATGGCCTTCGCGGACGTCTCGCCCATCGTCGCGCTCTACGCGATCTTCACCCTCGGGTTGTTCGCCGCCGGTCCCGCGTTCGTGTGGGCCTTCCCCATCGTGCTGGCCGGGCAGCTGCTCGTCGCCCTCGTCTTCGGTGAACTCGCCTCCCGGTGGCCGTACGCGGGCAGCGTGTACCAGTGGGCCAGGCACGTACGCGGCACCTCGTGGGGCTGGGTGGCGGCATGGGCGTACTCCTGGGGCCTGACGATCGCGCTGTCCACACTCGCCTACGGAGCGGCCGGATTCCTGCTGCCGGCCGTGGGGGTCTCCCACCCCAGCCACACCGTCACCAGCGGTACCGCCATCGCGATCCTGGCGGCGGGAAGCCTCACCAACATGGTGGGCCGCACGGTTTTGAAGGTGATGGTCGTCGCCAGCATCGCCTGCGAGATCATCGGCTCCGTCGGACTGAGTACCGTGCTGCTGCTGTTCCACCGGGTCAACCCGGTGGACGTGCTCTTCGACGACTTCGGCACCCAGTCCGCCGGTTCCTGGCTCGGCGGCCCGATGCTGATCGCCGTGGCCTACGTCGGCTGGTCCTTCGTCGGCTTCGAGGCGGCCGGGTCCATCGCCGAGGAGGTCGACAAGCCCGAGCGCAACGTGCCCAAGGCGATCATCCTGTCGCTGCTGTGCGTCGCCGCGATCGTGATGTACTCCAGCGTCGCCCTGGTGCTCGCCATCCCCCACCTGGACAAGGTCATGGCGGCCAAGACCGGCGACCCGGTGACCGACACGCTCGTCACCCAGTTCGGCTCCGGGATCGGCCGGCCCCTGCTCGTCCTGTTCGTGATCGGCTTCCTCTCCAGCTTCCTCGCCGTCCAGGCAGCCGTCTCCCGTTGCCTGTGGGCCTCCGCCCGCGACAACGCGCTGCCTCTCTCACACCGGCTGGAGAAGCTGGCCGGGCCCGAGCGACTGCCGGTGAACGCGATCGCGCTGACCGGTGTCGTCGCCGCCGTGTTCGTCCTGCTGTCCGGCTCGAACCTCTACGGCGCGCTGGTCAACTTCACCACCATGGGCTTCCAGATCGCGTTCGCGGTCCCCGTCATCGGCGCCGCCGTCACCCGGCTGCGCGGGAAGTGGCAGCCCGGAGCGTTCAGCCTCGGCCGCTGGGGCACCCCCGTGACCCTGCTGGCCGCGCTGTGGACCATCGCGCAGACCATCAACATCGCCTGGCCGCGCGCCTCCATGGGCGACACCTGGTACCTGCGCTGGAGCATGATCCTGACCACCGCGGTGCTCACCGTCGTCGGAGCCGTCGTCTTCGCCGTCGTCCGGGGGCGCATCCGGCGGCCCCTGGCCGACCGGTTCCATACGACCGGTCCCGCGAACGGCGCACCGCCCGCCTCCGGCGCCGCGGCCGTCGACCTTCAGGGAGAGTCCGCATGAACGCGCCCGGCACACAGAGGACCGCGCTCGTCACGGGGGCCGCAAGCGGCATAGGAGCCGGCATCGCCGCCGCGCTGCACGCGGCTGGCTGGACCGTCGCGGGTCTCGACCTGCGCCCGGCCTCCGACCCGGCGCTCGCGCTGTCCCTGGCCGCCGACGTCGCCGACCCCGCCGCGGTGCGCGCCGCCGTCGGCCAGGCCGAAGCGGACTTCGGCCCCGTCCACGCCCTGGTCAGCGCGGCCGGCCACTACGAGATCCAGCCCTTTTCCGACATCAGCCCCGAGCAGTGGAACCGGATGCTGCGGGTCCACCTCGGCGGACTGGCCAACACCGCCCGCGCGGTCCTTCCCTCCATGATCGCGCGCCGCGGCGGCAGCATCGTCGCCGTCACCTCCGAGCTGGCCATCGGCGGCGGCGACGGCGACGCCCACTACGCCGCCGCCAAGGGCGCCGTCGTCGGCCTCGTCCGCAGCCTGGCGTCCGAGGTCGCCTCCAGCAACGTCCGCGTCAACGCCGTCGCCCCCGGCCCCACCGACACCCCGCTGCTCGCCCCCGACTCGCCCTGGCGGGCCCCGGACTACCTCGCGACCCTGCCCACCCGGCGCCTGGGCCGCCCGGACGAGGTCGCCGCGAGCGTGCGGTTCCTCCTCGAGGAGGGGACCTTCTGCACCGGCGAAGTCCTCTCACCCAACTGCGGAGCGGTGATCTGACCATGGACCACTCCCACCAGCCGCTGAACGGCGCGGTCGCCCTCGTCACCGGCGCCACCCAGGGGATCGGGCGGGCCGTCGCGGCCCGCCTGGCCCGCGACGGAGCGCGCGTCGCGGTCGGCGACCGGGCGCACACCCCCGCCATGGACGCCGTCGCGGCAGCCATCGGCGGGGTCCCTGCCGTGGCCGACGTATCCGATCGCGCGCAGGTCCACACCCTGGTCGGCCACCTGAACCAGGAACTGGGCGACATCGATGTCCTGGTCTGCAACGCCGCCTACATGACCATGGGCCGCTTCACCGAGCACGACGAGGCCGACTGGTGGAAGGTCGTCGACACCAACCTGACCGGCACCTTCCACCTCATCCAGGCCGTCCTGCCCGGCATGCGCCGGCGCGGCCGGGGCCGCATCGTTGTCATCTCCTCCGAGTGGGGCGTCACCGGATGGCCCGAGGCCACCGCCTACTCCGCTTCGAAAGCCGGGCTGATCTCCCTGGTCAAAACGCTCGGCCGGGAACTCGCACCCGAGGGGATCGTCGTCAACGCCGTCGCGCCCGGCGTCATCGACACCCCTCAGCTCCAGGTCGACGCGGACAGCGCAGGCCTGCCCCTGGACGCCATGCACAAGCACTACGCCCGGAACATTCCGCTCGGCCGCATCGGCCGGCCCGAGGAGATCGCCTCCGCCGTCGCCCTGCTCACCGACTTCCGCGTCGGCTCCTTCGTGGGCCAGACCCTGCAGATCAACGGAGGATCCACCCGATGCCGCGTGTAACCCGCCCCGGCGCGACCACCGACAGCACCGCCACGCCGCCCGTCGGCCAGACCGACGGCCAGGCCAGCCCTCGCTACGCGGGCCTGACGACCTTCGCACGACTGCCCCGTATCCAGGACGTGCCCAGGCACGACGTGGCCGTCGCCGGCGTCCCCTTCGACGCGGGGGTGACCTTCCGCCCCGGGGCCCGCTTCGGACCGTCCGCGATCCGTGAGGCCTCCCGGCTGCTGCGGCCCTACAACCCGCAGCTCGACGTCATGCCCTTCCGCGACCAGCAGGTCGTCGACGCGGGCGACCTCGCCTGCAACCCCTTCGACATCGCGGCCGCGAGCAAGGAGATCGAGGAAGGGGCCTACGAACTGATCCGCGACGGCGCCCGACTGGTGACCCTCGGCGGCGACCACACCATCGCCTATCCGCTGCTGCGCGCCATGAACCGGGTCCACGGACCCGTCGCCCTGGTGCACTTCGACGCCCATCTCGACACCTGGGACACCTACTTCGACGCACCGCTCACCCACGGCACCCCGTTCCGGCGCGCCGCCGAGGAAGGCCTGTTCCTGCCCTGCTCCAGCGCGCACGTCGGCATCCGCGGCTCGCTCTACGACCCCCAGGACCTCAGCAGCGACGCGGATCTGGGCTTCACCATCGTGCACTGCGCCGACCTGGAGACCCTGAGCGTGCACGACGTGGTGACCCGGCTGCGCACGACGATCGGCGATGCGCCGCTGTACGTGTCCGTCGACATCGACGTGCTCGACCCCGCCCACGCACCGGCGACCGGCACCCCGGAGGCGGGCGGCATGACCAGCAGGGAACTGCTCGGCGTCATCCGCGGCTTCAAGGGACTGAACCTGGTGGGCGCCGACGTCGTCGAGGTGTCCCCGGCCTACGATCACGCGGACATCACCAGCGTCGCCGCCGCCAACGTCGCCTACGAGTTCGTCTCCCTGTGCGCGGGAGGCCGCCGATGACTCCGCGACCGGAACAGCCCGTCGACTGGCCGGGGGAGAGGCGCGCCGCGGCCTGTTTCAGCTTCGACGTCGACGCCGAGTCGGCCGTGCTGCACGAACACCCCGAGGCCGCACAGCGCATGTCCGTGATGAGCCACCAGGCTTACGGGCCACAGGTCGGCGTCCCCAGACTGCTGAAGATGCTCGACCGCCACGGAGTGAGGGCGACGTTCTTCGTCCCCGGATGGACGGCGCGACGCCACCCCGGCACGGTACGGGCCATCGCGGACGCCGGCCACGAGATCGCACACCACGGCTATCTGCACGAGCCGCTGACCGGCGCCGACGCCGGCACCGAGGCCGACTACCTCGACCGGGGCCTGGACGCGCTGGAAGAGGTGGCCGGTGTGAGACCGGTGGGGTACCGGGCCCCCATGTGGGAACTCACCTACAACTCCCCGCACCTGCTGGTCGATCGGGGCTTCCTCTACGACAGCAGTCTCATGGACGCCGACCACCCCTACGAACTGGCCGTGCCCGGAGCGCGGTCGCTGGTGGAGATACCGATCCAGTGGGCCCTGGACGACTGGGAGCAGTACTGCTATCTCCCCGGCATCTCCGGCAGCGGACTGATCGAGAGCCCACGCAAGGCACTGGAGATCTGGACGCTGGAATTCGAGGCTCTCCGCGATTTGGGCGGCTGCTTCGTCCTCACCACTCACCCCTTCCTGACCGGCCGGCCCTCCCGGGCGGCCGCCCTGGAAGAACTCGTCGAACGAGTCGGCGCGGCGGCGGACACCTGGGTGGCACCACTGATCGACATCGCCCGCCACATCCGGTCCCTGGGCCTGTCGCCCCGCGCCCTCACGCCGCCTGATCCCCACATGTGACCCGTCGGCCGGCCATCCACCGCACCACCTCCTGGACCGACGCTTTCCCCGTCTCGAAGCTGCCGGTCACGGGGCTGGGTGTGCGTCGTTGATCGTGCGTGTGCCGGTCGTGTGTGCCAGGCACCGCGCGGGCTCCCGGCCGCGCGGCGGTCGGAGCGCGAGATCGTCTGCCTGTCGGACCGGCCGTCGGCACGAGGCCTGTTCCGGCAGGCTCGCGCGGTCCGCGCGGTGATGCCGGCGTGGCCTGGTGCGCCGGGAGCGACGAGGAGACGAGGCGAGGCCGCGCTCCAGCGCCTTGATGTGCTGGCGCAGGGGCGGGCCGGCGATCAGGAGGCGTCCGGCGGCCCGCCCGGTGTTCAACTCCTCGCCGACCGCCGCCGGGAAGTACCGCGACCTGGGCGGTTCCACCCAGCCGCGCCCCGCGGGGGACAGGCCCGGCCCGCCAGGGCCCAAGGGGCTGCCGCAGTCCGCGCCCGCGCCTCACTCCCCGTCCGGCACCCGGACCAGATGCACGGCCGTGCTCGCCCAGTTTCCGGACGGCAGGTCCAGGTGCAGGCCGTATTGCGTGAGCAGTGTGGAGTGATGGACGGCGCCGGTCTCGGTGTCGCGGTAGCGGGCGCCCGCCGGCAGGCCGCGCAGGCGGACGGGGAGCACAGGCATGCCGTGGCGCGGGCTGCGCCGGTAGGCGAGCAGCAGCAGCTCACCGGCGTCCTCGGCGAGGTACTGCACCGCTGTGGGTGTGTCGCCCAGTGGCTCGCCGAGCCGGTACTGACGGCCCTGCTGGACGAGGTGGCGCACCTTCTTGTACGTCGTCACCAGCGCGGCTCCCTCGGCGAGTTCCTCCTCCGACCAGCGGGTGAGGTCGCCGCCGACGCCCAGCAGGCCGGCCATGGCGACATGGAAGCGGAAGCGCAGCGGGACCGAGTGGCCGGTGAGCTGGTTGGGCACGTCGGTCACCCACGCGGACATCACACGCGCCGGGTAGACCTGGCCGAAGCCGTGCTGGATCACCAGGCGGTCCACGGCGTCGGTGTTGTCCGACACCCACGCCTGGTCGGTCCGCGAGAGGATCCCCAGGTCCACGCGGCCTCCGCCGCCGCTGCAGGTCTCGATGCGCAGATGCGGGTGGTCGGCGCGGAGCCGGTCGACGACGTCGTAGAGGTTGGTCACGTACCGGGTCCACAACCGGTCGTTGCCGTCGCTCTCCTCGGGCCAGCCGGCCTCGCCGAACGCGCGGTTCATGTCCCACTTGAGGAAGTCGACGCCGTGGTCGGCGACGAGCCGGGTCAGCCAGTGGTGCGCCCAGTCGGCCACGTCCCGGCGGGCGAAGTTGAGCACGAGCTGGTTGCGCATCTCGGTGCGCTCACGGCCCGGCACGTGCAGCACCCAGTCCGGGTGCGTGCGGTACAGGTCGCTGTCGGGGTTGACCATCTCCGGCTCGACCCAGATGCCGAACCGCATGCCCAGTGCGTGCACCGCCCGGGCCAGCGGGCCGAGGCCGTCCGGGAACCGGTCGGGTGCCGGGGACCAGTCGCCCAGGCCCGCCCGGTCGCTGCGGCGGGCCCCGAACCAGCCGTCGTCCACGACGTAGAGCTCCACCCCGAGCAGCGCGGCGCGCTCGGCCAGGGCCTTCTGGCCGGCCTCGTCGACGTCGAAGCCGGTGGCCTCCCAGGAGTTGTACAGCACGGGGGCCGGCTCTGTGGCGTGCGGCAGGACGTGGGCCCGGGTGTAGGCGTGCCAGGCGCGGCTCGCGGCCCCGAAGCCGCCGTCGCTGTAGAGGCCGGCGAAGACCGGGGTAGTGAACTCCTCCCCGGGGGCGAGGGGCACGCACGTCCCGTCGTGGCCGACGCCGCCGGTCACGCCGGTGCGTCCGTCCGGGGTGCGCTGCGCGGTCAGGCGCCAGCTTCCGCTCCAGGCGAGGACGGCGCTCCACACGGGGCCGTGGTCCTCGGTGGCCGTCCCGCTGTCGAGCATGACCCAGGGGTTGGCATGGTGACTGGTGATGCCGCGCCGGCTGGTCAGCACGGTCTCGCCGAACGGCAGGGGATCGCGGCGCAGCTGGCTCTCGGCCGACCACTGGCCCGTGACGTGGCTCAGCCGGTAGCCGGCCAGGGGCGGCAGCGTCCATGCGGCCGAGTCGGCCCGCGGCAGTTTCAGGTGCTCGTGACCGTCGTTGCGCAGCACGGTCCAGCGCTCGATGACGTCGGTGTCCTCGCGGACCCGGTAGTGCAGGGCGACCCGCAGGGGATAGAGCCGGTCCCGGAACTCCAGGACCAGCTCCGCGCTGCCGGGCACGTCGGTCAGGACGTGGTGGTCCGTGGGCTGCCATGCGAAACCGCGTGAACCGTCGGGACGGCGCACCTGCAGCGACGGCGGCCCGTAGCGGGTGCCGCCGTCGACGGGCAGTTCCTCGCCCACCGGTGGGCGGCCCTCGAAACTGCTGTGCAGGTTCCCCGCCGGGACGGCCAGCGCGTCCGCCTCCGCCGTGGTCAGCCGTGGCCCCCAGGCGACATGGCAGGGCGCGCCACTGTCGTCGATCCGCAGCGCGTAGGACGTGTGCGAGGTGGTCAGCAGCCAGATGCCGGTGTCCGGGGAGCGGGAGATGAGCGGCATGGGACCTCACGATCAGAGGGTCAGCGAATGCTCAGGAGAGCCAAGCGGGTCCTTCGATCATGTGTCAACCCCCGTCTGTGCCCGATGTTTTGAAGGTGTGACATGTCGGAGCCCGGTCTTTTGGCAAGTTCTGTTTCTTTCATTGACAGCAGAAATTATGGGTCGTAGGTTCCCGGCCATGCCGTCGACCTCCCGTGTCGAGGCGTTCCCGGCCAACACGCCGGCCGCCTCCCAGATCTTCACCACCGTCCTGTCCCACGGCCCCCTCACCAGGCTGGAGGTGGCACGGCGGGCCGGCCTGTCCCCGGCCGCCGTGACCAAGGCCGTCCGGCCGCTGATCGAGGCCGGCTACCTGGTGGAGGACGCCAACGCGCAGGCGCGTCCCGTGCTCGGGCGGCCGGCGAACCTGGTCCGTGTCGACGCAGGGCGAGCCCTGTTCATCGGTCTGAAGGTGACCGGCGACGAGATCATCGGGGTGCTCGCCGACCTGTGCTGCCGCATCCGCGTCGCCCGGCGCGTCCCGCTGCGCGGCCGGGAGCCCGGCCCGGTGCTGGCCGTGGCCGCGGAGCTGGTGGGGGAGTTGCTCACCGAGGCGGACGGCTTCGGCGTGCGCGTCCTGGGACTGGGCATCGCCGTCTCCGGCGACGTGGACCGGGCCGAGGGCACCGTGCGCTACTCGCCCTTCCTGGAGTGGCGGGACGTTCCGCTGGCCGAACTGGCCGCCATGACCTGCGGGTTGCCGGTCACCGTGGACAACGACGTGCGCGCCCTCACCGTCGCCGAGCAGTGGTTCGGCGACGGCGTGGGACTGTCGGACTTCGCCGTCGTCACGGTCGGCGCCGGCATCGGCTGCGCTCTCGTGGTGCACGGCCGGGTCGTGGCCGGCGCGCACGGCGTCGCCGGTGAGATCGGCCATGTCACGGTCGACCCGGCCGGCCCGCCCTGCCACTGCGGCAACCGCGGCTGCGTGGAGGCGATCGCGGCGGACGCCGCGATCGTCGCCCAGGTCCGCGAGGTGACCGGCATCGAGGTCGCCGACACCGCCGCGGCCGTCGACCTCGCCCACCGGGGCGACGCCGGCGCCCGCGCGGTCTATGCCAAGGCCGGGGCGGCGATCGGCAGAGGCATCGCCACGGTGGCCAACCTGCTGGGCCCCGAACGCGTGATCATCTCCGGCGAGGGACTGGCCGCCTACGACCTGTTCGCCGAGCAGATCCGCGACGCCTTCACCGCGGCGGCCTTCGGCTCCGCCGCCCGATGCGAGGTCCACACCCGCCCGCTGCCCTTCGAGGAGTGGGCGCGCGGCGCCGCCGCCACCGCCATCCAGTCCTTCATCACCTCAGACCTGAACTGACACGCACGAGGAGCGAGAATGACGCAGCAGAGCCGCACACCCCTGGCTGCGCGTGGTCCCGGCCGCCGCGAAGTCGTCGGCAGCATGCTCGCGATCGGCGGGGCCGCCCTGGCCGCACCGGTCCTCACCGCCTGCGGCGGGGGCGCGGGCACCGACCCCAAGACGGTCACCTTCGGCTCCAACGGCGCCGACGCCACACCCAAGTCCGCCTACGCGGCGCTGACCCAGGCGTTCACCAAGGACTCCGGCCTGAAGGTCAGGACGAACACCGTCGACCACGACACCTTCCAGAAGTCCATCACCAGCTACCTTCAGGGCACCCCGGACGACGTCTTCACCTGGTTCGCCGGCTACCGCATGCAGTACTTCGCCAAGAAGCGGCTGTGCTCCCCGATCGACGACGTCTGGGAGAAGATCGGCGGCAACTTCAGCGAGGCCACCAGGCAGCTGTCCCGCGGCGAGGACGGCAAGTACTACTTCGTGCCGCTGTACAACTACCCGTGGGCGGTGTTCTACCGCAAGAGCCTCTTCCAGGAGCGCGGCTACCAGATCCCGCAGAAATGGGACGAGTTCGTCGCCCTGGCCCGGCAGATGAAACGGGACGGCCTGTCGCCCATCGCCTCCGGCTACGGCGGCGGCGACAGCTGGTCCGTCCTCGGCGCCTTCGACTACCTCGACCTGCGCGCCAACGGCTACGACTTCCACATGCAGCTGATGCGCGGTCAGGTCTCCTGGACGGACAAGCGCACCGCCCGCATCCTCGACCTCTGGCGCGAGCTGACCCCCTACTACCAAAGCGGCGCCGGTGGCCGCTCCTGGCAGGACGCGGCGCAGTCTCTGATCGACAAGAAGTCCGGCATGGCCGTCATCGGTCTCTTCCTCGGCCAGCAGATCACCGACGAGAAGATACGCGCCGACATCGACTTCTTCCCCTTCCCCGAGATCGACGCCGGCCACGGTCAGGACGCAGTCGAGGCGCCCACCGACGGCTTCATGCTCAGCCGCAGGCCCAAGAACGAGGACGGCGCGAAGAAGTTCCTCCAGTTCCTGGGCAGCGCCCGCGCCGAGCAGCAGTACATGGGCGTCGACCCGAGCAACCTCGCCGTCAACGACAAGGCGAGCACGTCCTCGTACAACGCCCTGCAGAAGAAGTCCGCCGAACTCATCGCGTCCGCCCGGCACATCAGCCAGTTCGCCGACCGCGACAGCGACCCCGGATTCATCTCCACCGTCGTCCTGCCCGGACTGACCCAGTGGCTCGGTCACCCGGACGACGGCGCCGGCACACTGAAGAAGATCGAATCGCAGCGCGCGCGATTCTTCACGGCCTGACCCGGACCGGAAGGCCCTCACCGTGTCCTCCCCACCCACCGCGCCCCACCGGCCCGGCCGCCTGAGCACCGGTGACCGCCTGTTCCTGGCGGCCGTCATCGGCATCCCGGTCCTGGCCCTGCTGGTCTTCGTGTGGCTGCCCGCACTCGCCTCCGTGGCCCTGTCCCTCACCACCTGGGACGGCATCGACCTCACCGACATCCACTGGACCGGGTTCGACAACTACCGGCAGATCTTCACCAACTACCCGCCGTTCTGGCCGGCGGTGCGGCACAACGTCGTCTGGCTGCTGTTCACGGCACTGCTGCCCACCCCGTTCGGCATCTTCCTCGCCTACCAGCTCGACAAGAAGATCCGCTTCACCAGGATCTACCAGACCGCGATCTTCCTGCCCATGGTGCTCTCCCTGGCCGTCGTCGGGTTCATCTGGGAGATCATCTACAACCCGGACACCGGGCTGCTGAACAGCGTGCTCTCCGCAGCCGGCACCCCCCACCACATCGACTGGCTCGGCGACCCCGACCTCAACCTGTGGGCCGTCCTGGTCGCCTCCGCCTGGCGGCACACCGGCTACATCATGATCCTCTACCTGGCCGGCCTGAAAAGCTTCGACCCGGCCCTGAAGGAGGCCGCCTCCCTCGACGGGGCCAACGGCCGCCAGACCTTCGCCCGCGTTATTTTCCCCGCCCTGAAACCGGTCAACGTCATCATCCTGGTGGTGACGGTGATGGAGTCCCTGCGCGCCTTCGACATCGTCTACGTCCTCGGCGGCGGCGTCGGCAGCAAACCGGGCATGGAACTGCTGTCCCTGCTGATCACGGACAACATCATCGGCGAGTCCAGCCACATCGGCTACGGATCCGCGCTCGCCGTCGTCCTCCTGCTGGTCTCCCTCGCCGCGATCGGCACGTTCCTTCTCCAGACCTTCCGCAAGGAGGACCAGTGACCACGACCGCGGTGCGACCGCCCACCGGGACGCCGTCGGCCCACCGGTCCGCACACCAGAGCCCCGCACGTCCCAGGCGCGACACCGGCCGCCACATCCTGCTCACCGGCGTCTCACTGCTGTGGCTGATCCCGCTGCTGTGGGCCGTCTACACCTCCGTGAGGTCGTACGGGGACACCGCGAAGAACGGCTACTTCTCCTGGCCGCGCGGCATCAGCCTGGAGAACTACTCCGACGCCTGGACGCAGTCCGGCATGCCGCACTTCTTCCTCAACTCCCTCCTCATCACCATCCCCTCCGTACTGGGCACCCTGCTGTTCTCCGCGGCGGTCGCCTTCTTCGTCTCCCGCTTCGACTTCCGTTTCAACATCGCGCTGCTGATGCTGTTCACCGCGGGCAACCTGCTGCCCGCGCAGGTCCTCATCACCCCCCTGTACCGGCTGTACCTGCTCATCCCGCTCCCGCAGTGGATGAGCGACTCGCTGCTGCTGTACAACTCCGCCTGGGGCATCATCGTCATCCACATCGCCTACCAGTGCGGCTTTTGCACCTTCGTCCTCAGCAACTACATGAAGACGATCCCCAAGGAGATCTCCGAGGCCGCCGTCGTCGACGGCGCCCAGGTGTGGCGCCAGTTCTTCCAGATCATCCTGCCGCTGTGCCGCCCGGCCTTCGCCGCCCTGGCGACGCTGGAGTCGATCTGGATCTACAACGACTTCTTCTGGCCGCTCACCCTCATCGAAACGGGTGACAAACGCCCCATCACCTCCGCGCTGGCCAACCTCCAGGGCCAGTACTTCACCAACCCCAACCTGATCGCGGCCGGCGCCCTCATGACCGCCGTCCCCACCCTGCTGGTCTACTTCGCGCTCCAGCGCCAGTTCATCAGCGGCCTCACCATCGGCTCGGGCAAGGGCTGAGCCGCCCCCGTACGCCCCCCACCGAAACCATCCCAGGAGGTCCGACCCATGCGGTCATCCTCGTACTCCACCCTGCCCGCACGCGCCCTGAGAACACTGGTGGTCCTGGCCCTCGCCGCGGGCACGGCCGCCGCCGCCCCGGCGGCCCGCGCCCAGAGCGCCACCCCGGCCGGGGCCCAGGACCCCGCGCACAGCACCGCCCTCGCCGCCAAGCCGTACATGGGCTGGTCGAGCTGGAGCATGCAGTCCTCGAAGTACCCCGGCCTGAACCCGGACGGCGACTACAGCTACCTCACCGAGGCCAACGTCCTCAAGCAGACCGACGCCCTCGCCGCGAAACTGAAGAAGTACGGCTACACCTACGTCAACATCGACGCGGGCTGGTGGCGCGATACGACCTGGAAGCCCGAGTTCGACCCGTACGCACGGCAGCAGGCCGACCCCGTCCGCTTCCCCCGCGGCATGAAAGCGGTCGCCGACCACATCCACGCCAAGGGCCTCAAGGCCGGCATCTACCTGCCCGTCGGCCTGGAGAAGGAGGCGTACGGCGAGGGCAGGACACCGATCTGGAACGCCGACGGCTGCACCACCGCCGACATCGTCCACGACGACCTGCGCACCACCAACGGCTGGGACAGCTCCTACAAGCTCGACTTCTCCAAGCCCTGCACCCAGAAGTACGTGGACTCCCAGGCCCAGCTGCTGGCCGACTGGGGCTACGACTTCCTCAAGCTCGACGGCGTCGGCCCCGGCTCGGGCAAGAGCGGCGAACAGTACGACAACGTTGCCGACGTCGCCGCCTGGCAGCAGGCCATAGCCGCCACCGGCCGTCCCATCCACCTCGAGATCTCCTGGTCCCTGGACTACGGACATGTCGCCGACTGGAAGAAGTACTCCAACGGCTGGCGCATCGACACCGACGTCGAGTGCTACTGCAACACCCTCGTCAGCTGGGAGAACTCCGTCGACGACCGCTTCGACGACGCCCCCGCCTGGACCCGCCACGCCGGCCCCGGCGGCTGGAACGACCTCGACTCCCTCGACATCGGCAACGGCGAGATGGACGGCCTGACCAAGGCCGAGCGGCAGACCTACGCCACCCTCTGGGCCATCGCCAAGTCCCCGCTGTACACCGGCGACGACCTCACCAAGCTGGACTCCTACGGCCTGTCCCTGCTGACCAACACCGAGGTCATCGCCGTCGACCAGGGCGATGCCCCGCCCGCCGCGCCCGTCACCGCAACCGACCCGCAGCAGGTGTGGGCCGCGAAGAACCCCGACGGCACCTACACCGTCGCCCTGTTCAACCTCGCCGACAAGCCCGCCCCGGTGACCGCGCACTGGTCCACCCTCGGCTTCACCGGCAAGGCCAAGCTCCGCGACCTGTGGAACCACGAGAACCTCGGCACCTACACCGACAAGGTCACCCAGGCCCTGCCCGCCCACGGATCCCGCCTGTTCCGGGTCACCCCCCACGGCCGGCCCCTCACCTGGTCCGGCATCGAGGCCGAGTCCACCACCAACACCCTCTCGGGCAACGCCTCCGTCGCCGACTGCCCGGCCTGCTCCGACGGCAAGAAGGTCGGCAACCTCTACCAGGGCGGCAAGCTGACCATCAACGACGTCCACGTCGACAAGGCCGGCACCTACCAGATCAAGGTCGCCTACGTCAGCGGTGACGCCCGGTCGGCCGCCGTCTCGGCCAACGGCAACGGCGCCGTCAGCCACACGTTCCCCTCCACCGGCGACTGGGCGACCGTCAACACCGTCTCCATCCCGGTGACCCTCAAGGCCGGGACCAACACCATCACCTTCGACAGCGGTTCCGGCTACGCCCCGGACATCGACCGGATCGACGTACCGAAGTCCTCCTGACCCCCGCCGCGGGCCCGGCCCGAGGGGGCCGGGCCCCGGCCCAGACTTCCGGAGCCGCCATGAACCCCCGCCCGCACCACCCCAGCAGAAGAACCCTGCTCTCACTCGCCGCGACGGCCGGCCTGACCACAGCGCTGGCCGGCCTGCCCGCGTTCACCGCCTCCGCCGCACCCCGGCGCCCCACCACCGCACCCCCGCCCACCTCCCCACGCGACCAGCTGTGGTGGCAGGCGCCCGGCGACGCCCACTCCCTGATCGAACAGGGCCTGCCCGTCGGCAACGGACGCCTCGGCGCCCTGGCGAGCAACGACCCCGGCCGCGAACTGCTGCTGATCACCGACGCCACGATGTGGACCGGCGGCCTCAACGACACCCTCGACGCCGACGGCCAGTTCCCCTACGGCCGCACCGACTTCGGGTCCCTCACCCTGCTCGCCCGGCTGACGGTGGACATACCCGAGCACGACCTGTCCGCCGTCAACGGATACCGCCGCACCCTCGACCTCGCCCAGGGCCTGGTCACCAGCACCTACGTCCACGCCGGCGTCACCTACCGCCGGCAGATCTTCGCCAGCCGCCCCGACGACGCGATCGTCCTGCACTTCACCCACAGCGGCGGCGGCCGCTACACAGGCACCATCACCCTGGAAGGCACACACGGCGAAAAACCCACGAGCGCCGAGTCCTTCGCAGCCGTACTCCCCAACGGCCTGCGCTACGGTGCGGCGATCAAGGCCCACGGCAGCGGCGGCCGGATCCGGGTCCACGGGTCTCACATCGAGTTCACCGGCTGCACCGACCTCACCGTGGTCCTCAGCGGCGGCACGAACTACACGCCCCATGCGAGCACCCACTACCGCGACCCCTTGCTCGACCCCGAGGAACTCGCCCGCCGCAAGGCGGCCGCCGCCGCACGCCATCCGGCCGACACACTGCTGGGCACCCACGTCGCCGACCACCGCCCCCTGTACGAGCAGCTCGGTCTCACGCTCGGCACGTCCACCCACGCCCAGCGCTCGCTGGACACCTGGGAGCGCCTGCGGGCACGGGCCCGCGACGGCGTACCCGACCCGGAACTCGAAGCGGCCTACCTCCAGTACGGCCGCTACCTGATGATCTCCGGCTCACGAGGCAGCCTGCCCCTCGGACTGCAGGGCCTGTGGCTGGACGGCAACGACCCCGACTGGATGGGCGACTACCACACCGACATCAACATCCAGATGAACTACTGGATGGCCGACCGGGCAGGCCTGTCCGCATGCTTCGACGCCTTCACCGACTACTGCCTCGCCCAGCTGCCCTCCTGGACCGACCTCACCCACCGCCTGTTCAACGACCCGCGCAACCGCTACCGCAACTCCACCGGCAAGATCGCCGGCTGGACGGTCGCGATCTCCACCAACCCCTGGGGCGGAGGCGGCTGGTGGTGGCACCCCGCCGGCAACGCCTGGCTGAGCAACAGCCTGTACGAGCACTACGAGTACACCCAGTCACGTCAGTACCTGGCCAGGATCTACCCGCTGCTCAAGGGCGCCTGCCAGTTCTGGGAAGCCAGGCTGCTGCCCACCACCCTGCCGGGCACCTCACACGAGGTCCTCCTCGCCGACAGCGACTGGTCGCCCGAACACGGCCCGCTGGACGCCAAGGGCATCACCTACGCCCAGGAACTGGTGTGGGCGCTCTTCGGCAACTACACGGAAGCGGCGGCGGTGTTGCACAGGGACGCCGACTACGCGCACACCATCGCCGCTCTGCGCGAGAAGCTGTACCTGCCGCAGGTGAGCGAAAAGACGGGCTGGCTGGAGGAGTGGATGTCACCCGACAACCTCGGCGAGACCACCCACCGCCACCTGTCCCCGCTCGTCGGCCTCTTCCCCGGCGACCGCATCCGCCCGGACGGCTCCACCCCGAAGGACATCGTCGACGGCGCCACCGCGCTGCTCACCGCCCGCGGAACGGAGAGCTTCGGCTGGGCGAACGCCTGGCGCGCCCTGTGCTGGGCCCGGCTGAAGAACGCCGACAAGGCCTACCAGCTGGTCACCAACAACCTCCGCCCCTCCACCGACGGCAGCAACGGCACCGCCTTCAACCTCTTCGACATCTACCAGGTCGAGCAGGGCCGCGGGATCTTCCAGATCGACGCCAACCTCGGCACACCGGCGGCGATGATCGAGATGCTGCTGTACTCCCGCCCCGGACACATCCAGCTCCTCCCGGCGCTGCCCGACGCCTGGGCCGCCTCCGGCTCCCTCGACGGCGTCCCGGTGCGCGGCGGGTTCGTCATGGACCTGCAATGGCGCGAGGGCACACCGACACGGGTACGGCTGCGCAGCGTCGGCGGCCGTACCACCACCGTGGAGTTCGGCGGGGTGTCGCGGACGGTGACGCTGGCGCCGGGCGAGTCGGTCACGCTGAAGGGGTTCACCCGATGAGGCCCCGCCGGAGCCGGATGCCTGCCCTGGCCGCTCTCGCTCTCGCCGCCCTGTTTGTACCGGCCGCCCCCGCGACGGCCCGGACCGCACCCACCGGGCGTGAGGTCATCACCTGGGCAGCCAGTGCCGACCGCTTGGGGGAGGGCGTGCCGGACCGCGGATACCGGCTCGTGGTCCACACCAGCGTCGGTGGCGGCGGCCTGCGCATCCGTCTGTCCAACGCCTTCGGGGACCGACCCGTGACGTTCGACAGCGTCTACGCCGGCGTCCAGGCCGCCGGCGCCGAACTGGTGCACGGCACCAACCGGAGGCTGACCTTCCACGGAGCGCGATCCGTCACCGTGCCGGCCGGGGCGACTGTCTCCAGCGACCCGCTGCCGGGCCGGGTGCCCGCGCAGACCGACCTGGTGATCAGCGTGCACAGTCCCGACGCGGCAGGTCCGGCCACCGGGCACGGCATGGCCATGCAGACGTCGTACACCTCCCAGGGCGACCACACCGCGCAGGAGAGCGCGGAGAACTGGGACAACACCATCGGCTCCTGGTTCTACCTGGACGCGGTGACCGTCCGGGCCTCCTCCGGCACAGGAGCCGTGGTGGCGCTCGGCGACTCCATCACCGACGGCTGGCAGTCCAGCACGGACCTCAACCGCCGCTGGCCGGACTACCTCTCCCGCCGGCTGCAGAAGTCCACCACCACGACGGTGAAGGGGGTGGCCAACGAGGGCATCTCCGGCAACAAGGTGCTGGCCGACGGTGCCGGGCAGAGCGCGCTGAACCGGCTCGACCGGGACGTGCTGTCCCACCCCGGCGTGCGCACGGTGTTCGTGTTCGAGGGCGTCAACGACATCAAGGCCCATACCGGCGTGACCGCCCAGGACATGATCGCCGGATACGAGAAGATCGCCGAACGTGCCCACGCGGCCGGGAAGTGCGTCGTGGGAGCCACGATCGGCCCCTTCAAGGGCTGGTCCGAGTGGGACCCGGCGGCGGAGGCCGTGCGCCGGGACGTGAACGCGTTCGTCAGGGACAGCGGGGCCTTCGACGCGGTCACCGATTTCGACCGCGTGCTGCGCAGCCCCTACGACCACGAGCGCATCCTGCCGTTCTTCGACGGCGGCGACCACCTGCACCCCAACGACAAGGGCATGCAGGCCATGGCCGACGCCGTGGACCTCCCAGCCCTCGACTGCGCGTCCGGGCCCAGCTGAGCCGGCCGGCCCGGCGACAGCGTCCTGGCCGTCACCGCGCCGCGGCTCACCGCCTGGGCGGGCAGCCGCGGCATCGGCGGTCGGCTCGGCGAGGACGAGCCCGCGCCCGCGGCCCGGACCGCACCCGTGCACCGCCGCCCGCACCCGTGCACCGCCGCCCGCACCCGTGCACCGCCGCCCGTGCCCGGATGCGGCCGGCCGGCGCGCTCGCCGAGCCAGGCCGCCGATGCGTCTCACCCCACAACAGCGTCACCGGGCCGGGATCGGCTGGGTGAGGTTCACAGGGTTGCCGTCGGGGTCCTGGATATGGGCGACGCGCTGTCCCCACGGCATGTCGTTGGGGCCGCTGCGGACCGAGCCGCCCAGCGCCGTCACCCGGCCGAGCGTCTCCTCGACGTCGTCGACACCGATGCTGAGCAGGATCCGCGGTGCCGCCCCGGTCCCCGCCTTCGTCTCGGCCACCAGCCCGAGGTCGGTGTCGCCGATGCGCAGACCGAGGTAGAAGGCCGGGCCTTGCGCCGGTACCCGGAAGATCTCCTCGGCGCCGAACAGCTGCGTGTAGAAGCCGCGCAGGACTTCCTGGTCGGCAGTGATGATCACTGGCTGGATGGTGGACATGGCTCTCCTGTCGGGAACGGTCGTGTCGCCGGGTAGACCGTGCGAGGACGGTGAACTCATCGGCGCACCCGCCCTGCCAGACGATCTGCACCCCGGACTGCCGCCCGCGACCCGTACGAGCCGCCCGAAAAGGGCGTCACACCACCGTGGACCAGCCACTTCACGACGGCGCAGCTTCAACGACCGCGCCCCGGCCCCGTCTCGGGCTGTCCCACGATCCAAGATCGCCCTGTAGGCCGGGTGACCACGAAGTAGAGTGCCGGCCCATGACCTGGACAACGGTTCGTGGCGCCGTACTTCACTACGACGACGTCGGTCCCTCCCGCGGGGCTGCCGTCGTCCTGGTCCATGGTCACCCTTTCAACCGTTCGCTGTGGGCTCCGCAGGTCACCGCGCTGACGGGCGCGGGCTACCGGGTGATCGCGCCTGATCTGCGCGGCTACGGCGACAGCGACGTCACCGCGGGCACGGTGTACCTGTCCGACTTCGCCGATGACATCGCAGCGCTCCTGGACCATCTGGGCATCGAGCAGACCGTGATCGGCGGGGTGTCGATGGGCGGGCAGATCACCATGGAGTTCCAGCGCCGGCACGGTTCGCGCGTACGGGCGCTGATCCTGTCCGACACGTCGGCACCGGCGGAGACCGAGGACGGCAAGGCCTTCCGCAATCGGCTGGCCGACCGCCTGCTGGCCGAGGGCATGGACGGATACGCCCGCGAGGTCATCGACAAAATGCTCGCCGCCTACAACGTCACCGCACTGCCGCAGGTCGCCGAGCAGGTGCTGGGCATGATGCGTTCCACCGATCCACGCGGGGCCGCCGCCGCACTGCGCGGCCGCGCGGAACGGCCGGACTACCGCCCCACCCTCACCGGTGTCGACGCCCCCGTCCTGATCGTCGTCGGAGCCGACGACGTCTTCACGCCGCTCAGCGAGGCCCAGGAGATCCAGCGCCACGTCCCGCATGCGGAGCTGAGGGTCATCGACGAAGCCGGGCATCTGCCCGGCGCCGAGCAACCCGAACAGTTCAACACCGTTCTGCTCGACTTCCTCGCCCGGCAGACAGCTGCCCGGTGACCGGTCCCCACCCTCTTCCCGCCCGCTTTCCGAAAGCCGCGGGAGCCGTCATCACGGCGCGATGACCGATCGATACACCGTCATAGGACGGACCGATCTTCCGACGAGGCGGAGCAGCCGGCACGTGTCCGCCTGACGCGCCCCGGTTGAAGGTGCCGCTTTCACACCTGTGCAACTGCACGTACCCGCCTCGGACTTCTCCTTGTCACGGTGTGCGTGTGACAGGGAAGGTGCAGCAAGCCGCAGGCGCGACGGCGCGCCGCTCACCTGACACCCCACTACCGGGCCCGGGCTGCGCCGGGCCGTCGGAGGCACCTGTCCATGGCATCACCCATACGACAACGGCTCGTCCGCAGACCCGGTCACACCGGTCCGGTCGCCCTGCTCGCTGCGACGGTCCTCCTGGCCGCCGGCGCCACCTCCGCGCATGCGGCCGTGCCACCGGTGGTGGGCAGTGATGCCGCAGGACGGGCGACGGACACGCCCGCCCTGGTGGACGGCCTGGCCGACGCGGCGGACGCGTCCGTGCCGGCGGCGACCGCGGCCCGTACCCATCTGGCGGGCCACAAGGACCGCTACCACATCCCTTCCCCCGACCGGGACCTGGTCGCGGACGCCGTGACGGTGGACGCCGACGGCGGCGAGACGGTGCGTCTGGACCAGAAGTACCGCGGAGTGCCCGTGCTGGGCGCCCAGTACGTGGTGCGCATGACCCACAAGAACGGCAAACGGACCGTCACCGGCACCTCCGGTTCCTACTTCACCGGCCTCGACGTCGACACCGACCAGAAGACCGCCCCGGCCGAGAGCGCCGTGGACGATGCGGTACAGCACGTACGGAGCGCGCTGGCCAGGGGCGGCTACCTCCCCAGTCACGCCAGGAGCGGTTCGGCCGCCCTGTCGGGCGTCGACCGCGGGCTGACGATCCTGCCCACGGGCAAGGGAGTCCTGGCCCGCCATGTCACCGTGCGGGGCACCGACCCGGTCACCGGCGCACCGGTCGTGCAGGAGGTGTACGTCGACGCCGCCTCCGGCACGGCGCTGTTCGAGTCCGGCGGACTGCCCACCTTCGCCGCGCCCGGACAGACCCCGGGACAGACCGCCGGCGCCCGCCCGGGTGGCACGCAGGCCAAGCAGAACAGGACCGACCGGTCCGGGGCCGGGGCAGCCGGGTCGGCGAGCGTCACCGGAACCGGCACCCTGCTCAACGGCTCCACCGTGACGCTGAACCTCACCAAGGACGCCGCCGGTACGTACCTGCTGCGCGACACCGCGCACATGGCCGACACCCGGCAGCACAATGCCATCCAGACCTGGGACGCCTCCAGCGTCTGGTACCAGGACGTCTCCGGCCAGTGGCCCGACACCGTCGTGCCGTTCACCTCGCCCACCCGGCAGCTCGGTTCCGACCTGACCGGCTCCGGCGCCGTCGACGCGCACTGGGCGGCGGGCAAGGTGTACGAGTTCTACCGCGGCACCTTCCACCGCAACAGCCTCGACGGCCAGGGCATGGCCATCAACTCCCTGGTCGGCGTGACGGATTTCGGCAGCCCGTTCGTCAACGCCTTCTGGGACCACACCAAGATGGTGTACGGCACCGGCGACGACGAGTACCGCTCGCTCGCCTCCGACCTCGACGTGGTGGGCCACGAGATGACCCACGGCGTGGTCGAGCACACCGCGAACCTCGTCTACTCCGGCCAGTCCGGCGCCATGAACGAGGCGATCGCCGACTACTTCGGCAACGTCATCGACGTCACGGTCAACCACACGCCGATGAACGACCCGGACGCGGGCCTGATCGGCGGCGACCTGTGCCGCACCCGCACGCCGCAGGAGTGCGCGTTCCGCGACCTCAACGACGGCGCCACCACGGCGCACTTCCTCGGCATGCCGCTCGGCGCGACCGGCGACAACGGCGGCGTGCACCTCAACTCCACGATATTCAGCGGCGCGCTGTGGGACATCCGCGAGAGCCTCGGCGGCACGCTGGCCGACAAGATCGTCTACCGGGCGCTGACCTCCTACATCACCCCGCTCGACGGCTTCGAGGAGGGCCGGGACGCGGTCGTCGCCGCGGCCAGGTCGCTCGGCGTCAAGGGCAGCCGCCTGGACGTCGTCAAGGGTGCCTTCGACGCCCACGGCATCGTCGCGGGCTGGGAGAAGAACCTCGGCCTGGACAGCGACGTGCTGCTGGGCAGGCTCGGCACACTGCCGCAGTACGTCGGCAGCGGCAACGCGCCCAGCGCCGGCGGCGGATGGTGGGCGGTGCCGAAGTCCAGCCCCGACGGCGTCGACCCGTACGCGGTGTGGGTGGGCCGCATCGACGGCAAGGGCAAGCCGCGCCGCGTCTCCCCGGCCGACGGCCGCAGCCACATGAGCGCGGTCACCGACGGCAAGCGCGTCGTCTGGGTGGCGGTCGGCAACGTCCCCGACGACCCGTGGTCCCACACGTACGACATCATGTCGGCACCGGTGCACGGCGGAAAGCCGAAGACCCTGTTCAGCGCCCCCTCCGAGGTCACCGGCGTGAGCGTCGACGGCGACACCGTGGCCTGGTCCCACCGGGACCCGGCAAGCGGACTGCTGCGGGTCTACTACCTCAAGGGCGATGCCACCACCCCCCAGCAGGTGCCGATGGACCGCGACTACAACCAGTCCTCCCGGCCGGCCGTGCGCAACGGACGCATCGCGTACATCCACGACGGGCTGATCGACGGAAAGTACGGGGTGCAGGTCGAGATGTACGACATCGCGGCCGGCACGACAACGGTCCTGGGCACGCCCTCACAGCCGGAGTGGATCAGCAACCCGGTCATGACCTCCTCGGACGTGTACTGGCTCATCGACACCGACTACACCGACCAGGACCAGACGACCCTGCGCCGGGCGCGCCTGGAGGGCCCTGACGCTCCCGTGGTCAGCGACGTCATCCCGGAGAAGAGCGACCTGGCCACACCGGCCTACGGCCTCGCCGCCACGGACACCGCGGTCACCCTGACCGTCTACCCCTCGTGGGGCCAGGTCTTCGACGACCCCAACGACTCCTTGTCCAAGCTCTACCAGTTCACCCCGGACGGCGCTCCGCTCGGCCGCGTCTCCTGCGGCGTCGGCCAGCAGTCCAACGCGGCGGCCGACACCGGCAGCCGCGTGCTGTGGATGGACACCACCACGACCGACACGGACCTGGTGACCCGCAACCACCCGGCGGGCACCTGCGCCTGAGCCCTGAGCACGACCACACAGGCCCCGCCTGCGAGCCACAAGCCCGCAGGCGGGGCCGCCGCGCCGGGCGGGCGTACCGTGCGTCGGCTGCGTGATCTTCGTCAGCGCTGCCGCGTTCGGCGCAGGCCGATGACGAGGCCGGCATCCGGGGCGACCCCGGCGGCGCCGGCCCTCGGCCGGTCGTCGTCGATCCGGACAAGTCGCTCCCTCTACGGCCGACCGGGCGGGAGGAGCCGCGACCGCTCACCCGGGCGACGCGCTCGGGCGAGCGAAGCCGATCTGTGAGCTCTAGCGTCGTAGTGCCGTGTGCTGACAGGACGCATGGCACGGGCGGCTCCCACACCACGCGCCCTGGTCGGGAGCCGCCCCGCACCCCGTCCTGGGCCCACCGGAGCGCGGGGCCGAGCCGGCCACCGGCGCTCGCGGCCTGTCACCTCATCGACGCCGTCCGACGTCCACCCGGTACACGAGCGGCGTCAGTGTGAGGCCCGCAGAGCGGGCAGCCCAGGTTCCGGAGAAGGGTGCGTGAGCGTGCCGTCAGGGCGGGAACAACCGTGAGGGGGGACGTGTTGCAGGCGATGTGACCGTGGAGGGGACAGTGTCCCCGGGCCTCACCTATTGCCTGCGGGGACGATCGTCCGGCTGAAGCCCCGCAGAGCCTTTCGCCGCGTAGGCGACCGCCCTCCACGATCACACCTTGCATCCCGCCCACCGGATGGGCCGCGCCGGAATACGGCGAACGCCGACCGTGTTGGACCACATGCATGACATGTTCCCGTCAATACACGGGGACGGAAGGAGCCTCCCATGGCACGCAGTACCGCGCGGCCGGTCGTCCGGCTGACGTCGACGGCAGGTACCGGAGTCACCTACGTGACCCGCAAGAACCGCTCGAGCGACCCCGGCCGACTGGTCCTGCGCAAGTACGACCCGGTCGCCGGCGAGCACGTCCTCTTCCGCGAAGCGTGACGAAGTCCGTCGCCGTTGCCCGGCGACGAAGGCCCCTGAGGAAGGACACCCCCGTGAGGCACGGCATCCACCCCATCTCTCGTCCCGTCGTCTTCCGCGACCGCGCGACCGGCTTCCAGCTGCTCACCCGCTCCACCATCGACACCGAGCACACCATCGAGTGGGAGGACGGCGTCACCCACCCCGTGGTCGACGTCGAGATTTCGTCGGCCGGCCACCCGTTCTACACCGGTGGCTCCCGCGTCGTGGACACCGCGGGACGCGTGGAGCGCTTCGAGCGGCGCTACGGCACCGCCACGACCCGCCGCTGACCGCGCCCCCCGTCCGCCGGCCTGCGACCGAGGGAGATTGGTGATGAAGGTACGCACGTCGCTGCGCTCGTTGAAGGACAGGCCCGGCGCCCAGGTGGTGCGCCGCCGGGGCAAGACCTTCCTGATCAACAAGAAGGATCGGCGTTTCAAGGCCCGCCAGGGCTGACGAGCCGCTCCACCCACCGGACGGCCCGGCACCGTGAGCACGGTGCCGGGCCGTCCGAGACACATGCCGAACCAGGTCAGTTCGCACTCGGGCTTGCCGGCTCCAGTACGAACACCGGAATCTCCCGCTCGGTCCTGCGCTGATACTCCGCGTACGGCGGGTACGCGGCGACCGCCCGTTCCCACCACTGGGCCTTCTCCGCTCCGGTGACCTCGCGCGCTCGCATGTCCTGCTTGACGAGGCCGTCCTGCAGCTCGACATGCGGATCGGCCTTGATGTTGAAGTACCAGAACGGATGCTTCGGTGCACCGCCCTGTGAGGCGACCACCGCGTACATGCCCCGGTGGGCCACTCGCATCAGCGGCGTCTTGCGGATCCTTCCACTCTTCGCGCCCCGGGTCGTCAGGATGACGACGGGCAGTCCGATGTCGGGTGAGGTGTTCCCCTTGGACCCGGCGGAACTCTCGTACAACTCCACCTGATCGCGCACCCACTGCTCCGGGCTCGGCTCGTACTCACCTTCGAGCGGCATGCACCCGTCTCCTTCGTCGTTGCGGTACGTGCCGGGGCGAGCGGACACCGGCACGCATGCGTGCGTCTCTGCCGTCAGCTCTGTGCAACTCCTCAGAAGTCAGCGCCCGGGAGCAGTGACTTCTTACCGAGCTTGTTCCGCTTCGACGAATGGCTTCGGGGTGTCGGTCAGGTGGGGCGTGCGAGTTCTCCTACAACTGACGCCCGAGCGCTGCCGCGTGCTGCTGCATGACGGGAGCAACCCGGTCGCAGAGTTCCTCGACGGTCACACGGGAGCTCGAGGTGCTGACGGAAATGGCGGCGACCAGCTGACCGCCCGGATCGCGGACCGGGACGGCGACGGAGAGCAACCCGACTTCGAGTTCCTCGACGTTGATCGCCATGCCCGAGGTGCGCGCGGCCTGGACGCGCTCTTCGACTTCGGCGGCTGTGGTGGGGGTCTTCGGGGTGCGTGCGGGAAAGGGAGCGGCGGCCAGGTAGTCGGCCAGCTCGGTCGGATCGAGGCCGCCGAGCAGGACCTGTCCGGTGGAGGAGGCGTAGAGGGGGAGTCGTGCTCCGACACGTATGCCGTTGTCGATGATCCGGGTGCCCTCACTGCGTGCGATGAACAGTGAGCTGTTGTCGTAGCGCACGGCCAGCGAGGCGGACTCGTCGATCGCGTCGCGGATGGCCGCGAGGTGCGGCTGGGCGAGCCGGGGAAGCACAGCGGACTCGCTGTAGGTGGTGCCGATGCGCAGCATGCGAGGCGTGGGTGCGAAGAACTTCCCGTCGAAGGTGACGTAGCCCAGCTCGGTGAGGGTGTTCAGGCAGCGGCGTGCCGTTGCCCGGCTCAGGCCGGTGGCCCGCGCCGCGTCGCTGATGGTGAGTCGCGGCACGCCGTCCCCGAAAGCCTCGAGGATCGCCAGACCTTTGGCGAGCCCTGCCATGCCTTCAACAGTCATCGGTTCCCCCTATTGACAGATGTGACCGCCGGCAAATCTACTGGCCGTGCGTTCGGAAAGCATACAGATGTTCGCATACCGAACGAGAGCTGTCAAGCACTGCTGGAGGTATACGCATGAGCGCACGGACCACCGAGGCGGGTGCACCGGTACCGGACGCGGTCTCGGAGCGCAGCTGGCCCGAGCTTTTGACCGAGGTGCCGTACTGGGTCTTCCAGGCCGAGGACGTCTACCGGGCCGAGCAGGAGCGGATATTCCACGGGCCGACATGGAACTACCTCTGCCTCGAGGCCGAGTTGGCCGAGCCGGGCGACTTCTGCGCCACTTTCATCGGCGAGCAGCCGGTGCTCGTGACCCGCGACCACGACGGCCAGATCTACGCCTTCGAGAACCGGTGCGCACATCGAGGCTCGCTGATCGCCATGGAGCACTACGGTCACGCCAAGGACTTCACCTGCGTGTACCACGCCTGGACGTACAACCTGCAGGGCGACCTCACCGGTGTCGCCTTCGAAGAGGGCATCAACGGCAAGGGCGGCATGCCGCCGGAGTTCTGCAAGGCCGCTCACAGTCCGCGGCGTCTGCGGCTGGCCAGTGTGCACGGTCTGGTGTTCGGCAGCCTGGACAACGACGTCCCCGACATCGACGAATACCTGGGCCAGGAGGTCCTCGACCGGATCGAGCGGGTTCTCGGCGGCCGCAAGCCGGTGGTGCTGGGCCGGTTCACTCAGACCTTGCCGAACAACTGGAAGCTGTACATGGAGAACGTCAAGGACTCCTACCACGCCAGCATCCTGCACCTGTTCTTCACCACCTTCGGGCTCAACAAGCTGAACCAGAAGGGCGGCATCATCGTCTCGGAGAACGGCGGCCACCACGTGAGCTGGTCGGCCATCAACCGAGAGGCAGAATCTGCCGGGGAGCACTACAAGGATCAGAAGATCCGCTCCGACTCCGAGTACCAACTCCAGGACCCGTCGCTGGTCGACGGTTTCAGCGAGGTCGGGGACGACATCACGCTGCAGATCCTGTCCGTCTCGCCCGGCTTCGTCCTCCAGCAGATCCAGAATTCCGTCGCCGTACGCCAGGTGCTCCCGACCGGAGTCGACTCGACCGACCTGCACTGGACGTACCTCGGCTTCGAGGACGACACCGAAGAGCAACAGCTGATCCGGCTCAAGCAGTCCAACCTGGTCGGTCCGGCCGGCTACGTCTCCATGGAAGACGGCGCCATCGGCGGCTTCGTGCAGCGTGGCATCGCCGGGGCGGGCAACGAGTTCGCAACCGTCCAGATGGGCGGTGACCAGGCGACCTCCAGCGAGAGCCGGGTCACTGAGGCTTCGATCCGCGGCTTCTGGAAGGTCTACCGCGAGGCGATGGGCTTTGCCGACGGTGCGGACGAGGGAGCGCATGCCTGATGTACGCGCACAATCTGATCAGCCGTGCCCAGGGGCGCTATGTGCACACCATCGACGACGGACTGATCGACGACTGGCCGGAGTTCTTCACCGACGACGCCTTCTACAAGGTCACCACCGCCGACAACCACCGTCGCGGCCTGCCGGCGGGGATCATCTGGGCGAACAACAAGGCGATGCTCAAGGACCGGGTCTCCGCACTGAAGGAGGCCAACATCTACGAGCCGCACGCCTACCGGCACATGCTCGGACAGCCCTTCGTGCTGGAGGAGAACGAGACCGGGGCGAGGAGCGAGACCTCGTTCCTCGTCCTCCGCATCACCGGCAACGGACCGGCCGAGGTGTTCGCCAGCGGCCGCTACCTCGACGAGTACGTCTTCGAGGACGGCAGGGCCCTGATCAAGCAGCGGATCGTCGTCTGCGACAGCTCCCGGATCGACACCCTGCTGGTGCTGCCGCTGTGACCAGGATGCCCAGGCTGCTCCTCACGACCGGCGATCCGAACGGGATCGGACCGGAGATCGCTCTTGCAGCGGTCGCCGGGCTCGGTGACCGGGCACCGGTCGTCGTCGGCGATCGCCATGTACTCGAACCGTACGCCGAGCGCACAGGGCTCGCGTTGCGCACGGCTCAGCCGGGCGCACCGGCCCAGCGCGGCGTGTGCGACCTGGTCGACGTCGGCGCCCTGGCCCCTTCCGACCTGGCGGTCGGTCACGTCAGCGCACCTGCGGGCGCGGCCACCATCGCCTACGTCACCGCGGCAGTGCGGCTGGCGAGGGACGGCGAGTACGCCGGTGTGGTCGCCTGCCCGCATTCGGAGACCGCCGTCCACCGGGCCGGGATCGCCTTCGCCGGCTACCCGCCGCTGATCGCGGAACTCACCGGCACCCCCCTCACGAAGGTGTTCCTGATGCTGGTCGGCAGCGGCCTGCGGATCGCGCACGTCACACTGCACGAGAGGCTGGCCGACTCGCTGGCACGACTGACCCCCGAGCTGGTCACCGACGCCGGGCTGGCGCTGCACCGGGCACTGCGGGCCAGTGGCGTCGCCCATCCGCGCATCGGCGTCTTCGCGATCAATCCGCACGCCGGTGAGGGCGGCCTGTTCGGCGACGACGACAAGCAGATCACTGAGCCCGCGGTGACCGCTCTGCGCGAGCGTGGCGTCACCGTCGAGGGTCCGACCGGAGCCGACATCCTGCTCGGCGGTGCCCGCGACCACGACGCATACCTGGCGATGTACCACGACCAGGGACACATCCCGGTCAAGATTCTGGCTGGACGCACCGCGGCGGCGGTCACCATCGGTGCCGGTGCGCCGTTCTCCAGCGTGGGCCACGGTCCTGCCTTCGACATCGCCGGGCAGGGCAGTGCCGACCCGAGTGCCGTGCTTGCGGCTCTCCGACTGCTCGCTTCCGACTGTGCAGGAGGATGGAGATGACCTTCACCATCAGCGTCCGGGACTCGGACATCGCCTTCCCCTGCGCGCCGGGGCAGAACGTCCTGGACGCCGCCGAGACGGCCGGCTGGACGATTCCCTATTCCTGCCGCAAAGGCGTGTGCGACACCTGCCTCGGCTCGGTGACCGCGGGACCGCTGGACATACCAGGGAGCGGTTCCCTCTGCGGTCCCGCCGAGGTCCGGCTCTGCCGGGCACAGCCGAGCGGCGACATCGAGATCGCGCCGCGCCGGATCACGACGCGGACCGCTCCGGTGCGCAAGCGGCTGACCACGACGGTGCACCGGCGCCGCCAAGTAGCCCCTGGAGTCACCGTTCTCGACCTGCGCTACCCCATCGGCCGGCGCGCACCCTTCCGGGCCGGCCAGTTCCTCAACGTCATCCTCGGCGACAGCGACACCCGGTCGTACTCGCTGGCCAATGCACCCCAGCACAACAACCTCGCCCAGCTGCACATCCGGCACAAGCCCGACGGCGCGTTCTCGGCCCGGATCCTTCAGCAACTGGAGTTCCACGACACCGTGGAGATCGAGGCACCCTACGGCGAGTTCTGCGTCGAGGACGGCGACGACCCGCTCCTTCTGCTCGCCACCGGCACCGGCTTCGCACCCATGCGGTCGATCATCCTCGACCACATCGCCCGGCGCCTTGCCCGCCCCGTCCACCTGTACTGGGGCGTCCGCACCCGCGAAGAGCTCTACGCGCACACCACCCTGCGAGCCTGGAGTCGGCGACACCCCTGGTTCCGGTTCACCCCGGTGCTCTCCCGGCCGCACACCGGCTGGGAAGGCGCCACCGGTTGGGTACAAGCAGCCGTGATCGCGGACTACCCCGACCTGAGCAGCCACCACATCTACGCCTGCGGCAGTGAGGCCATGACCCGAACGGCCGCCGAGGAGCTGGCGCGCGAGCGCGATGTGGCGCCTGACCGGTTCCACTCCGATGCGTTCGTCCCGGCCGTGGGCGCCTCCGTCAATGTTGCCTAGTCGTCCTCCACCTGGAGCACATCATGTCCGACACCGCTTCATCCCCGTCCGCCACCGTGTCGGGGCCACCGCGAACGCTGCGGTTTCCCGGCTTCATAGACGAGCGCCCCCTGGGCGGTTTCCAGTTGCGCACCACACTCCTGTGCGGGCTGGTCATGCTGCTCGACGGATTCGATACGCAAGCGATCAACTACATGGCCCCGGCGATCACCCGCGACTGGGGAGTGTCCAAGGGCACCATGGCCACCGTCTTCTCGGCCGCACTGGTCGGCCTGATGCTCGGCTACCTGCTGCTCGCTCCGCTCGCCGACAGACTCGGCCACAAACGCCTGGTGATGGCGGGAGTCGCGCTCTTCTCGCTCTCGACGCTGGCTTCGGTGTGGGTGCAGAGCCCAGATCAGCTCATCGTCATGCGGTTCATCACCGGAACGGGTCTCGGTGCGGCCACCCCGAGCACCATCGCGCTCACCGCCGAGTACAGCCCCAAGCGACTGCGCGCCAGCCTGGTTCTGGCGATCTACTGCGGATTCTCGCTCGGGTTCGTGGCCGCCAACTACACAGCCGGCTGGCTCATCCCCGCCCATGGCTGGCGTTCGGTCTTCATCGCCGGTGCCGTGCTGCCGCTGGCCTTGCTCCCCGTACTGGCCTGGCGGCTGCCCGAGTCCATCTCCTACCTGCTGCACCGCGGGGATCACACCAAGGCCTACGCCCTGACCCGGTCGATCGACCGGACGCTTCCGGAGACGGGCCAGGCACAGCTCGAGGCGGAAAGCGCCGACCCGGGTAAGCGGGTCAAGGTCACCCAACTGCTCTCCGGCAGGCAACTGCTCGGCACCGTCCTGCTCTGGGGCGTCTTCGCGATCAACCTGGCGATGTTCTACGGCCTCCAAAGCTGGATGCCGACCATCCTCAGTGAGCGCGGGTACTCTGCGGGCACCCTGGCGACCGCCGCGTCCATGACGACGATCGGCGGCATCGTGATCGCCTTCGTGATCGGTCCCGCGATGGACAGGCTCGGCGCCTACAGCTCCCTGAGCGCGCTCTACTTCGTCGGCTGCGGCTTCCTGATCCTCATGAGTCTGGTGCTGGGCTCGCCGGTATGGATGGTCCTGGCGGCGATCTTCTTGATCGGCTGCACGGTCAGCGGTGGACAGAAGAGCGTCATCGCACTCGCCGCGGCCTTTTATCCCGAAGAAGTACGCGCCACCGGCCTGGGGTGGGCACTGGGCATCGGTCGCGTCGGCGGAATCCTCGGCCCGGTGATCGTCGGAGGCCTGCTGGCCGGCGGCATAGGCCACGAGCGGCTCTTCATGATCCTCGTGATCCCCACCGCGCTGTGCGGTCTGATCGTCCTGTACCTCGGGCGTCGCGCGAAGCAGCAGCCCAAGGTGGTCTGATCCCGAACGACGGTCCTGTGCCCGACCGACGAGCCGCGCCGGATCGTCCTCCACAGGGCACTGACATCCGCCGCCGGCCCGGTTTCTGAACGCCTGCCCGCGCCGGCGCGACGGAACGCCTGCCTTTGCGACGTCCTGGCCGTGTACGACGAACATGTCGGCGTACACGGCCAGAGGCATCCGCTGGGGCAGGCGTTCCGTCAAGGCCGCGGCCCGAAGAGTCCAGCAGCCGCAGTCACAGGACCCTGGCGTGGGCGTGGAGGGGCTTGCCGGCCAGGGCCAGGTGGGCCTCGCCGAGCGCCTCGTTCTGTGCCGGGTCGGCGTGGATGAGCTGGGCCACCTCGGCCGGCAGGGCCTCCCAGTTGTAGATCAGCTGGGCCTCGCCGACCTGCTCGCCCATGCGGTCGCCGACCATGTGGATGCCGACCACGGCACCGTCCTTGACCTGGACGAGCTTGATCTCACCCGCGGTCTTCAGCATCCTGCTCCTGCCGTTGCCCGCCAGGTTGTACTTCACAGTGACGACCTTGTCCGCGCCGTAGATCTCCTTCGCCTTGGCCTCGGTCAGGCCGACGGAGGCGACCTCCGGATGGCAGTACGTCACCCGCGGCACACCGTCGTAGTCGACCGGAACAACCTTCAGACCGGCCAGGCGCTCCGCCACCAGGACACCCTCGGCGAAGCCGACGTGCGCGAGCTGGAGCGTGGGGACCAGGTCACCGACGGCGGAGATGGTCGGGACGTTGGTGCGCATGTACTCGTCGACGAGGACGTAGCCGCGGTCCACGGCGACCCCGGCCTCCTCGTAGCCCAGGTTCTGGGAGACCGGGCCGCGGCCGACGGCGACGAGCAGCACCTCGGCCTCGAACACCTTGCCGTCCGCGAGGGTGACCCGGACGCCGTCCTGGGTGTACTCGGCCTTCTCGAAGAAGGTGCCCAGGCTGAACTTGATGCCGCGCTGGCGGAACGCGTCCTCCAGCAGCTTCGAGCTGTCCTCGTCCTCCGCCGGGACCAGGTGCTTGAGGCCCTCGATGACCGTGACGTCGGCGCCGAAGGACTTCCAGGCGGAGGCGAACTCGACACCGATCACACCGCCGCCCAGGATGATCGCGGACCTCGGCACGCGGTCCAGGAACAGAGCGTGGTCGGAGGAGATGATGCGGTCGCCGTCTATCTCCAGGCCCGGCAGGGACTTCGGCGCCGAGCCGGTCGCCAGCAGGACGTGACGGCCCCGGATACGCCGGCCGCCCACGTCGACCGAGGTGGGGGAGGACAGCCGCCCCTCACCCTCGATGTAGGTGATGTCCCGGGCCTTGACCAGACCCGTCAGCCCCTTGCACAGACTGTCGACCGTCTCGTCCTTGTACCGCTGCACCGCGGGCATGTCGACACTCTCGAACCTCGCCCTCACACCGAAAAGCTGTGCCTCACGGCTCCGGTCGGCCACCTCGGCAGCGTGCAGCAGGGCCTTGGCCGGAATACACCCGTTGTGCAGGCAGGTACCACCCAGCTTGTGTCTCTCGACCATCGCAGTGCGCAGACCCAGCTGCGCTCCACGCAGAGCAGCGGCGTATCCACCACTGCCGCCCCCCAGGACAACGAGGTCGAAATCTTCGGCAACGGCGGTCATGGCGTTCCTCCCGGTCGTTCGGTCTGAAGCAGCAGGTCGCAGCCGTCGGCCGCAGAACGTCCACGCGAAGGGCGCAAGCCGGCACCACACATCCCGTCACCGCTGCCGGCAACAACAGCGCAGAGCACAGAACTTGAGCTCACCCCGGGCACCGTGCCCGCCGAGTGCGCCGACCTCTCCCGCCGACGGAGATGAACCCGCACGAGCCCACCTTCGCCGCAACCGCCTCGTAACCCTAAGGGCGCGTTCACACCCCCAACTCCCAAAAACACCCCCGCACATCGACTCCGTATCTACTCCCGATCGCGACCGCCGGAGCACCGCACAGCCCAGCGGTCGGTGAAGCAGCCGTGCCTGGAGGGCCGGGCGTCTTGCGGGCGCCGTCCCGTACTCGGGTCGGCGCCCGATCGTTCCCGCTGAGTGCTTCGCTGCGTTGCACCCTGCCGAGCCGCGCTGAGCCGTGGACGTACGGACGGCTACCGGGCCGGGTGTCCGCCGCTGTCGGGGGACGGCACGAAGGTCTGCACGTGATCGATGGCTGCGTGCAGGGCGTCTCTCAGAGGTGCGATGTCATGGGCGACCTGGGCCAGGAGCATGCCGCCCTGGAAGGCGGCAAGGAGCAGATTGGCCAGCTGCGCGGGATCTGCCTCGGCGCTGATACGCCCGAGATGCTGCATGCGCTCGATTCCCTCGCGGAAGATGTTCCGCCACTGGTCGAACGCGGCCGCGAGCTGTTCGTGGACATCGAGGTCGGTCTTGATGATCTCGCTTGCGAGGGAGCCGAGGGTGCAGCCTTCCTGGTACGCCCGCTCGTAGCCGACGTAGAAATCCGCCCACTCCCGAAGCGCGTCGAGAGTGTCGAAGCGGGCGAATCGCTCGCTGCGGTGGAACGTGAGGACGCGGTCGGCCTGCCATGCGATCACGGCCAGGACGAGGCTCTCCTTGTTCGGGAAGTAGTGGTTGAGCTGCGATCCGCTGACGCCGGCGGCGCGGCGGAGCTGCTCGTTGTTCGTCGCGTGGACACCCTTTGTGTAGATCAGCTCAGCGGCCTGCTCGAGGATGCGGGCGCGTGTGGCCTGCCCCTTGGACGTGAGCTTGTCGGGTGCCGGTGCTGCCGTGGTTGTGGTCATACCTCAGGATAACCCCAGACTGGGCTTTACAGCCCAGAACCCTGTGGCGTTAACTCTGGGAAGTGGGCCGGGCAGCCCAAAATGCGGGGGTCGCGGTCACCACGGCGACGGGACCTTCCCAGCACCACAGGCCCGGCCCAGACCCGATCACGACCACCTGCTGGAGGCTGTTCCGCCATGTCACGACTCGCCGCTCCTGCCCCCGCTGATGTCCCCGCCGCCGCACAGCGAACCCTCGACAGCATCGGCGCGCAGTTCGGCTTCGTCCCGAACATGTTCCAGACCCTTGCGTCGAACCCGGCCGTCCTCGACGTCGTGACGGGCCTGCAGACCTCCTTGAGCCGGGTTCTGGACGCGAAGACGCGGCACACCATCGCGCTCGCGGTGTCGCAGACCAACGGCTGCGACTACTGCCTGGCCGTGCACACGTACGGGTCGTCCGAACTCGGTGGCATGTCGAGCGACGACATCGACCTCGCCCGCGCCGGCAGCTCCACCGACCCCCGGCGCGCCGCGGTCGCCCGCTTCGCCCAGCAGGTGGTGGAGAGCCGCGGCCAGGTCGGCGACGCCGACCTGGCGGCCGTGCGGGGCGCCGGGTACACCGACAGCCAGATCCTGGCGATCGTCACGGTGGCGGTGCAGGCCCTGCTGACCAACTTCATCAACGACGTCAACCAGACCGACATCGACATCCCCGCCGTCAGCCCGGCCGGTACCTCCGGATGAATTCTCCGAGACGTCCATGACGCCGCACACCTCCGGCGGCCCATTCCCTGCGAACCACCCCTCTCACCCGCTCACCGTTAAGAAAAGGCAGATCCGCATGAACCTCGACAAGCTCATGAGCAAGCATCTCACCAGGTATTTCGACCCGAGCAGGACGATTCCGGAGGAGACCCTGCAGCAGCTGCTGAGGTTTTTGCGCTCGACGCCGTCGTCGGTGAACGTGCAGCCCAACCACTTCTACGTTCTGGCCACACCCGAGGGCAAGGAGCGGCTCGCCGACAACCTGGGCGAACGCTTCAAGGACAACGCCGAGAAGATCCTGAACGCCTCGCACACCATCATCATGACCACGCGGGCGGATGTGCCGGACAGCCACTTGGAGGCGGTGTTCGCGAAGGAGAGGGCCGACGGCCGGTTCCCCGACCTGTCCAAGCAGGAGCGGTGGGAGTTCATGACCCGGGACTTCCTCGGCCTGCGCACCTACGGCTACCGGGACCTGCACCACTGGATGGAGAAGCAGACCTACATGGCGGTGGGTCTGACGATGATGGCGGCGGCCGAGCTCGGTGTCGAGGCCACGCCGCTGGAGGGGTTCGACCCGGCCGGCGTCGACAAGGCGTTCAAGATCCGGGAGACCGGGCACAGCACGACGGTGCTGCTGGCCCTGGGCTATCCCGACCCGGAGAAGGTGTACACCAATCCGATCTCGCGGTTCGACGCCGGCCAGCTGTTCACCTTCGTGTAAAGACGCTCACCCGGAAAGCGGAAACCCCGGCACAGAGCAGGAGAGGCAACATGTCGATGAAGGCCATTGTGGTCACCGATCAGGCGGCGGGAACGGCCGGGATGACGCTGACGGATCGGCCCGAGCCGACCGCGGCGATCAACGACGTCATCGTCGAGATCCATGCGTCGGGCTTCGTCCCTACGCCCGTAGGGATCCTCAAAGCCGATCCGGACGACGCCGTAGCGCTGCACGAGAAGTACCCGGACATCACCCCGGCCATCACATGGACAAGAGACACTGGATCACGCTGGAAGGCGGCGGCACCATCGACGAGAAGCTGGTGGAGGAACTCGTGATCGACTCCTACCGTCTCGTGGTCGCCGGCCTTCCCAGGCCCGACCGGCCCGTGGATCCACACACCCACGGCCGCCGCACCTGAATCCTCGTCCTGCCCGTCCATCGGCCGCCAGTTCGGGCATCCCGATCTGCCCGCGGCGCGGAGCCGAGGCGCATCGTGCCGGGCAGTTCACAGACCGGCCGGGGTCCGGGGTAAGAAGTCGTGCCTGCCGGGCGCTTACTTCGAAGAGAGCCACAGAGGCTGTCACCAATCCGGCCGAAGGTATCGGCCGGCGGCCGACTCCACCGTCACAGGAACAGGCAGGGGAGGGGAGCACGGTTCGACGGTGCTGTCCCTCCCGGCGGGTTCCGGGCTTGGACAGTGGATTCGGGCGCTTGGTGACGAAGGAGAGGCCGCGGAATCGACGGCCATGCTGCCATTCATTCCGCAGAAGTGGCCTTCGCCGTCGATGAACGAACCGCACACGGCGGCGGAAGCTCCGCTGATCTCGAATCGGACCACACGGAACGGGAGTTCGTGCATGCCTGTACGCCTGGCAGTCATCTACTACAGTGCCACCGGGAACGTCCACCAGCTGGCGGAAGCACTCGCCAAAGGGGCGGAAGGCCGAGAGGCTGACGTCCGCCTCCTGCGTGTCCCCGAGCTGGCACCAGACACAGCCATCGACGCGAATCCGGCCTGGCGGGCCCACGTCGACACCATGAAGGACTCGGTCCGAGAGGCCACCTTGGAGGACCTGGAGTGGGCGACGGCGTACGCCTTCGGCACGCCCACCCGGTACGGAAACGTATCGGCCCAGCTCAAGCAGTTCATCGACTCGACCGGGGTGCAGTGGCAGGCCGGCGTGTTCCACAACAAACCCGTCACGAGTTTCACCTCGGCGACCAACCGTCACGGCGGCCAGGAATCGACGCTGCTCGCCCTCAACAACGTCTTCTACCACTGGGGTTGCATCATCGTTCCCCCCGGCTACACCAACTCGGTGATGTTCGGGGCCGGCGGCAATCCCTATGGGACGAGCTGGCCGAGCGGTGGGGGAGAGGGACCCGATCAGGCGACCTTGGACGCGGCCAACTACCAGGGCCGGCATCTCGTGGAGATCGCGGAGCGGTTGCGCGGTTAGGAGCCCACGCGAACATCAGGCCGGTCCGGCGGCAGGACAGGCGCAGGTGTCCCACGATGATCAAGCTGCCACGCTTTGTGATCATCCAGGATGCCTGCGCCTGCGCCTGCGCCTGTGCTTGCTCGCGGCTTTCCGGTGTGAGGGAACAGCCGCATTCGATGGGCATGCGGCTGCTGCCTCGCCGCGGTTGCCGACGTTGAGCTTGGCCAAAATGAGAAGCCCCGGACCCGTCAACCGCACTCGGCCTCACCGGCAGTTCGGTGTCCCCGCGCTTGCGGGCCTGTTCCTCGGCTTCCCGCACAAGCGCACCGGCCACCTCGACGGAGCCGGCTGCCACGTGTGCGGCGGCGGCTCTGAACTCGCGCCGACGTGGCAGTGCGTGTCGCGGTGCGTTCGGGCCGGTTTGCCGAACGTCAGTGTCCTGCGCTCCGGCAACGAACTCTCAAAGAGTGGTCGCATCGCGCCTGGGCAGCACCCAGTCCTTGCGCGGGAAGTGGCACGTGTAGCCGTTGGGGTACTTGACGAGGTAATCCTGATGCTCCGGCTCGGCCTCCCAGAAGGGACCGGCTGGTTCGATGGTCGTCACGGCCTTGGCCGGCCAGAATCCTGACGCGTCGACATCCGCGATCGTGTCGCGCGCGATCTGCTCCTGTTCGGGGGACAGAGGGAAGATCGCCGAGCGGTAGCTCGTGCCGATGTCGTTTCCCTGGCGGTTCAGGGTCGAGGGGTCGTGGATCTGGAAGAAGAACGCCAGGATCTCGCGGTAGGTCGTCTTCGCAGGGTCGAAGACGATCTCGACCGCTTCGGCGTGGCCGGGGTGGTTGCGGTACGTCGCGTGATCGTTCTCTCCGCCGGTGTATCCGACACGCGTGGCCAGTACGCCGGGCTGCCGGCGAATGAGGTCTTCCATACCCCAGAAACACCCGCCGGCCAGCACAGCTGTTTCCGTGCCCGGCTCACGGGTGATCTGCCCAGTGTCGTGAACTCCGCTGACCATGATGCATGCTCCTCTGTACTGATGTCGTCGAGCGCTCCGGAACGGCGCGGGTGATGGCTTCACTGCCGTTGCTGAGGCACCAAGTGACTCCGGTGGGCGAGAAGGTTCCTGGATGGCGGCCAGGCCTCTCTCCGTAGGCGCCGGTTCTCCGCTTCGTCTTACCGCCGGCCGCTCTGCCCTTGCGTCCTAGAGGTTCCCACCCGCCTTGTCGAACGATCCGCTCGTGTCGGAGCGTTGCGGCTCACCGCTGGTGACGAAGGCGTCCCGGGGGTGCTGCACGGACAGCAGCGATACGATGTCCCGCCCGAACAGGGCCGCCGTGAGCCAGACGCACAGGACGCGGACTTTCCGCTCCCAGGTCGGCACGGCCAGGACGTGGTAGCCCCGGTGCATCAGCCAGGCGGGAAGCCCTTTGATCACGATGGACTTGTACTGGAAGATGCCACGCCCCAGTCCCAGCGTCGCCACCACTCCCAGGCTGTCGTGCCGGTAGTTCCGGATCCGGCCGCCGCGAAGGCTTGCCACAATATTCTTCGCGAGACGTTTGCCCTGCCGCACCGCATGCTGGGCGTTCGGTACGGTGTGGGCCCCTGGCACAGGTGAGGCCAGGTCGGGAACGGCCGCATCGTCGCCGGCTGCCCACACATCCGGTACGGGCTCGATGTCGGTGCCCACGCGGAGATCGGCGCGAACCACGAGCAGGCCCCGTTCGTCCACCGGGAGATCCGTGTGGTTGTGCACGACCGGGTTGGCGGCGATGCCCGCGGTCCACACGATCAGCGCCGAGTCGAACTCCTCACCGTCGGAGAGCACGACGTGTCCGTCCTCGGCGGATATCAGCTGCGTGTTCAAGTGCACGCGGGCGCCCCGCCGTTCCAGGGAGTCCACCACCCAGGCACCCGGCTCGTCCCCCACCTCGGGCAGGATGCGGTCCCGGGCCTCGACCAGATGGAAGCGCAGGTCGTCGAAGCTCAGCTCCGGGTAGGACTTGAGCAGCGCCGTCGCAAGCGACAGCAACTCACCGAAGCCCTCGACGCCGGAGAACCCGCCGCCTACGAAGGTGACGGTGAGCAGCTTGCGTCGTTCGGGACCCGGAGGGAGCGATGCCGCCTGGTCGAACGCGGTCATCAGGCGGTCGCGAACGGCGACCGCCTCCTCCACGTGCTTGAGACCGATCGCGTGCTGCTCGAGCCCGGGGACGGGGAGCGTACGCGTCACAGCGCCGGCCGTGACCACGAGGACGTCGTAGCGCAGTTCGAAGTCCTCGCCTCGAGAAGGCCGGACCGTGACCGTCCGGCCGGCGTTTCTGATCTCGCTCACGCGTCCCGCGATCAGCCGGGTACGGCGCAGATGCCGCCGCAATGACACAGCCGCGTGCCGGGCCTCGATCGATCCGGCCGTCACCTCGGGCAGGAAGGGCTGGTAGGTCATGTAAGGACGCGGTTCGACGACCGTGACGCGTGCCTCATCCTTGCGCAGCGCCTTCTCCAGGCGCCAGGCGGTGTAGAAGCCCGCGTAGCCGCCCCCGACGATCACAATCTCACGCATCAGTTCCTCTGCTCGTAGGCCGACACCCGGCCCGCTCGGCGGATCGGATCACCTTCGCCGCACTGGCCGGCGCAGGATCTCTCGAGGGTGCTGCGACAAGAAGCCGCCTCTGGACACCGGACAGTTATGCAAGGTCGCGCTCGATCGCCCTGATCTCTTTCTCGTGGTCACCCTTCATGGGCTTGCGCTCGGGATACGCGCCGGCACCGGGATGCACCTTGTCGATGAGGTCGGCGTACTGCGGGTGACGGGCGATGAACTCACCCACGACCGGACAGATGATGGTGATCTTCTTCCCGCTCTCGCGGATTTCGTTCAGTACGCGAGAGACAAGCTCCGTAGCCACTTGGTGCTTGCGGTAGGCAGCGTCGACCCAGGTCGTCAGCAGCACGACGCGCCCGCCCACGAACCGGTACGAGAGCTCAGCGATCGCTTCATCGCTGACCATGGCGACCCAGCGACCGCGCTCCGCGTCGTTGAACAGATCGAGCTCCCAGCTGGACTCCACGTCGCTTTGACTCACCTCTCCCAGAGCGGCGATGAGCGCAGCGTTGTTCTCTTCCCGGGCGGACGTCTCAGCCTCAAGATTGATTGCCATTTCCATGCTTTCTGTGAGGGAATCCAATAAGGAGCCGAAGGCAAGTGGGTGCAGCGGCAGGGGCTCCGCGTGTTTGAGGCCGACGAGGTTCGATGCATCTCCGGTAGCGCAGAGGGTAAGGATTCGCCCCGCACAGGAGCCGGAATCGCAAGGGTGACGGCGTACCGTCTCAACGGCGGGCGAGCCAGTCCCGGTACGTGGTTTTGGCGATAACGGCGTCGTTCTTGGCGATGAGAGCATCGCCCGAGGCGACGGCGTATATGCCGGCGTCGTTGTCGGTGACGACGCTGCGTCGATCGTTACGCGCGGCCAGTGTGATCCGGCCGAGCTCGTCCAACGCGAAGACTTCGGGGCCGGCTATGTTCCGAGTGCCCTGCAGAGGTTCTCCCGCGCAGACCTCGGCGACGGCTTCGGCGACGTCTGCCAAGGCCACGGGCTGGATGCGGGTGGCAGGCAGGCGGACGGTCTCGCTGTCAGAGGTCCACGACAACACCGAGTCCATGAATTCGAAGAACTGCGAGGCGCGGACGATCGAGTACGGCAGGGGACCAGCCTTGAGGATGTCCTCCTGCAGCACCTTGGCGCGGTAGTACACCAGGCCCGGCACCAGGTCGGCGCCGACAATCGAGAGAACCACCGCGTGGCCGACACCGGCGGACGCGCCCGCCGACAGGAGGTTGTCCATCGTCGTCCGGAAAAACGTCAGCGACGCCTCGTCGGAGGTCGGCGAGTTCGTCAGGTTCACGACGACATCAGCTCCGGCCAGTGCCTCAGGCAGGCCCTTACCGTCCAACAGGTCCAGTCCCGTGGACCGTGAGTGCGGCACCGCTTCATGCCCGCTCTCCCTGAGAACCCTCACCACCTGCGATCCCAGGAGCCCGGTTCCGCCGACAACTGCGATCTTCATGCGTTCGCCCCTTCCTGATGGCTTGAGAGCACCGTTCGGAGTGGTGGCCTGCAGTTCGGTGTGGCGCCGCGTGGGGTTCGACGGTGATGGATGATCTCGTTGTGGGGATCCGCAGGTGGGGCGGGTGTCGATCGACACGCATCGACCGACTGACCGCTCGACGGCTCCCTGCAGGTTCGTGGTCAGTCCTTGATGCTGACCTGGCGTGCGTCGAATGCCACGTAGCCGCTGAAGTCGCGACCGACACGAGCCGTCGCCGACTCCTTGATTTCCGGGTAGGACCAGGCGCCGTCCCTGAGGACGCTCTCGCCGACCACGATGTCGTGATACTGCGCCCTCCCCTTCCACGGACAGGTGTACGGGGTGGGGCTGTTCCTCAGTGCACCGGCGGTCACCGAGTCCGGAGGGAAGTAGACATTTCCCTCGATCCTGACTACCGCCTCGTTCGCCGCCTCAGCGACGACGGTCTCTCCCACCATTGCCTTCATCAGTACCAATCCCCTATGCGATAGCTCGCCAAGCCGTGACCACTGGTGCGGCAGAAGGCTTCAGCCGGGCTTTCCGCCGAAGCGATCGGTGCCGGCTTGTGTGTTCGTGCACAGGTTAGTGCCCGGCGGCGCTCCCTTCTTACCTGCGTCTTGGCGCCGTCTGATACCCCGGGCCGGCAGCCGCGTTCGGCGCCACAGGCTCCCATTGAAGCGGTCGGATGTGGACAAGCCGTCTATGGGAGATCGAGACAGGCGCATACGCGCGTCCGGTGGTGCCTGACGGTGCGAGCGTCGGCGCGGGCGTCGCAGAACGCAGTGCGTGACTGAAACGCGCATGTCTCTGCTCTGCTGGGTCCCGAGCGTGTAGATCTTCGCCTGGGCGTAAGACGTCTCGGCCGGCCGGCGCTATTCAACAGTCCTGGTGAGTTCTCCTGGGTTGTGGCAACCAGGGCGGCAGGGCGGTTACGGGTGTGCTTCAGGGCCGCCCTGCAGGAGAAGCCCCAGTCGGTACCTTCCCCCGGGCCGGCTGGGGCCTCTTCTGGCCCCTTCGGGTGCACCGTTGATGTGGCGATACACGGTCGTACCCGCTCTCGAGCGTGCCTTCGGCCGCAACGCCTCCCAAGCCGCGCTCGTCCTCCTGGCCGGCTGCGAGTTGCCTGCCGGCCTGCGGCGCATCGGCCAGGTACGGCTCACTGCCCGGCCGGCCGGCCGTGCGGCGCGTCGGCCTGGATCAGGACGCGATCCGTGCAGTCCGACGGGACAGGAGGACGGGACAGGACGCGATCAGGCCGGTGGCCAGCAGGATCGCAAAGGCCAGGAGCGCGACGCGTGGGCTGACGAACTGCAACGCGATCCCCAGCGCGACGACGGGCACGGTCAATCCGATGTAGCCGGACAGGAAGAACCCAGCCAGTGTCTCACCGAGCGACTCGGGTGCGGAGATCGTTGTCACCGTGCCGAGGGTGCCTTTGAACAGCGCGGTTCCCGCGATTCCCACGACGGCTCCGCCGGCGAGGAACACCGCGAGGCTGGGTGTGGGCATCCATGCCGCGACCACCAGGGTGACCAGCCCCGGTACAAGGAAGGCGACGCCGGTGACCAGCATCCGGCGCACCCCCCACCTCCGGGTGAGCAGGAGGAGGACGACGCCTGCTCCGAAGACGGTGAAGACCGTTGCGCCTGCCAGTGCGACGGACGTCGTGTGAAGGGTTGCGATGAGGAAGGTGCCTGCCAGCCCGATGAACATGCCCAGTGCTGCGAACGTCAGGAAAATGCCGAGCAACGCCGCCGCGAACTCACCACGGGCGTGATCGGGAACCGTCAGCCGCTGTGACCGGTAGCCTCCGACCGGCCGGCGAGGACGCGTTTCGGGAGTGGCGTACACGACGACCGCGGCCACGACGAGTGCGGCGAGCACGACCCAGTACGGCACAGTGAGCGGCTGCCCCACGTACTCGGCGAGGACCCCCGTCATCAAGGCTCCCAGTCCAAGTCCGCCCATGTTCGCCAGACTCACCACGAGCGCCGGCGTCTGGCCCGAAGAGCTGGGCCGGCGGGTTTGATGGAGCTCTCGCAACGCCGCGGCCGCGGTCGAGGTCACCAGTCCCACCGCCACTCCGCACAGCACCCGACCCACGAAAAGGCCACTCAGTGTCGGCCACGTCAAGAAGACGAGATCGCTGAGGATCGCGATCGCGATGGCCGCGAGCACATGGGGACGGCGTCCATGGAAGTCGGAGAGATGACTGATGAACAACATGCTGAAGATCACCCCCGCCGCGTACGCCGCATAGATCAGCGTGATCATGAAGGGGGAGAAGCCGTCCCTGGCGGCGTAGACCGCGTAGAGGGGACTGGGCACGGTCGAGAACGCCAGCAGCGTCACGAAGGTGAACGTGACCGCCCAGAAGCCGAATGTGTGCCGATTCCTCCGGGATATGTCCCCGCTGTGCTGCCTCACTGCCGACCCTTCGTTCCCGCCGTCTCCACCAAGCGGTGGAGATGACTCAGCGGCCTTCTCCACCAACCAGTGGAGACGGTGGGAACCATAGCATCCATCTCCACTGGTTGGTGTAGATTCCTTCCATGGCTTACGACCCCGAACGCACCAGGTCCAGCGTGTTCGCTGCGGGCGTCGCAGAGTTCAGCGCCCACGGACTCGCGGGGGCTCGGGTGGACCGGATCGCACGAAACGCCGGCGTGGACAAGAAGGCCATCTACCTCTACTTCGGCGACAAGCGCGCGCTGTTCGAGGCGGTGTTGGCGCACGAACTCGGCCGCTTGGCCGATGCGGTACCGCTGGATCCCGACGACATCGCCGGCTACATCGGGCGGCTCTTCGACTACCACCGTGAGCACCCGGAGTATCTGCGGCTGATGCAGTGGGAAGCGCTTGAGTTCAGCGCCGGCGAGGTACCTGGGGAAGCCGCACGAACTGCGCACTACCGGCGGCGGCTTGCGGCGCTGGGCGCGGAAGGCCGCGTGAGCGACGCCAAGACCTCGGACGCCGCCGGCCGAGCGCATACAGCCAGTCTGTGGCTGGCCTTGACCGGCATGGTCTCCTGGGCGTTCGCCGCTCCTCAGCTCACCCGGATGGTCCTGGGCAACGACGCGAACGCCCTTGAGAGTCACCGGGAGGCCGTCGTCGAGTTCGCAAGTCGCCTGGTCGCGACGTGGAACATCCCCGACGGACCGGAACGGCGATGATCCCTGCTTCGTCCGCGCCGGGCTGATGTCCGTCGCAGTGCGCTCGCGGCGAGGCTGTCCGCCGTGGTTCAGAAGTCCCCATGCGCGATGACGTCGAAGACCGACGGACCCTGAGGTGACCAGCCGAGCGTGCTCCGAGCCGCGTGCCCCGAGGCCTGCTGATCGAGCAAGAGGACTTCGCCGAGCGGACCCAGGCGCGTGAGCGTCTGTCCGACAGGCTCGGCCTCGACCCGCCCGTCCAAGCCGATGGAACGGCTCACCGCTTCAGTGATCTGCCGGACGGTCGGGTTCTCGCCGCCGGCGCCGAGGAAGTAGGAACCAGCCGGGGCCCTCTCCAGTGCCAGCACATACAGTTCCGCCAGGTCGTCCACATGCACGGTGCTCCAATGCTGGTCACCCGGCCCGATCATGGTCAGCGCGGGCGTGTCTCCCGCACTCCGGGGACCTTTGGCGACGAGGCTCAGCAGGCCGCCGCCACGGCCGTACACCACGGCTGGTGCGATCACCGAGGTCCGGACGTCTCGGGTGCTGCGGACCAACCGGGCGAGCGGTACGCGCCAGGCTGCCGAGCGCGGGGCGTTCGGGGCGGTCGACTCGGTGATCGCCGTACCGTTGCCATGCACCCAGACAGCGGTGGTGTGGACGAACGGGCGGTCCGTGTTCCGCAGTGCGACCAGGAAGCTGGTGACGGCCACCTCGTCCACCGTCGCATCGGTCTCGTCCCCCGGCAGCGCCACATGGACCACTCCGTCGCTCGCGGCCGCGAGTTCTCCCAGCCGGTCGCGGTCGGACAGGTCACAGACGGCCGGCTCCACGTCCTTGAGCTTCAGCGCTCCAGCCGCCTTGCCGGAGCGGGCCAAGGCTGTCACGTGATGCCCGCGGGAGACGAGCCGGTCCAGTACCGCGGATCCGATATAGCCGGTGGCGCCGGTGAGCAGTACACGCATGGTCGTCCTCCATCCGAACGGTTCCCTGGATGAGGCTGACGTCGGCGACGTCGCGCCCTGTGCTGTGCGGTGAGCGCCTGTCCGGCGGCACGGCTCCGCAATGATCCTCTGCTCGAAAGTGTCGCCACGGTCGCCCAGCACGGTCATCTCTACCCCCCTGTCCTGGGCCGGAACGGTCCCGAGATGCTCGGTGATCTCGCTCTTCGACAGCCGTTTGGTCCGCCCGCGCAGCAGCCGGTCCTCGTGGTGGAGTCGCAGCCTCTCGGACCGGCCCACCGGCTCGTGGTCCGCAGGCGTTCGATGACCGTCGACGGGCCGGGTGACCGAGCTCGGCCGGCCCCGGCCGACAGCGGGAAGTCAGCCGTGTGCGCGTAAGAAGAGCACGCTTGGGCGCCGCAAGGTTGGATGAAGCCGTTGCGCTGCTCCACCGAACCCAGTTCCGGACGCCGGAGGGATCGCACCATGTCCATGGTCGTCAGGAAGATGGCCGAGGCCCACCCAGGTCCACGGCCGGCCTATGACGAAGCGTTGATCAAGTGCATCGAGGAATGTGTTGTCTGCTTCCAGGCCTGTGCCGCGTGCGCCGATGCCTGCATGGCGGAGCCTGACGTCGTCTCGTTGATCAAGTGCATGCGGACCGACCTTGACTGCTCCGACGTGTGTGCTGCCACAGCGGCCGTCCTGTCGCGTCGCACTGCTGTGGACCTGTCGGTCATTCGGGCGGCCGTCGAGGCCTGTCTTGCCGCCTGCATCACGTGCGCCGAGGAGTGCGAGCGGCATGCCGCACACCATGAACATTGCCTCATCTGTGCCGAGACCTGCCGGCGGTGTGAGGAAGCGTGCCGGCGGCTCTTGGCGGCACTGCCAGGGTCCGGATAGCGCCTGGCCGGAGCAGGTCCCCTCCCCGCGGGCCCAGCTGATGGCCGGCGGACACCTCGGCAGCGCAGGGTGATGCGGGGACGCGCACGCCGGGAGGGACGACGCCGATCCGCGGTACTCGTGGCGCGGCCGTCACCACTGCTCAGGTCTCCGGTCGACGCCCCCAGGAGCGACACGAGAGGCTGAACCGCCAGGAGCGCACCTTGTGTTGGGTCCGGGGTAAGAAGTCGCCTCCCTTGGACGCTCATCCATGAAGGGGTCCGCCAAGACCTCACTGGACGAACGAGGGCAGAAAGCATGGCGTTCATCTCGCGTGGCTTCCACGGTCGAAAGCCGTCGGCGGGTACGAAGCTGCCGCCCGGACAGTACGAGACGACCGGCTTCCCGGTCCTGTCCGCCGGTCCCACTCCTCGTATCCGGCAGGATGACTGGAAGCTGTCCGTGACGACGGAAACCGGGCAGCGGCATGAGTGGGACTGGGCCGGCCTCAAGGCGCTTCCGGTGGAGTCCCCGACCGTGGACCTGCACTGCGTGACGAAGTGGTCGAAGTTCGGGACCGAGTGGCAAGGTGTGTCCCTGGACGTTCTGCTCGCCGACGTGGAGACGGCCGCAGAGCATGTTCTCGTCACCTCATACGGTGGCTACACCACGAACATCCCCCTCGAGGACCTGCTGGACGGCAAGGCCTGGATCGTCCACGGCTATGAGGGCGACGACCTGGCGCCCGAGCACGGTGGCCCTGCTCGGCTGCTGGTTCCGCATCTGTACTTGTGGAAGTCCGCGAAGTGGGTCCGTGACATCGAACTGCGGCAGAACGACGTGCCGGGCTTCTGGGAGGGCGCCGGTTACCACAACTACGGAGATCCCTGGCGTGAGCAGCGGTACCAGGGGGATTAGGTGACCGGCTCCTGTGGCGGACTGCCGAGGTGACGGGGCGACGCATGGTGTCGGGGACCCGCCCGGGGCACCGGACCTGCCGAACTGGTCCGGGTGTCTGGCCGGCCGGCACGTGGGCGACAGAAGCCGGGAGCAGCCTGGCCGCTCCCGGACATTCCAGCGCTCTTTCAAGGGAGCAGTTTCTCCACACCCGCAGCGCCCTCTTCGTCGAGAAGATGGCGTGCCCGTTCGAGGTTCTCCGGCGTGATGTCATGGCCGGACGCCAGGACTACCTCTTCGGGATCGGGCAGTTCTTCCGTCCCGGTGTGGAGGACCGCATCGGGAGTCGGCTCTCCCCAGTCATCGTCGTCAGTGCTCCGAGGCATTGGGTCTCCTATGTTCGAACAGATGGTGACAAGGGTGTTCAGCGCTGTGTCGAGCGCGGAAGGTCGGTCATTTCGGCAGTGATCGTTTTACTCGCCGTTCGACCTCTCGTGTTGATTCGCAGCCCAGGAGAGTGCCTCTGCCAGGTCCTTCAAAGCTGCTGCCACCGCTCCATGATCCTTGTGCTCTGCCTGCTGCTGTGCCTGCGACGCGATCGCTTCGAAAAGCGCCGCTTGAGCATTCTCGTAGGGCGTGGGGTCGGCATTGCTCACGATCTTCTCCGTTTCCTGTCCGAGTACGCGTTCAGGTCCAGTATCACGCCGACTCGCATTGAAGCTGATGAATCGACACGCACGGATGAGCGCAAGGACGTTGAGTACAGTATCGCGGCAGTTATCTACAGTGCGTCTATTTGTGATCGGTGCCTTGCACGGAGTATTGGGCTACCTGCACAGGAACCAAGACCAGCTGCGTGGGATCACCCAGTGGACGGGCCGCTGACGAGGATATCTCCTCGCTCAGGAAGCGGCTTCGGAGTCGGCAGAATATCCGTACGAAGGGATGGCGTCATGACCGAGGTCTTGTTCGACGACAACACTCAGCATGTCCGGGTGGTCGAAGACCGGGAAGATTCTCGATATGTGCTCTATGTAGACGGAGCGCAAGCGGGGACAATGCCGTACTGCATCATCGAAGGACGGCGAGCGCTGGGTCATGCGGAGATCGACGGAGCATATTGTGGCCGAGGCCTGTCCGAAATCCTCATCCAGGTGGTCCTCGACGACCTCGAGGCAAGGCAACAGAAGGCCGCGGTCTGCTGCCCTGCCGTAGAACGGTACGTAAAGCAGCAAGTAAAGTACGCCGACGTCATTGATCCCATTCACCCAGGTATCTGGTTCGGCCCTCCGACAGAAGACGCCACGCCTGCTTGACCGTCACCCGGCGGAAAGTGCCGACCACTGAGGGTTGATGGCTGGATCGGTTCACCGACGCAGGCCGCTGGGAATCGCTTTCGCTTGGACCGACCGAGGATCACCGTCCGGACGAGCAGAGCACTCTCCCATTTCCGTAGCACCCAACCGAAACAGTGAGGTCAGCCATGACCCCGTCATCGGCCCAGTTTCTGCACATCGTTGTGCACACTCCCGCACTTGACGGCTCCCGCCGGGTCACCGTGGGTGAGGTGATCCTGGGGGTGGCGTCCCATCTGGATGACGTCATCGAGATCCTGCGACTCATGGACCTCGATCAGAGCGAAGTCGAGAAGAGCGACCACATCGAATGGCAGGGCGGCGGGCCAGATGCATGGCCCGGACTCTCCGCACACCCGGAGGAGTTGGCCGCGGTGCCCGGCCGGCGTCTTGACTGATCGGCAACAGGCCCGGGTGCCGGTGTCGTGTGGTTCGAGCCGCGCAGAGCACGGTGCGGCGGCGTCACACCAGGCCACCGGTTCCGGCGCCCAGGCCCTGGGTAGCCGGCGGGGCGCGGATCTCCACCGCTCCTTCGTCGGCCCGGAGCGTCGGACGTGGCCCCGTGCCGCAGCGCGCACCGCGAGCGGCCTCTTCCTGCCTTCTCGTACAAGCCCTCGGCGTTTCCAGGGGGGCGCAGCGGTACGCATGGACGTCCTGCAGATGACGTAAACGGCTCGTAGATCCCGTGCTGATCGACCGGCGAGAGAGCTGCGCTAGAAATCTCGCAAGAGGCACTGCCATTCGCCGCTACAAGACGGGCGTTATGCGCACAGAGCCGACGCTTCGAATTTGACCGTAGGGGTGGACGTGACAGCAATCCAGGAAACCAAGCCGTTCGTGGAGGATCAGCGAAGGAGCAAACGCAGGGCGGTGGTCGAGTGGCTCAGTACGACGGACCACAAGAAAATCGGATCCCTCTACCTGGTCACGTCCTTCGCCTTTTTCCTCATCGGGGGCGTCTTCGCCCTCGTCATCCGTGCGGAGTTGGCCAGGCCCGGCCTGCAAATCGTCTCGAACGAGCAGTTCAATCAAGCGTTCACCACGCACGGCACCGTCATGCTCCTGCTCTTCGCGACACCGCTGTTCGCCGGCTTCGCGAACTGGATCATGCCACTCCAGATCGGAGCGCCGGACGTCGCCTTTCCACGGCTGAACATGTTCGCCTACTGGCTGTATCTCTTCGGCTCGCTGATCGTCCTGGCGGGCTTTCTCACCCCACAGGGCACGGCGTCCTGGGGCTGGACGGGCTACACGCCGCTTTCAGGTCCCCTGCACACCCCCGGTGTCGGCGGCGACCTGTGGATCATGGGCCTGGTCCTGTCGGGCTTCGGCACCATCCTCGGATCGGTCAACTTTGTCACCACGATCATTTGTATGCGCGCACCCGGCATGACGATGTTCCGCATGCCGATCTTCACGTGGAACGTGCTGCTCACCGCCGTGCTGGTTCTTCTGGCCTTCCCCACCCTGGCTGCGGCTCTCCTCGCACTTGAGGCGGATCGGAAGTTCGGCTCGCACATCTTCGATCCCGCCAACGGAGGCCCGCTGCTCTGGCAGCACCTGTTCTGGTTCTTCGGCCACCCCGAGGTGTACATCATCGCTCTGCCGTTCTTCGGCATCGTCTCCGAGATCCTGCCGGTATTCAGCCGGAAGCCGCTTTTCGGCTACATAGGACTGGTCGGGGCGACGATAGCCATCGCCGGCCTTTCCGTTACCGTGTGGGCACACCACATGTTCGTCACGGGCGGCGTGCTCCTCCCCTTCTTCGCCTTCATGTCGTTTCTGATTGCCGTGCCGACCGGTGTGAAGTTCTTCAACTGGATCGGCACCATGTGGAACGGGTCCCTCTCCTTCGAGACCCCGATGCTGTGGTCGGCAGGCTTCCTCGTGACCTTTCTCTTCGGGGGCCTCACCGGTGTCCTGCTGGCCTCGCCGCCCCTCGACTTCCATGTCTCCGACTCGTATTTCGTCGTAGCGCACTTCCACTACACACTGTTCGGCACGGTTGTCTTCTCGATGTTTGCAGGCTTTTATTACTGGTGGCCGAAGTTCACAGGAAAGATGCTTGACGAAAGGATGGGGAAGATCCACTTCTGGACCCTCTTCGTCGGATTTCACCTCACCTTCCTGGTGCAGCACTGGCTCGGCGCGGAGGGCATGCCGCGGCGCTATGCCGACTACCTTGCGGCGGACGGCTTCACAGCCCTCAACACCGTGTCGACCATCGGCGCATTCGTGCTGGGCTTCTCGATGCTTCCGTTCCTGTACAACGTGTGGAAGACCGCGCAGTCCGCATCGAGGGAGATTCCGGATGATCCATGGGGCTTCGGCCGTTCTCTTGAGTGGGCCACGGCTTGCCCCCCTCCTCGACACAACTTCGTTGCGCTGCCGCGGATCCGTTCGGAGTCGCCCGCATTCGACCTCCACCACCCCGATCACCAGGCTGCCGAGCCGTACGCGCTCGACACCACACCCGGCTCGGCCGGCACGAACGAAACCTGAGAAGCCCGACCCGAGCAGGACGGCGGGCACCCGCCGACGTGCACGGCGCCAGGGCTGACTTCACCTGGTCTGTTGCGAGGAAGCCCTGGCGTTCACGCCGGGGAGGAATGGCATGCCGCGTCGGCGGCGCGGAGCGTTGCCGCATCAGGCTCCCGGGGGCGCGGAGCGCCCCGACCGCCTGCCCGGCGGGGCCGGGCAAGGGTGAACGCTTGTGACCAGCCGGGTCCAGACCTGCCCGGAGGAGCATCACCCGCGCGGAGTTCTTGTCCCGGGGGGAGACGGCCCCGCACGCGGTGCAGGTACAGGTGCGTTCGGACAGCGGCAGTGCGTGCTTGGTTCTCGCTCCGCACCGGCCGCAGTCCATCGTGGTGTGCGCGGGATGCACCAGGCGGATGTCCCGGCCGTGTTTGCGCCCCGTCTCGATCAGAGCCCGCCTGGTGGCGCCGATCGCGGCCCGGTGCTTCTTCCTGTGCTGGGGCATGCCCGCCCGCCGGTTCACCGGCAGCCGGTCCTTGATGTCCTTCAGCGCTTTGGCACCGACGATCGCGCGCCGACAGGGAACATTGACTGCTCCCTTCCCTGAAGGGGGAGGGGATTCCTGGCTCAGGCCGCCTCCCGGAGCAGGGCTCCGGGTCTTGCGCCCTCGACATGTGCGGCGCTGCCGTCGACTCTGTCCGGCGGCGTGGCGCCGCCGCCGCGCCACGACCGGCGTGCGGTATCGGGCACGGACCCCGATGCGCTCAGGGCCGGGTGCGATGAGGGTGAGAGCCCCTACAACTGGATACTGCGTTCGCTGTTCCCGGCCGTATCGGTATGCGGGTTGCGTGCGGCAAGGACAGTGACCAAGGTGGCGACGAGGGCGAATCCGGCGTATCCCAGGGTGATCTGCGGTAGGGAGAAGGCGTTCGAGAGTTCCCCCGCAATGAGGCTGGGGAAGGCGGCGCCGCTGTAGCAGAGGAGAAAGATCGCGCTGAAGATCGGTGCTCGATCGGTCAGCGTGTTGCCGTGCAGCAGGCCGCGGGTGGCAGCACTGGTCGCTACGCCTTGACCGGACCGGCGACGATGGTGGCGACGACGAACAGCGCCAGTGCGCCGGCGGCGATCGCCGCGATGATGCCGATCCATCCCGTCATGAAAACGATCATGCCGATGCGTTGGGCCGCCGCGGATGTGAACCGACCGCCGAGGGGAGCGCCGAGGACGCTGGGGGCCAAATAGGCGGCGAACGCCAGCCCGAGGACGAGCGGACTGTGGATGTGAAGTCGTTCTTCGACCAGTGCGGGCATGAACGCCTGGTAGAAGGCTCCGGTCGCCCAGGTGGCCAGGAAGACCGCGGCCGCAACGGGGAGCAGGGGCTTGACCCGGCTCGGTACGCGGACCTGGGGCAGCAGTGATCGCCAAGCGCCCGGGGCCGGCTTCGCGGTCTCCGGGCTGATGGCGATGAGTGCGGCGGACAGCAGGAGGAGACAGGCGCAGACCCAGTAGATGAGGTGGCGCGGCCAGGGGCCGAACTGGACCAAGGTGCCGGAGGCGATGGCTGCGAGAGTGAGTCCGAGCATGGGTCCCTGGCTGGAAGCCACCGCGGCCAGCCAGACCGGCCTGGTGGGAGCGGAGTCGACGATGTAGGAGGTGAGGCCGCTGCCGGCCAACCCTGTGCCGATTCCCATGAGGAGCCGACTGGCGAGCAGAGTCCCGATGTCGTGCACGCTCAGCAGCAGCAGACAGCCCAGCAGCAGAACGGCGAGGCCGGCGATCGAGACAAGCCGTCGGCCCAGATGATTGGACAGCCGTCCCAGTACCAACAGTGCCGCGATGGTGCCGACAGCGTAGGTGACGACGGCCAGGGAGATGCCGGCGTTGGTGAACCCGTCCTCGGCCCGATAGATGTTGAACAGCGGGATCGGTGCGGCCGCCGCGGCGAAGGAGGCCACCAGGGCGACCACTCCCGACAAGAATGCCAGCCGGAGCATGCCGTCCCGGCCGGTGTTGCTCGTCGCCAGTGCCGCGTTCTGCATCAGGCCATGCCTTCCTGTCGTTCTGCACCACCTCGGAGCCTCTGAAAGCGGAAGGGCTGGGCCGGCGCACCCTGGTCGAACGGCGCCACGCGACCGCAAGGCAAGAAGGGACAAAGAGTGATGCCGGCTTCCGGCTGGTTAGTGTCGATCCGCAGCGCTGTCTCACCCGACAAGTCCGCGATCTTGCCGCAACACGTAGTTCGCCCCCCGAAGCGGCGCGGCCTCGCGGAGTGCGGGGCCGGGCCGCGTTCCACCCTGAGAACTGCTCCTTGTGCGCGCCGCGGTCAGATTCAGCTGCTAGCGGCCTCGGGCTCGTCCGGGACGAGGAGGACAGCCGTGCGGCTGGCGTGCGTGACGGCGTCGCTCACGCGGGGATTGAAGAGGGCCGCGACGGCTCCGCGGTGGTGGGGGCTGAGGATGATGAGATCCGCACGGAACTGCTCGGCCGCCGAGGTGATGAGGGCCGGCACTTCACTGAGCAAGCCGGCGGTCAGGGTGCCGTCCGCCTTGATGCCTTCGTCGCGGAGAGTCGCGACGGCCTCGTCGAGGATCGCCTTGGCTTCGGCGTCGTCCTCCAGGCGTACGACGGTGTCGAGCGTGGCAGCGGCCGCGGCCACGTGCACGACGTGGACGGAGGCACCGGTCAGCCGTGCCATGTCACCGGCCATGCGTACGGAGGCGAGACGGGCAGGACTCGGGTCGACCGCGAGCAATATGCGCTTGAACATGTGTATGCGCTCTCCTTGAGCGTTGTGCCTTGAATGGCGTCGAGCCCCCGCCGACCTTGCTGTGCACTCAGGCGCAGTGCTGTGAGGGCGAGGTTGCGCAGGTCGGCGATGCGGAGTGGACGCCGTCTGCTTCGGGGTGGCAACCACGGACTGTTCTGGATCAGCAAGTGGACCACCAGGTCCAACTTAGGCCACTGAGTCGCTGCTCCACGAGTGGCCAAGCGTCATACTGAGACTTTAAGGTCCAAATGAAGGTCATTGAGTGCACGTAGCTATGCGTTGGAGCGGTGAGCCCGTGAGTAGTGGAGAACAGCGGCCGGTGGCCGAGCAGTTGACCGACAGCCTCGATCAGGGCCGCTTCGAGCTCCACCGTGACGGTGACCTCGTCGGCTGGCTCTCCTACACCCGTCTGAGGCCCAACCGGTACGCCCTTCGGCACACTGAAGTCGCGTCGAGTCATCAGCACCAAGGGGTGGGAGGGGCCCTGGTGCGGCGAGTTCTCGACGAGATCCGCGCCCGCTCCGGCACTGTCACCGCGATCTGCCCCTTTGTGGTCGACTACCTGTCGCGAACTGACGCGTATGACGATCTGATCGACGCCCGCTTCCCGGGCTACTCCGATCGTGCCGCCGCCGAATCGGCACAGCGTCAAGGGAGTTGAGGAGACGCCACTGCAGATCACCCGGGCCCACCGGCCGCAGACCAGCGGCAAGGCCGAACGCTGCACGGCGCACCCTGTTCGACGAGGGGGTCCACCTGCGGCCCTACGCCGGCAACGATGAGCACACCGCAGTCCTGGCAGACTTCCCGCACACCACAACCACCATCGTTGCCGTACCGCGCTCGACGGCCACCCACCGATCAACCGTGTGCTGCCGGGGCCCGACGCAGTGCACGTCAGGCCCCGGCGGTGCGTTGTGCGGCACCGTTTTGTTCAGCGCATGACGCTCAGCGACAGCGCGAACCGACCCGCCTCGTCCGTCCACCAGCCGGTCAGCTCCAGCCCGGCGGCCGACAGTTCCCCTCGCACCCCTTCCTGCCGGAACTTCGCGGACACCTCGGTGCGCGTTTCCTC
>NZ_JBSFRB010000007.1:0-270441 GCF_053589015.1 Streptomyces sp. NPDC003393 | reverse complement strand
TCGGTGTCTCCGACTCTATCAGATCTTTTCGACCCGATTTCCTCGGTGCTTTCCAGGTTCCCGCTCTCGCGTTTCCCTTTCCGGCGGACCCGACTCTATCAGATCCTTTTCGGCCTGATCCCCGGTCAGCGGGGTTCGTCCTCCCGGCCGTTGGGCCGTTCCGACGAGTGAGACTTTAGCGGATTCCTTGCTCCCGAGCGAATCGGGGGCCCGTCCTTTCGAACGCGGATTCCTCATTCCGTAAATGCGCATACCGACGACACGACGGCAGACGAATTGCACGACTGTCGTCGAGTAGCGGTTGGTACCTACGGAGTGGCTGTCCGGGGACCGACCGAGGTCGGCTCTCACGTCGGACAACCCGGAGAACAGTACGGATCTCGCCGGGCTGTGTCAACCCGCTGCCGGAGGGGCGCTGTGGGCGTACCCTGGGCGCCATGACCACGCGTACGCACACCCGGCAGTGGTGGCCCGCCTGACGGCGGCCGCCTCTCACGTACGCATGCAACGGCCGCCGCTCTGGCGGCCGTTCTCGTTTCTCCCTCAGGGCTCCTGGGGCCGGCCGTCCGGGGACGGCGGCCACGACCAGGAGATGGAGTGGAGATGACACGGGTTTTCAGCGGGATCAAGCCGACCGGGCACCTGACGCTCGGGAACTACCTGGGCGCCCTGCGCCGGTGGGCCGAGGTGGACCAGCACCAGGCGGACGCCTTGTTCTGCGTCGTCGATCTGCACGCGCTGACCGTGGAACACGATCCGGCGCGGGTGCGCAGACTCAGCCGGCAGGCGGCGACTCTGCTGCTGGCTTCCGGGCTCGATCCCAGACGGTGCACGGTGTTCGTGCAGAGCCATGTGGACGAGCACGCGCGGCTGTCCTACCTGCTGGAGTGCGTGGCCACCGACGGCGAGATGCGGCGGATGATCCAGTACAAGGAGAAGGCCCCGCGCGAGCAGCAGCGGGGCGGGAGCGTGCGGCTGTCGCTGCTGACGTATCCGGCGCTGATGGCCGCGGACATCCTGGCGTACGGCACGGACGAGGTGCCGGTCGGCGAGGACCAGAGGCAGCACGTGGAGCTTGCGCGCGATCTGGCGGTGCGGTTCAACCACCGGTACGGGCACACGTTCGTGGTGCCGAGGGCGACGGCCCCGAAGGTGGCGGCGCGGGTGATGAATCTGCAGGACCCGACGTCGAAGATGGGGAAGTCGGACGACTTCGGGCCGGGCATCGTCTATCTGCTGGACGAGCCGGAGGTGGTGCGTAAGAAGATCATGCGGGCCGTGACCGACAGCGGTCAGGACGTCGTCTACGACCGCCCGGAGCGGCCCGGCGTCGCGAACCTGCTGGAGATCCTGGCCGCCTGCGTGGGCGGGGACCCGGAGGCCCTGAGCGGTGACTACGCGTCCTACGGCGCCTTGAAGAAGGACACCGCGGAGGCCGTGGTCGAAGCTCTCAGGCCGGTGCAGGAGCGGCACCGGGAGCTGTGCGCGGATCCCGGATACGTGGACGGGGTGTTGCGGGCCGGCGCGGAGAAGGCCAGGGAGATGGCGCGGCCGACCGTGGACGCGGCGTACCGGGCGATCGGGCTGCTGCCCGCCTGAAGGAGCCCGGTCGGGGTGGGCCCGGAGGGGGTCGCCTTCCGGGCCCGGCGCGGAGCGTCAGTTGTTGCCGGAGGCCAGCTCGCGGCCGCGGTCGCGGGCGGCTTCCAGCGCGGCGATGAGGGCGGCGCGCACTCCGTGGTTCTCCAGTTCACGGATGGCGCTGATCGTCGTGCCGGCCGGGGAGGTGACGTTCTCGCGGAGCTTCACGGGGTGTTCCCCGCTGTCGCGGAGCATCACGGCGGCGCCGATGGCGGACTGGACGATCAGCTCGTGGGCCTTGTCGCGGGGCAGGCCGAGGAGAATCCCGGCGTCGGTCATGGCCTCGACCAGGTAGAAGAAGTACGCGGGACCCGAACCGGAGAGGGCCGTGCAGGCGTCCTGCTGGGACTCGGGGACGCGGAGCGTCTTGCCGACCGCGCCGAAGATCTCCTCGGCGTAAGCGAGGTGGCCGGCGGTGGCGTGGGTGCCGGCGGAGATGACGGACATGGCCTCGTCGACGAGGGCGGGCGTGTTCGTCATGACCCGGACGACGGGGGTGCCCGCAGCCAGGCGCTCCTCGAAGAACGAGGTGGGGATGCCCGCCGCTCCGCTGATGACCAGGCGGTCGCCGGGGACGTGGGGGGTGAGTTCGTCGAGGAGGGTGCCCATGTCCTGCGGCTTGACCGTGAGGATCAGGGTGTCGGCAATCTTGGCTGCCTCCGGGTTGGTGACCGGGGTGACTCCGTAGCGGGCACGGAGTTCCTCGGCCCGTTCGGGGCGGCGGGCGGTGACCAGGAGGTCGGAGGGGGCCCAGCCGGCCCGGATCATTCCGCTGAGCAGGGCTTCGCCGATCTTGCCGGTGCCCAGGACTGCGACTTTCTGGCTCATGGACTCATCCTCGCACCGGCGCTGCGCGGGGCGATGGGTTTGTCCGTCAGGCGGAACGGCGGGGTGGGCGACGGCCGGGGCCCGTGTGCCGCGGGGCTATGCGGTGCGGCGCCGGAGGGTCGCCGCTCCCAGGCCCAGGACCAGCAGGGCGCAGCCGGCCACGACCAGTACGTCCCGGACGAAGGTGGCCGTCACGTCGGTGTGGCGCATGACCTGGTTCATGCCGTCGACGGCGTAGGACATGGGCAGGACGTCGGAGATGGCCTCCAGGACGGGGTGCATGCGGGAGCGCGGGGTGAACAGGCCGCAGAGCAGGAGCTGGGGGAAGATCACGGCCGGCATGAACTGGACCGCCTGGAACTCGGAGGCCGCGAAGGCGGAGACGAAGAGGCCGAGGGCCGTGCCGAGCAGTGCGTCGAGGAGGGCCACCAGGAGGAGCAGCCATGCTGAGCCGGTGACCTTCAGGCCGAGGATCCAGAGTGCCAGGCCGGTGGCGAGGGCGGACTGGACGATCGCGAGGGCGCCGAAGGCGAGGGCGTAGCCGGCGATGAGGTCGCCCTTGCCGAGGGGCATGGCGAGGAGGCGTTCGAGGGTGCCGGAGGTGCGCTCGCGCAGGGTGGCGATCGAGGTCACGAGGAACATCGTGATGAGCGGGAAGATGCCGAGCAGCGAGGCGCCGATGCTGTCGAAGGTGCGCGGGCTGCTGTCGAAGACGTAGCGCAGCAGGACCAGCATGACGCAGGGGACCAGCAGCATCAGAGCGATGGTGCGGGGGTCGTGGCGGAGCTGGCGCAGGACGCGGGCGGCGGTGGCGGTGGTGCGGGCGGCGCCGAGGGCGCGGGTCGCGGCGGGGGCGGGGGTGGTGCCGGTCATCGTGCTGTCTCCTTGGCGCGGCCTGCGGCGACCGCCTCGTCCACCAGGTGCAGGAAGGCCGCTTCGACGGTCTCGGTGCCGGTGCGGGTGCGGAGCGCCTGCGGGGTGTCCTCGGCGAGGATGCGGCCCTCGCGCATGAGCAGGAGGCGGTGGCAGCGCTCGGCCTCGTCCATGACGTGGGAGGAGACGAGGAGAGTGGTGCCGCGGGTGGCGGCGATGTCGTGGAAGAGGTTCCACAGATCGCGGCGCAGCACGGGGTCGAGGCCGACCGTGGGTTCGTCGAGGACGAGCAGTTCGGGGGTGCCGAGGAGGGCGACGGCGAGGGAGACGCGGCTGCGCTGGCCGCCGGAGAGGTTGCCGGCGAGGGCCTCGGCGTGGCTGGTGAGGTCGACGTCGGCGATGGCTCGGGTCACGTTGTCGTGCCGGCGTTCGGCCGCTGCGTGGCCCGGGTCGAGGACGGCGGAGAAGTAGTCGAGGTTCTGGCGGACGGTCAGGTCGTCGTAGACGGAGGGGTGCTGGGTGACGTAGCCGATACGGGTGCGCAGGGCGGGGTGGCCGGCCGGGAGGCCGAGGACGTCCAGGGTGCCGGTGACGCTGGCCTGGGTGCCGACGATGGCGCGCATCAGGGTCGACTTGCCGCAGCCGGAGGGGCCGAGCAGGCCGGTGATCCGTCCGCGGGGGACGGTGAAGTCCAGGCCGTGCAGGACGGTGCGGCGGGCGCGGACGGCGGTGAGGCCTTCCGCGTGGACGGCGTGGCCGGCGTGGTGGTGCGCGTCCGGTGGACTGGAGGGGTCGTCAGAATTATTCACCATTCGATGATTAATGCGCGTCACGGCACCCCCGTCAAGGGGTGCCGTGGAGGTGATGGCGGGTCAGGGCTTGGTGGCGACGAGGAGCAGGACGTCGTAGGTCTCCTCGACGACGCCGTCGGGAAAGACGTTCAGCAGGTGGTCGCGCTCGGCGGTGAGGAAGGCGGTCTTGCGTTCCTCGGGGCAGACCAGGAAGACCGAGTGGCTGGCGAGGTTGGCGAGGTGGGTGTCGAGGGAGACGCGGCGGCTCCAGCGCACCGTGCGGCGGGTGAAGTCGAGGCGGCCGCTGGGGTCGGCCAGTTCGACGCGGGCGGCGCGCTGTTTCTCGGCGGGGACGTCGATGCCGAAGTGGTCGCCGACGCGGCGGCCCGCCTCGGCGATCCACTCGATGTCGAGGGCCTCGGTGTTCCACCACAGCGCGAGCGCGCCGCCGGGGCGCAGGACGCGCAGGGCCTCCGGCACGGACCGGGCGGGGTCGGTCCAGTGCCAGGCCTGGGCGTAGGTGAGGAGGTCGGCGGAGGCGTCGGCCAGCGGGAGGGCGTCGCCGTTGCCGCGCACGATCGGGATGCGGGGGTGAGAGCGGCGGAACTGGGCGGCCATGCCCTCACCGGGTTCGACGGCCAGCACCCCGGCACCGCGCTCGTGCAGGAGGGCGGTCGCGATGCCCGTACCGGCGCCGATGTCCGCGGCGCGCGCACCGGCGAGGGGGCGGCCGGCCAGTTCCTCGACGGCGTCGAGAAGCGCGGGCGGGTAGGAGGGCCGGTTGGCGGCGTACTGGGCGGCGGCGGCGTTGAAGGAACGGGCCCGGGCGGAGTGGAGGGGCCCGGAGCCGTGCCCGGGCGGCGACGATGCCGGAGACGACGACGGCACCCTGGGCGACGGGGCGGACTGGGGCGACGGAGACGCGGTCATACGCCCATGATCCGACGGCGGCGCGGGCGGGTGTGAGCGGGCCGCGCCTCTCGCGGGCGGGCCGCTCAGGAGCGGCGGCGCTTCTTCGACGGGCTGCCCGAGCGTCGCCCGGTCCGGCGTTCGTGACGCTCGCGGGCCTCCTGGTACTCCTGTCGGTGCAGGCCCTCGCCGGGGGCCTCGGTGAGGGAGCGGAAGAAGTAGGCGAGCAGGGAGCCGATGAAGCCGATGGCGAGCAGGCCGCGCAGGGAGGAATGGCGCTCGGGGTCGGGCCGCTCGGTGAAGCCGTCCCAGGTGTGCCGGAAGGCGAGCGCGCTGCACACGGCGAACATGACGACGACCAGCAGCGTGACGAAGGCTCCGGAGCCGGCGATCTGGAGCCCCTCGTAGGCGAAGCGGAGCACGAAGCACGCGGCCGCGGCGGCCAGCAGCGAGCCGACGGCGACGCCCGCGCGGCGCACCGCGTACCCGTCGTCGTGGTGCACCCAGCTGGTGCCGAAGAAGCGCAGGGGCTCGGGCCGGGGGCCGCCGGAGCCGGCGGGCCCCCTGGAGCCCGCGGTGGTGTCCGGGGTGCCGTTCTCGTCGCTCACGGGACGATTATGGCTCCGGCGCGGCCGCGGGCTCGGGGCGGGCTCAGCCGCAGCGGGGGGCCACGTAGCCGTCGCTGCCGGTGAGCACATAGGTGTCGGAGACGTACTGGCCGTCGTCGATGTTGTCCCAGATGTTCGACGTGCCGTACCGGCCGGTCACCGTCGTCCCGGGCCGCTGGCAGAAGATCGGGACCTTGGCGCCCTCGGGCAGGACGCGGACGATGCCGTAGCCCGTACCGGGACCGCTGCGGACATTGAGGCGGACGCCCGGAGCGACCGGGTAGTAGTGCACGGCCGCGGCAGTCTCCGGTGCCTCCCGGCCGGTCGCGTCTTCGGTGTGGTCAGCGGACATGAGGTACCTCCCCCGTCGAGCCCCACGACTGCCGTGGGGCGGGCGTTGTCGCCACGGAACGCGCCGTGGAGCACACGTTCGCGACTCGCACGCGGAGGCTAGCAAGCCGCCTCGGTCCCGTACGAGTCATCGACTAGGGTCGGTGGGTCGCGCGCGGGACGAACAGCACGGGGGTGATCCCATGACGCCACGGCGCGCCACCGGAACCGGCGCGGAACCGGAACTTCCGGAGTACGCCGGTCACTACCGTCTGGAGTCGCGGCTGGGTTCCGGTGGCATGGGTGTCGTGCACCTGGCCCGCAGTACCTCCGGGATGAAGCTCGCGGTGAAGGTCGTGCACGCCGAATTCGCGAGGGACCCGGAGTTCAGAGGCCGTTTCCGGCAGGAGGTGGCGGCGGCCCGCAGGGTGAGCGGCGCCTTCACGGCGTCGGTCGTCGACGCCGACCCGGACGCCGAACGACCCTGGATGGCGACGCTGTTCATCGCCGGGCCGTCGCTGGCCGAGCATGTGAAGCGGAACGGCCCCATGGACTCCGCCCAGTTGCGTCGGCTGATGGCCGGACTCGCCGAGGCGCTGCGCGACATCCACCGGGTCGGTGTCGTGCACCGGGACCTCAAGCCGAGCAACGTTCTGCTCGCCGAGGACGGGCCGAAGGTCATCGACTTCGGCATCTCGCGGCCGAAGGACAGCGAACTGCGCACGGAGACGGGGAAGCTGATCGGGACGCCACCGTTCATGGCTCCCGAGCAGTTCCGGCGACCGCGGGAGGTGGGCCCCGCGGCGGACGTCTTCGCGCTCGGGTCCCTGCTGGTGCACGCCGCGACAGGACGCGGACCGTTCGACTCCGACAGCCCGTACGTCGTCGCCTACCAGGTGGTGCACGACGAACCGGACCTGACGGGCGTACCCGAGCATCTCGCGCCGCTCGTCCGGAGCTGCCTGGCCAAGGAACCCGACGACCGGCCCACACCGGGCGAGCTGATGCGGGAACTGCGCTCGGTGGCGGCGTCGTACGACACCCAGGCGTTCATACCGGAACAACGCGCGGGTGAGGCCGCCGTGCCGGCCGTGCGGTCCCGCGCCGCCGAGCCGGCACAGCCGCCCGGGCGGCGGCGGGGCAAGCGGCTGGCGATCGCCGCCGGAGCGTTCGGCCTGGTCCTGGGGGGCGCGCTGACCTCGGTCGAGCTCTTCGAGGCCGGCCGCGGTGCCGCGCCGAGGTCCGACCGGGCGCCGACGGCCTCGGCCGCGTTCGCTCCCTGGGTGAGCCGGCCGGTGTCCCGGACCGGCGGTACACCTCACTGCTCCTACGGTGTCGGCAGATTGGTGTGCGCGCAGTCGGGCGCGGTCTTCGCCCTCGATCCCGTGGACGGCCGGCTGCTGTGGCGGCGCACCGTCGCGAAGGCGGCGACGAGCCGGGCTCCGCTGATGTCGGGCGGTCTCGTGCAGCCGCCGGCGACCCGCAGCCGCCGGCTTCAGGCGCTCGATCCCGCCTCCGGCAAGGTCCGTGCCGTGCGCGACGTTCCGGCGTACGAGGCGATCCGGTTCGTCGGGGACATGCTGCTGCTGACCGCCGCCGACGGCACCGTGACCGGGATGGACAGCACCTCCGGCGCCATCAAGTGGAGCAGGCGCATCCCGGGCCAGCGGGCCGCGTACTTCAGCTCGTTCGCCGGGGACCCGCTGGCGTACGCGGCGAACGTGTCGAGCGACCGGGCGAGCACACGGGTGACCGCCGTCGACCCCGAGACGGGTGACGTCCGCTGGGCGGCCCGGCTGGACGGCGCCCTGCGGCCGTTCGGTGCGAGCGGTGGCTCCGTCCTCTTCCAGTCGGTCGGCAGCGTCTACGACGACACACGCGCTGTCGTCCGCTACTCCCCGGCGTCCGGGTCCACGCGACGGGTCACGCTGCCGGTTCCGCTCCAGCTGGCCCATGCGACCGTGCACGCGGACGTGGTCTACCTGTTGGCGGCCGGTGGCTCGCTGGCGGCCGTCGACATGGAGGCGGGCAAGCACCTGTGGTCTCTGGAGACGTCCTTGAGCCGCGGTTCCGCACCGGTCGCCGACGGCCGCCACGTGTACATCTCGTCGGCCGACGGTCGGCTGCTCGCCGTGGACGCCCGCACGGGGGCGCTGGTCGGCCAGACGCCCGCACGGCTCGGCGCCCACGCCGATCGCGTCGCGCCCTCCGTTCCCGAGCCCGTCCTCGCCGGCGGTCACGTCTACGCCGGCGCGCCCGACGGCACCGTCTTCGCCGTGGACGGGCGCAGTCCGGCGAGCTGGTGACGTGCGGAAAGGGCCACCCCCGTGAGGGGGCGGCCCTTTCCACCGGGTCGGCGGTGGTCAGCCGAGCTTGGTCACGTCCCGGACCGCGCCCTTGTCCGCGCTGGTCGCCATCGCGGCGTAGGCGCGCAGGGCGGCGGAGATCTTGCGGTCGCGGTTCCGGGGGGCGTAGGTGCCGTTCAGGGCCTGCTCGCGACGGGCGAGTTCCTGCTCGTCCACCAGGAGTTCGATGGTGCGGCCCGGGATGTCGATGCGGATGCGGTCGCCGTCCTCGACGAGTGCGATCGTGCCGCCGGAGGCCGCTTCGGGCGAGGCGTGGCCGATGGACAGGCCCGAGGTGCCGCCGGAGAACCGGCCGTCGGTGACCAGGGCGCACACCTTGCCCAGGCCGCGGCCCTTCAGGTACGAGGTCGGGTAGAGCATCTCCTGCATGCCGGGGCCGCCCTTGGGGCCCTCGTAACGGATGACGACGACGTCGCCCTCCTTGACCTGCTGGGTGAGGATCTTCTGGACGGCCTCCTCCTGCGACTCGCAGACGACCGCCGGGCCCTCGAAGGTCCAGATCGACTCGTCGACGCCGGCCGTCTTCACCACGCAGCCGTCGACGGCCAGGTTGCCCTTGAGCACGGCCAGGCCGCCGTCCTTCGAGTACGCGTGCTCGACGCTGCGGATGCAGCCGTTCTCGGCGTCCTCGTCCAGGGCCTCCCAGCGCTCCGACTGGGAGAAGGCCTCGGCGGACCTCTCGCACCCGGGCGCCGCGTGCCACAGTTCCACCGCCTCGGCGGACGGGGAGCCGCCGCGGACGTCCCAGGTCTTCAGCCAGTCCGCCAGGGACGGGCTGTGCACCGCGTGCACGTCCTCGTTGAGCAGGCCCGCGCGGTGCAGTTCACCGAGCAGGGCGGGGATGCCGCCGGCCCGGTGCACGTCCTCCATGTAGTACGTGCGGTTCTTGGCGACGTTGGGCGCGACCTTCGCCAGGCACGGGACCCGGCGGGAGACCGCGTCGATCTGCTCCAGACCGAAGGGGACGCCCGCTTCCTGGGCCGCCGCCAGCAGGTGCAGGATCGTGTTCGTGGAGCCGCCCATCGCGATGTCCAGGGCCATCGCGTTCTCGAAGGCCTGGAAGGTGGCGACGGAGCGCGGCAGGACCGTGTCGTCGTCCTGCTCGTAGTAGCGGCGGGTGAGGTCCATGACCGTGTGGGCCGCGTCGACGTAGAGCCGCTTGCGCGCGGTGTGGGTGGCGAGGACCGAACCGTTGCCCGGCAGGGAGAGGCCGATCGCCTCGGTCAGGCAGTTCATCGAGTTGGCGGTGAACATGCCCGAACAACTGCCGCAGGTCGGGCAGGCGTTCTCCTCGATGCGGAGGATGTCCTCGTCGGAGATCTTGTCGTTGACGGCTTCGGACATCGCGTCGACCAGGTCGAGGGTGCGGACGGTGCCGTCGACCAGGGTGGCGCGGCCGGACTCCATGGGGCCGCCGGAGACGAAGACCGTCGGGATGTTCAGGCGCAGGGCCGCCATCAGCATGCCCGGTGTGATCTTGTCGCAGTTGGAGATGCAGACCAGGGCATCGGCGCAGTGGGCCTCGACCATGTACTCGACGCTGTCGGCGATCAGGTCCCGGGAGGGCAGCGAGTACAGCATGCCGCCGTGGCCCATCGCGATGCCGTCGTCGACCGCGATGGTGTTGAACTCGCGCGGGATGCCGCCCGCCTCCCTGACCGCCTCGCTGACGATCCGGCCGACCGGCGCCAGGTGGGTGTGGCCGGGCACGAACTCGGTGAAGCTGTTGGCGATGGCGACGATCGGCTTCCGGCCGATGTCCGCACCGGGTACACCGGAGGCGCGCATAAGGGCGCGAGCGCCCGCCATGTTGCGGCCGTGGGTGACTGTGCGGGACCTCAGCTCGGGCATCGTCGCTCGCTCCTTCGAAGGGTTCTGCCTCAGGGTCCTGCCGGGAGGCCGGCGGGCCGTGGGACGGCATGCCATCGCGGCAGAGTTCTGACGGGGTCGAGCGTACGCCGGTCATCCACGGGGCGGGACACACTGTCCGGAATGCGGGACGCGTGTCTCGGGCGGGCCGGCCCGCCCCGGCCGGGTCACCGGCCCGTGAAGTGTCTCTCCACGACCGGTGCCACCCGGGCGATGATCTGCTCCACGTCCGCCGACGCCAGCGGCTCCAGCCTGATCACGTACCGCAGCATCGCGCACCCCACCAGCTGCGCCGCCGCCAGTTCGGCGCTCAGCTCCGCGTCCGGCTGCTCGAGCCGGCCGGCGATGCGGCGCAGCAGCTGGGAGGCGACCAGACGGCGGAAGACCGCGGCCGCGGTGTCGTTGTTCATCGCGGAACGGACGATCGCCAGCAGGGGCGTGCGGGTGGTGGGGTTCTCCCAGATGCCGAAGAAGTAGCGGGTCAGGCGTTCACCGACCCCCTCCAGCGGGCCGTCGGCGATCATGTGCGACGCGCTCAGGGCGGGCGCGAAGGCCACCTCGATCGCCGCCTCGAACACCTGCTCCTTGGTGCCGAAATAGTGGTGGACCAGGGCCGAGTCGACTCCGGCGGCCTTGGCGATGCCGCGCACGGACGTCTTCTCGTAGCCCCGCTCGGAGAACTCCTCGCGCGCCGCGGTCAGGATGCGGTCGCGGGTGTCCCCCGCCTCCTCCCGCCTCGGGCGCCCACGGCCCCGGCCGCTCCGGCCGGCCGTGCCGGATCCGGGGCCGGTGGAGCCGGGGTCCCGGCTGGTCGTGTCGGTCATCGCCGGGGCACCCGCACGGTCGAGGTCAGGTGCAGCCGGGTGAAGGCCAGGGCCTCGGCGAGGTCGGACTCGCGCTCCGCGCCGGACATGGCGCGGCGGGTGTTGACCTCGATGACGACATGGCCGTCGAAACCGGTGGCGGCGAGACGTTCCAGCAGTTCGGCGCAGGGCTGGTTGCCGCGACCGGGCACGAGGTGCTCGTCCTTCGCCGAGCCCTTGCCGTCGGCGAGGTGGATGTGGCCGAGGCGGTCGCCCATCCGCTCGGCCATCCGCAGCGCGTCGGTGCGGGCCGTGGCCGCGTGGCTGAGGTCGATCGTGAAGTGGCGGTAGTCGTCCTTCGTGACGTCCCAGTCGGGGGCGTAGGCGAGCATCTCGCGGTCGCGGTAGCGCCACGGGTACATGTTCTCCACGGCGAACCGCACATCCGTCTCGTTCGCCATCCGCCAGATCCCGGTCACGAAGTCACGGGCGTACTGGCGCTGCCAGCGGAACGGCGGGTGGACGACGACGGTGCTCGCGCCGAGCTTCTCCGCGGCCGCCCGGGCGCGCTGGAGCTTGGCCCAGGGGTCGGTCGACCACACCCGCTGGGTGATCAGCAGACAGGGGGCGTGCACGGCGAGGATCGGTATCCCGTGGTAGTCGCTGAGCCTGCGCAGCGCGTCGATGTCCTGGCTGACCGGGTCGGTCCACACCATCACCTCGACGCCGTCGTAGCCGAGGCGCGCGGCGATCTCGAAGGCCGTCGCCGTCGACTCCGGATACACGGAGGCCGTCGACAGGGCGACCTTCGCTTCCGGGATGCGCACGACGGGTTCCACCACGATGGACAGGTTACGGGGTGCGGTTGGGTGACGCGGGGTGCCCGCTCGCCGGTGAGGCGTATGTCTCGAAACCGGACCCGTCTCCTGCCGCCCCGCCGCCCCCGGCCGCTCTGCCGCCCCGGGCTCTACGCCGACCCCATGTGATCCAGGCGCCGGAGGATCACTCCCTCGCGCAGCGCCCAGGGGCAGATCTCCAGGCGTTCCACGCCGAAGAGGTCCATCGCGCCCTCGGCGACCAGGGCGCCGGCCAGCAGCTGGCTCGCGCGGTCGTCGGAGACCCCGGGCAGCTCGGCGCGCTCCTCCGTCGTCATGGCGGCCAGGCGCGGCACCCACGCCTCCAGGGACTCCCGCTTCAGCTCGCGCTGGACGTAGAGGCCCTCGGCGGAGCGCGCCGCCCCGGCGATGCGGGCGAGCTGGCGGAAGGTCTTGGAGGTGGCGACGACGTGGTCCGGGGCCCCGAAGCGGCTGAACTCGCCGACCGTCCGCGCGATCTCCGCGCGCACATGGCGGCGCAGCGCCCTGACGTCCTCGGGGTCGGGCGGGTCGCCGTGCAGCCGGCCGGCGGTGAGGCGGCCCGCGCCGAGCGGCAGCGACACGGCCGCGTCGGGGTCCTCGTCGATGCCGTACGCGATCTCCAGTGAGCCGCCGCCGATGTCCAGGACCAGCAGCTTCCCGGCGGACCAGCCGAACCAGCGGCGGGCGGCGAGGAAGGTGAGGCGTGCCTCCTCCTCGCCGCTGAGCACCTGGAGCTCGACGCCGGTCTCGGCCCGCACGCGCGCGAGGACGTCGTCGGCGTTCCCGGCCTCCCGCACGGCGGAGGTCGCGAACGGCAGCAGGTCCTCCACGCCCTTGTCCTCGGCGGCCTGGAGCGCGTCCTGGACCACGGCGGTCAGTCTGTCGACGCCCTCGGAGCCGATCGCGCCCTCCTCGTCGAGGAGTTGGGCGAGCCGCAGCTCCACCTTGTGCGAGTGCGCGGGCAGCGGGCGTGCGCCGGGGTGCGCGTCGACCACCAGCAGATGCACCGTGTTGGAACCCACGTCGAGGACACCGAGTCTCATGTACGGCACGCTACTGCCACCGGCGCCGCGCTCTACCCCGGATGCCCGGTCCGGTTCCGCCGCGGGGGTGCCTGGTCCGGGTCCGTCCCCGGTGTCCGGTCCCCGGCGGTCCCGGCGTCGGGGCCGGGCGACTTACTCTGGACGCGTGCCAAAGACGAAAAAGGCGAAGACCGATAAATCGGCGGCCTCCGCGAGCCCGGGGAAGGCGGCGGAAGCCGTGCTGCCGGAGCCGAAGCGGAAGAAGCACTCGGAGCCCGACGAGAAGGGGCTGGACTTCGCACGGGCGTGGGTGGAGTTCCCGGATCCGGCGGACGACGAACAGGTCTTCCGCTGTGATCTGACCTGGCTGACCTCTCGTTGGAACTGCATCTTCGGCAGCGGCTGCCAGGGCATCCAGGAGGGCCGCGCGGACGACGGGTGCTGCACGCTGGGCGCCCACTTCTCCGACGAGGACGACGAGCAGCGCGTCGCCGAGCATGTGGCCAGGCTCACACCGGACATCTGGCAGAACCACGCCGAGGGCACGAAGAACGGCTGGGTGACCGAGGACGAGGAGGGTTCCCGGCAGACCCGCCCCTTCCAGGGGTCGTGCATCTTCCAGAACCGGCCCGGTTTCCCGGGCGGCATGGGCTGCTCGCTGCACATCCTGGCGCTGAGGGAAGGGCGCGAGCCGCTGGAGACCAAGCCGGACGTGTGTTGGCAGCTGCCGATCCGGCGGACCTTCGAGTGGATCGACCGCCCCGACGACACACGGGTGCTCCAGGTGTCGATCGGTGAGTACGACCGCCGGGGCTGGGGTCCCGGCGGCCACGACCTGCACTGGTGGTGCACCTCGGCAACGTCGGCGCACGGCGCGGGCGAGCCCGTGTACGTCTCCTACCGGGCCGAGCTGACCGAGCTGATGGGCAAGGCCGGCTACGACCGCCTGGTCGAGCTGTGCGAGGAACGGCTGGCCTCGGGGCGGCCGCTGTCGGCACCGCACCCGGCGGATCCCGCCTGAGTCTCCCGGGATTCCGGCAGCGCGGCGAGGTGCCGTGGCCGGCGTCGCGCGCCCGCCGGGGATCGCGGCACAGCCCTTGTCAGGCGTCCGACGGGCTCGGCGCGCCGTTGGCGTCGTCGTCCGGTGGCCGCGAGGGGCCGTCCGGGCCGGACGGGGACGATCCGGTGGCCGTCGGGGTCGGGGTCGTGCTGGACGTCGGACCGGACGGTGTGGGCGGGGGGTCGCTCGGGGTCGGGCTGGAGGGGCTCGTGGGGGCCGTGCGCGTGGGCGTCGGGCGCGGGGCGGTGGTCCGGGGCGGGTCGGCCGGGTGCGTGGTGGCCGGGGCGGAGTGACCGGGCGCCGTGCCGTAGCCGTCGATGGAGACCACGGCTCCGGCGGGTGCGATCGCCACCCGCGCGCTCCAGTGACCTGACGGCTCTCGCAGATGGTCGACGTACACCTTGATCGTCAACGACTCGCCGGGCCTCAGGGCGCCCGACGCCCGGCTCAGGTAGAGCCAGGGCGCTTTGGTGGTCGCCGACCAGCGGACCGGCGCCGTACCGGAGGCGGTCAGGGTGACGAGTGTGGTGTCGCCGGCGCCGGTGGCCCTGACGGTCAGGTGGCCGGCCTTGTGCCCGGCGGCACCCCGGACGCTGACGACCTCCACGGACACATCGGGTCGCGCGCCCCCGTCGAAGCCGGCGTCGGGTCCGGGGCGCGCGTTGCCCGCGTTCTCGTAGCCGTCGCCGGTCTCCTCACCGGCCAGGGCGCCGGGGCCGCGGGCCTCGCGCGCGGTGGCCGACGGTCCGCCCTGCCCCTCGCCGGTCGGCGTGCCCCGGTAGGCGGCCCACAGAGCCAGTACGGGCGCGGCGACGACCGTGGCGACCACCGTCGTCGTGACGGCACGCGCGCGCAGACGGTCCCGGCGGGCGGCGCGGTCCTTGGGGTCCATCGGGAAACCGCGCCGGTCGAAGCGCGGAGCGGCGCCCCGCGCGCGCGGCTGGTGCGCCATGGCGACGTGCAGGGCCGTGCGGGGGGCCGGAAGCAGGGGCAGTTCCGCGGGCGTGACGCTCGCGCCGGGCCACCGGCCCGGGACCGCGCGCTCGGCGGTACGACGGCAGCGCGGGCAGTCGTCGACGTGCCGGACGAGCTCACGCCGCAGCGCCGCGCTGAGCACGAGGGGGCTGTCCCCGGTGAGCGCGCTGACACCCGGGCAGCCGCCGGTCTCGACGACGGCGAGAGCGGCGCGGGTGCGCTCCACCTCGCAGGCCGCGGAGGCGAGCAGTTCGCGGGCGGAGGCGAGGTCCATGCCGAGGACCGCGGCGACCTCGTGGCCGGCGAGGCGGTGGCGTACCGCGAGTTCGAGGGCCTCGCGCTGCTCGGGGCTGGTGCCGGCGGCCTCCGGCCAGGCCAGCTGGGCCAGTTCGCGCCGCCGCCGCTCCTGGACCGCCTCGGAAGCAGCCGCGGTGGGGTACGCGGCCGGGGCGGTCCGGCCCGTGGCCTGCCGCCCGTTCGTGCCCTGCCGCGCGGCGCCCGCCGGCTGCTGCCCGCCCGCGCCGTGACGACGGCTTGTGCCCGACCCGGCGCCCGGGCCCTGCCGGGAGCCCGGGCCTCGGGCGTCGTCGGCGTGGCGGCCCGTGGCATGCGTGCCCTGACGTTTCTGCTTGGCGTCGGCCAGCTTGCGCAGGCACGCCCAGCGGGCCAGCGCGTACAGCCACGCCCGCCGGTCCTGCGGGCTCGGCACGACGCGCTGACCGCGCCGCTCGGCGAACGCCAGCGCGTCCGCGAGGGCGGCGATCGCCGCGTCGTGGTCGCACAGCACGGACAGGCAGTAGGTGAACAGGCCGTCGAGGTGGGGCTCGTAGTGCGCGGGCGGATGCTGCGCCAGTGCGCGCGCGGCAGCGCGGTCGCGCGCCTCGCGGTGCGTCCGGTGCGCACCGGTCGTACGGGTCGAGGTGTCCGGACTGCTGCTCATCACCCGTGCGACCGTAGGCGGCGAAGCTTCGTCCGTTCTTCCCCGTTGCGCACTTTTAATCCGTACGGGTGAAACGATCCCTCATACGAGCGCACGGACCTTCCGCGGTCCCGCGCGCCGCGTCCGGGGCGGCCGGGGCCCCTGGCTGTCAGTGACTGCGGTTACGGTTTCCCGCATGGCTGCCCGTACGAAGACCACCAAGGACCGCCCGTCCTACCGCTGCACCGAATGCGGCTGGCAGACGGCCAAGTGGCTCGGCCGCTGCCCCGAGTGCCAGGCCTGGGGCACGATCGAGGAGTACGGCGCGCCCGCGGTCCGTACGACCACACCCGGCCGCGTCACCACGTCGGCCCTGCCCATCGGCCAGGTGGACGGCCGCCGGGCCACCGCCCGCTCCACCGGCGTGCCCGAACTCGACCGCGTCCTCGGCGGTGGGCTCGTGCCCGGCGCCGTCGTCCTCCTCGCGGGCGAGCCGGGCGTCGGCAAGTCCACGCTGCTGCTGGACGTGGCCGCGAAGGCCGCGAGCGACGAGCACCGCACGCTGTACGTCACGGGCGAGGAGTCCGCGAGCCAGGTCCGGCTGCGCGCCGACCGCATCGGCGCCATCGACGACCATCTGTACCTGGCCGCCGAGACCGACCTGGCCGCCGTCCTGGGCCATCTGGACGCGGTGAAGCCCTCGCTGCTCGTCCTGGACTCGGTGCAGACCGTGGCCTCCCCGGAGATCGACGGCGCGCCCGGCGGCATGGCGCAGGTGCGGGAGGTGGCGGGAGCGCTGATCCGCGCCTCCAAGGAGCGCGGGATGTCCACCCTGCTCGTGGGCCATGTCACCAAGGACGGTGCGATCGCGGGCCCGCGCCTGCTGGAGCACCTGGTGGACGTGGTGCTGCACTTCGAGGGCGACCGGCACGCGCGCCTGCGCCTGGTCCGAGGGGTGAAGAACCGCTACGGCGCGACGGACGAGGTGGGCTGCTTCGAGCTGCACGACGAGGGGATCACGGGCCTCGCCGATCCCAGCGGCCTGTTCCTGACCCGCCGCGACGAGCCGGTGCCGGGCACCTGCCTGACGGTGACCCTGGAGGGCCGCCGCCCGCTGGTCGCCGAGGTCCAGGCGCTCACCGTCGACTCCCAGATCCCCTCCCCGCGCCGTACCACGTCGGGCCTGGAGACCTCCCGGGTCTCGATGATGCTGGCCGTGCTGGAGCAGCGGGGCCGGATCAGCGCGCTGGGCAAGCGGGACATCTACTCCGCGACGGTCGGCGGGGTGAAGCTGTCCGAACCGGCCGCCGACCTCGCCGTCGCCCTCGCGCTGGCGTCCGCGGCGAGCGACACACCGCTGCCGAAGAATCTCGTCGCGATCGGCGAGGTGGGCCTGGCGGGCGAGGTCAGGCGGGTCACGGGCGTGCAGCGCCGCCTCGCGGAAGCCCATCGCCTCGGCTTCACGCACGCCCTGGTGCCGGGCGACCCGGGCAAGATCCCGTCGGGCATGAAGGTCCTGGAAGTGGCCGACATAGGGGACGCGCTGCGGGTCCTGCCGCGTTCGCGTCACCGGGAGGCCCCACGGGAGCAGGAGGACCGCCGGTAGACTTTGCCCTGGTCTCGCCCGTCCGTACGAACCGAGTGTGCGAAACGGGAGCGCCTGGAGAACCTGCGACGAGTGAGCCCGTGGGGGCGCCCCGGAGGCGAACGAGCATCCAAAAGCGGAGGAGTGCAGTGGCAGCCAACGACCGGGCGGCAGCTCCCGGAAAGTCCGGCGGGAGTTCCGGCGCCGATGGCCTGATGCGCGCCTCACTGAGCGCCGTGGCGCCGGGAACGGCCCTGCGGGACGGGCTGGAGCGGGTGCTCCGCGGCAACACCGGCGGCCTGATCGTGCTCGGCGCGGACAGGACCGTGGAGTCGATGTGCACGGGCGGCTTCGTCCTGGACGTCGAGTTCACGGCGACGCGGCTGCGGGAGCTGTGCAAGCTGGACGGCGGCATCGTGCTGTCCTCGGACCTGTCCAAGATCCTGCGGGCCGGCGTGCAGCTGGTCCCGGACCCCACGATCCCCACGGAGGAGACCGGCACCCGGCACCGCACGGCGGACCGCGTCAGCAAGCAGGTCGGCTTCCCCGTCGTCTCCGTCTCGCAGTCGATGCGGCTGATCGCCCTCTACGTCGACGGCCAGCGACGGGTCCTGGAGGACTCCGCCGCGATCCTCTCCCGCGCCAACCAGGCCCTGGCCACCCTGGAGCGCTACAAGCTCCGCCTGGACGAGGTGGCGGGCACGCTGTCGGCGCTGGAGATCGAGGACCTGGTGACGGTCCGCGACGTCTCGGCGGTCGCGCAGCGCCTGGAGATGGTGCGCCGGATCGCGACCGAGATCGCCGAGTACGTGGTGGAGCTGGGCACCGACGGCCGCCTGCTGGCGCTCCAGCTGGACGAGCTGATCGCGGGCGTGGAGCCCGAGCGCGAGCTGGTGGTACGGGACTACGTCCCCGAGCCCACGGCCAAGCGCTCCCGCACGGTCGAGGAGGCGCTGACCGAACTCGACAAGCTCTCCCACGCCGAGCTGCTGGAGATGCCCACCGTCGCCCGTGCCCTGGGCTACACCGGCTCGCCGGAGACGCTGGACTCGGCCGTCTCCCCGCGCGGCTTCCGCCTGCTGGCCAAGGTTCCCCGGCTGCCCGGCGCCATCATCGACCGTCTGGTCGAGCACTTCGGCGGCCTGCAGAAGCTTCTCGCGGCCAGCGTCGACGACCTCCAGACGGTGGACGGCGTCGGCGAGGCCCGGGCCCGCAGCGTCCGCGAGGGCCTGTCGCGGCTGGCGGAGTCGTCGATCCTGGAGCGGTACGTCTGACAACGCCGGTGCGTCCGAGAACGCCGGTACGTCCGAGCGCGCAGACACCGCCGAGGAGCTGACCGCCTCGGAGGTACGCCGCTAGTCCGCCGACAGAACGAACGACGTCTGCAGCTTGCCGTACCCCGGAACCTTCGCCTCCACCAGGTACGTCCCCGCCCCGGCCGAGCCCGCCGGTGGCGTCGCGCACCGCGGAGCGCTCGGCTTGCGGTCCCAGCGCACGGTGGAGGTCACGGCGCTGCCCGCCGGCACCCGGTACAGCAGGTTTCCGGCCGTCTTCGGGCAGTCGTCCGAGGACCAGTAGTCGGTGCTGCTGTCGGCCTTGCTGATCGTCAGCACCGCGGACTTCGGCCCGAGGTCGACCTTGCAGTCGGCGCCGGAGGAGTTCTTCGCCGTCAGTTCGAAGGTCGGCGTCTGACCCGGCGCGTAGGTGTTGTGCACACTGCGCAGGGTCAACGCGACAGTCCCGGGGACGCAGTTGGGGAGCGTGCTGCCGGCCGGCAGCACGGCGCCCGTCCCGGAACCGCCGTCGGCGCCGCCGCCCGAGCCCGCACCGGATCCGGAGCCGGCACCCGAGCCGTCCCTGCCCGGAGAGCCGGAAGCGGTGCCGCCGCCCGAGGCGGCCCCCGATCCGCCGGAGTCACCGCCGCCGGACTCGTCACGTCCACCGGGGCGTTGGCTGATCGCGGGACCGGAACCGGAGGGTCCCGGGGTGATGGTGGAGGGCGTGGGATGCTTGCCGTCGGACGCACTGCCGCTGTTCTTGTGGCCCCCGCCGCCCGAGGTGACGGCCCAGACGACCAGCAGGGCCAGCAGGGCGACCACGGACAGCAGTACGACCCTCCGTCGCCAGTAGATGGACGAGGGAAGCGGCCCGACCGGATTGCGCAGAGATCCCACGGCCCAAACTGTACGAGAGATCGTGGCCTTCCCCCGCCCCACCCGCCGCGCCGACCACAACTTTTCCGGATCATCATTCGAGCAACGCCCGTACAGGCCACCTCCTTTGCGGTCGTGGTAACCGAACAGTGACGGTCGGTGACGACACCGGGACGCGCGGGATCACGCGGCCGTCCATCCCCACGTGGCAGGATCGGAAGGGCCATGACTGCGCCCACACTGCCCCCACACAGCCCCACCGCCACGGCCACCGCCCCGGCCACCGACGTCGACGCCGTCGAAAGCGCCGTCGACAGCCCCCTCGACGCCACCGACGCCGCCGCCGCCGCCTCGGCGTCCGGCACGCCCGGCGCCCCGCACGGCGCGACCCTGCACGACCACGTCATCACCTGGTTCGACGCCAACGCCCGCGACCTGCCCTGGCGGCGCGCCGACGCCGGCGCCTGGGGGGTGATGGTCAGCGAGTTCATGCTCCAGCAGACGCCGGTCAACCGCGTCCTGCCCGTCTACGAACAGTGGCTCGAACGCTGGCCGCGCCCCGCCGACCTCGCCAAGGAGGCGCCGGGCGAGGCCGTCCGCGCCTGGGGCCGGCTCGGCTATCCGCGCCGCGCCCTGCGCCTGCACGGCGCCGCGATCGCCATAACGGAACGGCACGGCGGCGACGTACCCACCGAGCACGCGCAGTTGCTCGCCCTGCCCGGCATCGGCGAGTACACGGCCGCGGCGGTCGCGTCCTTCGCCTACGGGCAGCGGCACGCCGTGCTGGACACCAACGTCCGCCGGGTCCTGGCCCGCGCGGTCACCGGCGTGCAGTACCCGCCGAACGCCACCACCGCAGCCGAACGCCGCCTGGCCCGCACCCTGCTGCCGGAGGACGAGCGGACCGCGGCCCGCTGGGCCGCGGCCTCCATGGAGCTCGGCGCACTGGTGTGCACGGCGAAGAACGAGTCGTGCGACCGCTGCCCGATCGCCGGGCACTGCACGTGGCGGCTGGCGGGCAAGCCGGAGCACGAGGGGCCGCCGCGCCGCGGTCAGACCTACGCCGGCACCGACCGGCAGGTGCGCGGCAAGCTGCTCGCCGTGCTGCGGGAGGCTCACACGGCGGTGCCGCAGGCGGTGCTGGACCGGGTGTGGCACGAGCCGGTCCAGCGAGGCCGGGCCCTGGACGGACTCGTCGCGGACGGTCTGGTGGAGCCGCTGCCGGGCGGCCTGTACCGGCTGCCGTCGGCCTGACACCACGTCACCGCCCGGACTCGGTCGCGGCGGTGACGCCTCCTGGGGCGGCGCGGGCGTCCGTGTCACACACCCGCGCGCCACCCGAGGGCTCAAATCACCCCATATCAGGGCCAATCAGAGCACCTCTTTACCCCGTTCCTACGTCTGTTACACAACCGACGTACAGCCGAGGGCCAGCCGCAGGCTGCTTCGGACAACGCCGTGACAACGCCTCCGTACCTTCTGTTGCGTGCCCGACGGGCACCGGGCGGCTGCCGACCACGGCCGGCCCGCACACAGCGTGGGATCCGACAGCAGGCGGGTCGGAAAACGGGGAGCGGAGGCGGTTGATCATGGCCCAGGGTGAGGTGCTGGAGTTCGAGGAGTATGTGCGCACCCGGCAGGACGCGCTGCTGCGCAGCGCCCGCCGGCTGGTGCCGGACCCCATCGACGCCCAGGACCTGCTCCAGACCGCTCTGGTGCGCACGTACGGTCGCTGGGAGGGCATCGCCGACAAGCGGCTCGCGGACGCCTATCTGCGCCGAGTCATGATCAACACGCGTACGGAGTGGTGGCGGGCGCGGAAGCTGGAGGAGGTTCCCACCGAGCAGCTTCCGGACGCCAGCGTCGAGGACTCCACCGAGCAGCACGCCGACCGCGCGCTCCTGATGGACATCATGAAAGTTCTCGCTCCGAAGCAGCGCAGTGTCGTGGTGCTGCGACACTGGGAGCAGATGTCCACGGAGGAGACGGCCGCCGCCCTCGGCATGTCCGCGGGAACGGTCAAGAGCACGCTGCACCGGGCGCTCGCCCGGCTCCGCCAGGAGCTGGAGGCCCGCGATCTGGACGCACGCGCGCTGGAGCGTGAGGAGCGGGAGCGTTGCGCGGCCTGAGCGGTACGGCCGAGGTCGACCGGAGCGGCGGGGCCGAAGCCGGCCCGAACGGCGAGGGTGACTCCTGCCCCGGCGACGGCGCGGGTCGTCGTGCCGGGCTCGCCCCGGTCCGGGGGACCTTCCAGGCGGTGACCACGGCGGCGGCCGTGGTCACGGCCCTCGGCCTGCTGGTCTCCGCCTGCGGCACGGGCGGCACCGGCGCCCGCGACGAGGGGCCGGCCGACGCCAGCTCGGTGGCCGGCGCGCCCTCGCCCAGCCTCTCCGCGAGCCCCGCCGACACCCCCCGGCCGGTGGACCCGGTCCGGCTCGTCAAGGACGACCCGAAGGTCTCGGCCGCCGTCAAGCGCGGCCTCAAGCCGTGCGCGGGCGACCAGTACCCCGTCGACGTGGCGTACGGCAAGCTGACCGGCGGCTCCGTCGACGATATCGTCGTCAATGTGCTGACCTGCGAAGAAGCGGTGGGCGTGGGCTCGTACGTGTACCGCGAGCGCGGCGACGGGTACGAAGAGGTGTTCCGGGCCGAGGAGCCGCCGGTCTACGCGGAGATCGACCGCGGCGACCTCGTGGTGACCAAGCAGGTGTACGAGAAGGACGACCCGGTGTCCAACCCGTCCGGCGAGTTTGTGATCACCTACCGGTGGAACGGGCGCGCGTTCACGAAGGAGTTCAGCACGCGCAACGAGTACAGCAAGGCCGTCGGCGGGAACGCGTCGGCCGCTCCGACCCCCGGCAACTGACGCGGGACAATTGCGGTGGCGTGAACCGGTCGCCCGCGGGGGCCGAGCCGCCGGCCGGACGTGCGAGTGAACGCCTCACGCGCCGGACACGTCCACACAGTGGGCGCACCCTTCGAAGTACACAAGGACTGAGAGCAACCGGGATGGCAGAGCAGACCCACGTCCTGTTCGTCGAGGACGACGACGTCATCCGTGAGGCCACACAGCTCGCCCTGGAGCGGGACGGCTTCGCGGTCACGGCCATGCCCGACGGCCTGTCGGGCCTGGAGGCGTTCCGGGCGAGGCGGCCCGACATCGCGCTGCTGGACGTCATGGTCCCCGGCCTGGACGGCGTCAGTCTGTGCCGCCGCATCCGCGACGAGTCGACGGTGCCGGTGATCATGCTGTCGGCGCGGGCGGACTCCATCGACGTCGTGCTGGGTCTGGAGGCCGGCGCGGACGACTATGTGACCAAGCCGTTCGACGGCGCCGTGCTGGTCGCCCGGATCCGGGCGGTGCTGCGCCGCTTCGGGCACGCGGGCGGTGGCCGCGCCGAGGCCGGCTCCTCCTCGGTGGACGGCGGGGTGCTGACCTTCGGCGATCTCGACGTCGACACCGAGGGGATGGAGGTGCGCCGGGCCGGGCAGCCGGTGGCGCTCACCCCCACCGAGATGCGGCTGCTGCTCGAGTTCTCCGCCGCCCCGGGCACGGTCCTGTCCCGGGACAAGCTCCTGGAGCGCGTGTGGGACTACGGCTGGGGCGGCGACACCCGGGTCGTCGACGTCCACGTGCAGCGGCTGCGCGGGAAGATCGGCCAGGACCGCATCGAGACGGTCCGCGGCTTCGGCTACAAGCTGAAGGCCTGAGCGGGGCGCCATGCCGGGAAACACGCGGCGCCTGCTCCCGGGGCGCCTGGAGCAGGCGGACATCCGTACGGGGCTGAGGTGGAAGCTCAGCGCGGCCATCGCGCTGGTCGGCGCGCTGGTGGCGATCGCGCTCAGCCTGGTGGTGCACAACGCCGCCCGGGTGTCGATGCTGGACAACGCCCGCGACCTGGCCGACCAACGGCTCCAGTTCGCGCAGAGCATCTACGACCGCCCGGGCCGGCGGCCTGCCCCCGCCCCCTTCAAGATCGACGATCCGACCCTGCCCGCCGCGCTGCGGGAGAAGGTCGAGAACGGTCGGCGAGCCACGTACGTCACCGACCACCCGGGCGGCGTGCCCGACATCTGGGCGGCCATGCCGATCAAGGGCGGGCATGTGCTCTCCCTGCACACGCACTTCACCGACCGCAGCACGGACATCCTCAACGACCTCGACCAGGCGCTGGTGATCGGCTCCATCGCGGTCGTGCTGGGCGGCAGCGCGCTGGGGGTGCTCATCGGCGGCCAGCTCTCGCGCCGGCTGCGCAAGGCGGCGACCGCCGCGAACCAGGTGGCCAAGGGCGAAACGGACGTACGGGTCCGTGACGCCATCGGCGGGGTCGTGCGGGACGAGACCGACGATCTCGCACGCGCGGTGGACGCCATGGCGGACGCGCTGCAGCAGCGGCTGGAGGCGGAGCGGCGGGTCACCGCGGACATCGCGCACGAGCTGCGCACCCCGGTGACCGGACTGCTGACGGCCGCCGAGCTGCTGCCGCCGGGCCGGCCCACCGAGCTGGTCCTGGACCGGGCGAAGGCCATGCGCACGCTGGTCGAGGACGTGCTGGAGGTCGCGCGGCTGGACGGCGCCTCGGAGCGGGCCGAACTCCAGGACATCGTGCTCGGCGAGTTCGTCGCCCGGCGGGTGGCGGCGAAGGACCCGGACGTCGAGGTACGGGTGGTGCACGAGTCGGAGGTCACGACGGACCCGCGGCGCCTGGAGCGGGTGCTGTTCAACCTGCTCGCCAACGCCGCCCGGCACGGCAAGCCGCCGATCGAGGTCACCGTCGAGGGCCGGGTCATCCGGGTGCGCGACCACGGGCCCGGTTTCCCGGAGGCGCTGCTGGCGGAGGGCCCCAGCCGGTTCCGCACCGGCAGCGCGGACCGCGCGGGACGCGGCCACGGCCTGGGCCTGACCATCGCCGCCGGCCAGGCCCGGGTGCTGGGGGCACGCCTGACCTTCCGCAACGTACGGCCCGCGGGCGCCCCCGAGCACATTCCGGCCGAGGGCGCGGTCGCGGTGCTGTGGCTGCCGGAGCACGCCCCGACGAACACGGGCAGCTATCCGGTGCTGCCGCAGCAGGTGCCCCGGCAGGGGGAGTGACCGCCCGCCGGGTCCGCTGGGCAGACCCGGGGTCCTAGCAGGCCCATTCCTTGTCCGGGTCCAGGCCGCCCTCGCGCCGCTGGGTGAAGGAGAACCAGTTGCCGGAGTCGTCGCGGAAGAGCGCCTCCGTGCCGTAGGGGCGCTCCTGCGGTTCCTGGAGGAACTCCACCCCGCGCTCCTTGAGCTTCTTGTAGTCGCCGTGGATGTCGTCGGTCGTCAGGACACCGGCGCCGAGGGCACCCTTGGCGACCAGCTTCCTGACCATCTCGGCGGACTCGGGGTCCATCGCGGGCGGCCCCGGCACCATGAGGGTCAGCTCGACGTCGGGCTGGTCGGGGGAGCCGACGGTGAGCCAGCGCGCGCCGCCCTCCCCCATCGTCATGTCGGTGCGGACCTCCAGGCCGAGCTTCTGGGTGTAGAACTCCTTCGCGCGGTCCTGGTCGAGGACCCAGACGGTGGTGATGGCGATGCCCTTGATCATGGCGTCTCCGGGGGTTGCGGGATGCGGTTGCGCTGCCACGGTAGGCGGGCGGGCCCTCAGCCCGCTTCTCGGGAATTGCTCTCTCGCTCGCGGGACGTGCCGGGGCGGAATCCGCCGGCCCAGAGCATGGCGTAGCAGCCGGGGATGAGGGCGGCGCCGCGGCCGACGTGCCGGGCGCGGTACTCGCTCGGGGTGAGCCCGGTCCGGGCCTTGAAGCGGGACGAGAACGTGCCCAGGCTGCTGAAGCCGACGAGGTGGCAGATCTCGGTCACCGTCAGGTTCGCGGTGCGCAGCAGGTCCCCGGCCCGCTCGATGCGGCGGTGGGTGAGGTACTGGCGGGGCGTCTCGCCGTACGCCTCCTTGAAGGCCCGGACGAAGTGGTAGCGCGAGTAGCCCGCGTGAGCCGCCACCGTGTCCAGGTCGAGGTCCGGGTCCGCCCAGTCCCGGTCCATGGCGTCCTTGGCCAGGCGCAGCCGCCGCATCCTGCCCGCCACCGCTTCCATACGGCCGATGGTGACACGGGGCACTGACAGACGGCCCGGGCGCCGTGACGGGGGGCTCAACGGGGCGGGCTCGCGGGACGTGCCGGAAGGCCTGGCGGCACGGGGAAGGCCCCCGGCTCGCGCCGGGGGCCTTCGGGGGCGGGGGGACGTCCGCGGGGGCTCAGACGGCTTCCGCGACACCAGCGGGGGTCGCCGCGTCGCTCGTGGCCTCCTCGCCCTCGGGCTTGGCCTTGGCCGGTCCCGCGCCCTTCAGCGGCACCTCCTTGACGAACACCGCCGCCGCCAGGGCGAGGATGCCGACCACGGCGCCCAGCAGGAACGCCGAGTGCGTACCGGCTGACACCGCGTGCTGGTACGCCTCCCGCGCCGCCGCGGGCAGCATCTCCAGGTGCTTGGCGTCCAGCTGCGCGGACTGCTCCGTGATCTTGGAGCCCAACCCGCCGGCCCGCTCGGCCATCACGTCCTGGACCCGGTGGTTGAACAGCGCGCCCATGATCGCCACACCGAAGGACGAGCCGAGCGTACGGAACAGGGTGGTGGACGAGGAGGCCACGCCCATGTCCTTCATCTGCACGCTGTTCTGCGCGACCAGCATGGTGATCTGCATCAGGCAGCCCATGCCGGCGCCGAGCACGGCCATGTACAGGCCGGAGGTCAGGCGGGTGGTCTCGGTGTCCATCAGGGACAGCAGGTACAGCCCGGTGACCATCAGCACGCTGCCGACGATCGGGAAGACCTTGTACCGGCCGCTGTTGGTGGTGACCCGGCCCGCGATCATCGACACGACCAGCATCGCGCCCAGCATCGGCAGGAGCAGCAGACCGGAGTTGGTCGCGGAGGCGCCCTGCACGGACTGCTGGTACAGCGGCAGGAACAGCACCGCGCCGAACATCACGAAGCCGGTGATGAAGCCGATCAGCGACATCAGGGTGAAGTTGCGGCTGCGGAAGATGTGCAGCGGCACGATCGGCTCGGCGGCCCTGGTCTGCCAGAAGACGAACCCGACCAGCGCGGCCACGCCGATCGCGATGAGCTCCATGATCCGGGCCGAGGTCCAGGCGTACTCCGTGCCGCCCCAGGTGGTGACGAGCACGATGGAGCTGATGCCCAGGGTCAGCAGCCCGGCGCCCAGGTAGTCGACCCGTGCCTGTGCGCGCTTCTTCGGCAGGTGCAGCACGGCGCTGACCGCCACGAGTGCCACCGCGCCGAGCGGCAGGTTGATGTAGAAGGCCCAGCGCCAGCCCCAGTTGTCGGTGATGGTGCCGCCGACCAGCGGGCCGCCGATCATCGCGAGCGCCATGACACCGGCCATCATGCCCTGGTACTTGCCGCGCTCCCGGGGCGGGATCAGATCGCCGATGATGGCCATCACGCCGACCATCAGACCGCCCGCGCCGAGGCCCTGGATGGCGCGGAAGCCGATCAGCTCGCCCATGTTCTGCGCCATGCCGCTGAGCGCGGAGCCGACCAGGAATATCACGATCGACGTGAGGAAGGCGCCCTTGCGCCCGTACATGTCGCCGAGCTTGCCCCACAGCGGCGTGGCCGCGGCGGTCGCCAGCGTGTAGGCCGTCACCACCCAGGACAGGTGCTGAAGGCCGCCGAGCTCGCCCACGATCGTCGGCATCGCGGTGCCCACGATCATGTTGTCGAGCATCGCGAGCATCATCGCGATCATGAGCGCGAGCAGGACGACCCGCACGCTCTTGGGTTGTTTGCCGGCCGGGCCGGTCTCCGTCTCGGGTTTCGGTGCGTCCGCCATGGTTCCTGTTTCCCCCAGCTACCGTTCTGCTACTTACTTGCCGCCCGGCAAGTTACTACACTCAGGAAGGTAGAGGTTTACTAGCCGGTCGTCAAGTAAGTTTCCGTCGGCCGGCCGACAGGTAGTCTCAGGGAGCGCGAGGAGTACGAAGGATGGGCGGCACGATGGACGGCACGAAGCGGCAGCGCCGCGGAAACACCCGTCAGCGCATCCAGGACGTGGCCCTGGAGCTCTTCGCGGAGCAGGGTTACGAGAAGACCTCGCTGCGCGAGATCGCCGAGCGCCTGGACGTCACGAAGGCCGCGCTCTACTACCACTTCAAGACCAAGGAAGAGATCATCGTCAGCCTCTTCGAGGATCTGACGCAGCCGATCCAGGAACTGATCGAGTGGGGCCGGAAGCAGCCGCACACCCTGGAGACCAAGCAGGAGATCATCCGCCGCTACAGCGACGCGCTCGACGGCGCGGCGCCGCTGTTCCGCTTCATGCAGGAGAACCAGGCGACGGTCCGGGAACTGCGCATCGGCGACACCTTCAAGACCCGGATGACGGGCCTGCGGGACATCATCATCGACCCGGAGTCGAGCCTGACCGACCAGGTGCGCTGCGTCAGCGCCCTGTTCACGCTGCACGCGGGCATGTTCGTCATGCAGGACATGGAGAGCGACCCGGAGGAGCGGCGCAAGGCCGTCCTCGAGGTCGCCATCGACCTGGTGACGCAGGCCCACCGGGGGACGCACGGACACTGACGCCCCGCAACGGCAGACGCACGGCATCGAAAGCCGCCCCGTGATCCGCTGATCCACCGCGGATCACGGGACAGCCCTTGGACAGCGCACCGGCGCCCCACTGGTTCCAGCGGGGCGCTGGTGCGCTGCGGGTGGGCGTCCGCCCGACGGCCGGTCCGGCCGGGGCCTTCGCGCCGGGCTCGGGCCCGGGGTCGGGCCTCGTGCGGTGCTTCGCTCAGACCTTCACGCCGTGGGTGCGCAGGAAGGCGACCGGGTTGACCGCGGAGCCGTAGTTCGGGGTCTTGCGGACCTCGAAGTGCAGGTGCGGGCCGGTGCTGTTGCCGGTGTTGCCGGACAGGGCTATGTGCTGACCGGTGGCGACGACCTGGCCGACCTTCACGTCGATGCGCGAGAGGTGCGCGTACTGCGAGTACCGGCCGTCGGCGTGCTTGATGACGATGGCGTTGCCGTACGCGGAGCCGTCACCCCCGCCGTAGGGGCCGGCCTTGACGACGGTACCGCCGTGCGCGGCGACGACCTCGGTGCCGATCGGCACGGCGAAGTCCTGGCCGCTGTGCTTGTGCGCCCAGTGGCTGCCGCCCTGGTTGAAGCTGGCGCTGAGGCTGTAGTGCTTCACCGGGCCGACCCAGGTGGCGGCCGACTTGGCCGCAGTGGGTGCCGCCGCGGTGCCGGCGGCGGACGCTACTCCCGCACCCGCGACGGCCGAGATCCCCAGTCCGGCGGCCAGGACGGCGGCGCGGGTACGGAACTTGGTCGCACGGGCGGAACGGGACGTGGCGCTCAGGAACATCGAAACCTCAGGGTGTGGGGGGCATGGAAACCGCCCGGAGGCTCGTGCCTCAGCCGGGCGGGCACCACCTTGGTAACCCGCCCGGTCTTTCACCCTCAAACTCTCTTACTACGAGGGAATCTAGTAATAGCCCTCAGTGATTTACATCTCTTGACACCTCTCCCATTTAGGACAAAACCCCTGCAGAGACCCCACATAGGGGCATTTTTGGAGGAGAAATGTCTGATTTGATGGACCCTGTTCTGCACTAAGCCTCGTAGTACCGGGAAAGGCGCCTGTGCCCCATGTCACGGGCGGGCACCTTCAGGGCCCACTCCGCTGTGACCGGCCTCATGTGGCCCGCGTCTCAGTACGGTTACCGTCCGGTAATCCTGCCGTCCTCTCCCGCCAGAATGAGCATGCCCACAACAAAGAGCCGGGTTACGGACGCGAGAGGACCCTCATGAGAACAGGCACCTGGACGCGCCGCATCGGCATGGCCGCCGCCGCTACGGTCGCCGCCACGGCGCTGGCCGCCCCCGTGAGCGCGCAGGCCGCGCCTCAGCGCCCGGCCACCACCGCGGCCACGGCCACCAGCACCACCACCGCCGCGAAGGTCGACTACGCGACCTGGCAGCGGGACTGCCAGGCGGTGATGAACCAGGCCCTGCCGTACCTGCGGCAGCGCATATCGGACGGCGCGCCGGGCGAGAAACAGGCCATCGTGCTCGACGTGGACAACACGACCCTGGAGACCGACTTCGGCTTCAGCTGGCCCCAGCCCGCCAACCAGCCGGTGCTGGCGGTGGCCCGCTACGCCCAGGAACACGGCGTCTCGCTCTTCTTCGTCACCGCCCGCCCGGGCATCATCAAGGCGCCCACCGAGTACAACCTCGAACGCGACGGCTACGACGTCGACGGCCTCTATGTCCGCGGCCTGCTCGACCTGTTCGAGGACGTCGCCGACTACAAGACCGCCCGGCGCGCCGCCATCGAGTCCCGGGGCTACACGATCATCGCCAACATCGGCAACAGCCCCACCGATCTCACCGGCGGCCACGCCGAGAGGACCTTCAAGCTGCCGGACTACGACAGTCAGCTCTCCTGAGCGCACACCCCTGAGGGGGCACGGCGAAAAAAGGGCTTGCCCCGGGACCGAGGTCCCGGGGCAAGCCCCCTTCCGGTTCAGGCCGAGCGCGGCGCCTACGCGTCCTTGCTCAGGTTCGGTCCGGCTCCGCCGGCCGCCTGCTCGATCGGCGGGACGTCCGGCAGGGCCGACTTCTCCTCGCCGCGGAAGGTGAAGGTCTGGCTCTCGCCCTCGCCCTCCGTGTCGACGACCACGATGTGACCGGGGCGCAGCTCGCCGAAGAGGATCTTCTCCGACAGCGAGTCCTCGATCTCGCGCTGGATCGTCCGGCGCAGCGGCCGTGCGCCCAGAACGGGGTCGTAGCCCTTCCTGGACAGCAGCTCCTTGGCGGACTGGGAGAGCTCGATGCCCATGTCCCGGTCCTTCAGACGCTCGTCCACCTTGCTGATCATCAGGTCGACGATCCGCAGGATGTCCGCCTGCGTCAGCTGCGGGAAGACCACCACGTCGTCGACGCGGTTGAGGAACTCGGGCCGGAAGTGCTGCTTGAGCTCGTCCTGGACCTTGTTCTTCATGCGCTCGTAGTTGGTCTTCGTGTCACCCGAGGCCGCGAAGCCCAGGTTGAAGCCCTTGGAGATGTCCCGGGTGCCGAGGTTGGTCGTCATGATGATGACCGTGTTCTTGAAGTCCACGACCCGGCCCTGGGAGTCGGTCAGGCGGCCGTCCTCCAGGATCTGCAGCAGCGAGTTGAAGATGTCCGGGTGGGCCTTCTCCACCTCGTCGAACAGGACGACGGAGAACGGCTTGCGGCGCACCTTCTCGGTCAGCTGGCCGCCCTCCTCGTAGCCCACGTAGCCGGGGGGCGAACCGAAGAGACGCGAGACCGTGTGCTTCTCGCTGAACTCCGACATGTCGAGGGAGATCAGCGCGTCCTCGTCACCGAAGAGGAACTCCGCGAGCGCCTTGGACAGCTCGGTCTTACCGACGCCGGACGGGCCGGCGAAGATGAACGAGCCACCCGGACGCTTCGGGTCCTTCAGACCGGCGCGAGTACGGCGGATCGCCTTGGACAGCGCCTTGACGGCGTCGTCCTGGCCGATGACCCGCTTGTGCAGCTCCTCCTCCATGCGGAGCAGGCGGCTGGACTCCTCCTCGGTCAGCTTGAAGACCGGGATGCCGGTGGCCGTGGCGAGGACCTCGGCGATCAGCTCGCCGTCGACCTCGGCGACGACGTCCATGTCGCCGGCCTTCCACTCCTTCTCCCGCTTGGCCTTGGCGGCCAGGAGCTGCTTCTCCTTGTCGCGCAGGGAGGCAGCCTTCTCGAAGTCCTGCGAGTCGATCGCGGACTCCTTGTCCCGGCGGACGGCGGCGATCTTCTCGTCGAACTCGCGCAGGTCCGGCGGAGCGGTCATCCGGCGGATGCGCATCCGGGAGCCGGCCTCGTCGATCAGGTCGATCGCCTTGTCCGGCAGGAAGCGGTCGGAGATGTACCGGTCGGCCAGGGTGGCGGCCTGGACCAGAGCCTCGTCCGTGATCGAGACGCGGTGGTGCGCCTCGTACCGGTCGCGCAGACCCTTGAGGATCTCGATGGTGTGCGGCAGGGACGGCTCGGCGACCTGGATGGGCTGGAAGCGGCGCTCCAGGGCCGCGTCCTTCTCCAGGTGCTTGCGGTACTCGTCCAGGGTGGTGGCACCGATGGTCTGCAGCTCGCCGCGGGCCAGCATCGGCTTCAGGATGGAGGCCGCGTCGATGGCGCCCTCGGCGGCACCCGCACCGACCAGCGTGTGCAGCTCGTCGATGAACAGGATGATGTCGCCGCGGGTGCGGATCTCCTTGAGCACCTTCTTCAGGCGCTCCTCGAAGTCACCGCGGTAGCGGGAGCCGGCGACCAGGGCACCGAGGTCGAGGGTGTAGAGGTGCTTGTCCTTGAGGGTCTCGGGCACCTCGCCCTTGACGATGGCCTGGGCGAGGCCCTCGACGACGGCGGTCTTGCCGACGCCGGGCTCACCGATCAGCACCGGGTTGTTCTTGGTACGGCGGGACAGCACCTGCATGACCCGCTCGATCTCCTTCTCGCGCCCGATGACGGGGTCGAGCTTGGACTCACGAGCGGCCTGGGTGAGATTCCGGCCGAACTGGTCGAGGACCAGGGACGTCGAGGGGGTGCCCTCGGCAGGGCCGCCCGCGGTGGCGGTCTCCTTGCCCTGGTAACCGGAGAGCAGCTGGATCACCTGCTGCCGCACGCGGTTCAGATCTGCGCCCAGCTTGACCAGGACCTGGGCGGCGACGCCCTCGCCCTCACGGATCAGGCCGAGCAGGATGTGCTCCGTGCCGATGTAGTTGTGGCCCAGCTGAAGCGCCTCCCGGAGCGACAGCTCCAGGACCTTCTTGGCACGGGGGGTGAAGGGAATGTGACCGGACGGCGCCTGCTGGCCCTGGCCGATGATCTCCTCCACCTGCTGGCGGACCGCCTCGAGCGAAATCCCGAGGCTCTCAAGGGCCTTGGCGGCGACACCCTCACCCTCGTGGATCAGGCCCAGGAGGATGTGCTCGGTGCCGATGTAGTTGTGGTTGAGCATCCGGGCTTCTTCCTGAGCCAGGACGACAACCCGCCGCGCGCGGTCGGTGAACCTCTCGAACATCGTTAATCGCTCCTCAGAGCGGTCAGGCAGTGGGGGGAACTTCCCCTCCCTGTCCTTCCGCAGCTTAGTCCCGCAAGCGGGGACCGCTCATTCCAACTGCCGACACCGTCGATGGCCTCCTGACCCCGAACGCCGACATCTGCTCCAACCCGATGGTGCGAGACGATGTTCCCGCAGGCCAGGCAGTTACCCCAGTCGCCAGTACGCCCATGGCGAACGTGAGACTCCTTTGCCCGGCTGTGGCCTGCGTGTCGCCCCCTCCCACTAGGCATGTCTTACCCGCTGGGACTGACACTCCATGCGGCGCGCACCGGTTCCCTCCGCTATGGGCGAACAACCTTGCGCCCCTTCCCACCTCCTCGCACCCTCCTGTTCGAAACTGTCCGCGTCCGTGAAGCCACACAGCGTAACCATGCCCGTCTTCCGGCGGTTGCACCTGACATGGTCGGCCGCCTCCCCACGCTTCCTGTTCCGGTCCGGTCCGCTCCGGTCCCGTCCGGTCCGGTCCTCTCTGTTCCGGTTTCCCCGCCTGGTCCGGTTCCCTCGCCCCGTCGGCCGCTCGGTGCGGGCGGCGGCAGAGTGCGGGACTGGTACGAGAACGAACTGGGGTGGGCCACGGTGCCCGGTACGCCGTTGCGTCTGGTCGTGGGCCGCCACTTCGACGTCCTGGACGTCCCGGTCGAGGCCGGACGTGCGGCGCTGCGCCATCTGGGGGCTGCTTCTCCGGTGGCCGTGCACGGGGACCGGATGCGGCTGCTGGCGGCCGCGGGCAGCGCGGAGGAGCTGCCTGGGCTGCTGGAGTGGCTGGAGTGGTCAGCGGTGGACCTGGATCTCGTGGCGCTGGGTGCGGGCACGCTGATGGACGCCCCGCGGCCGCCCTTCGCGGGGCAGGCCGGAGCGCGGCCGCCCGGAGGCGGGCTGCCCGGTGCGCGGGCGGCGGCCCGGAGCCGCTCCGCTGCGCAGGGGGCCGCCGTGTGGTTGCGGCCCCCCGGGCCGGGACGCGAGACCGGGGCCTCGCTGCCGACGCTGTCGGCCATGGGGGGCGACAGGGGCGCCCCCGATCTCGTGCGGGTCGTGGAGACGGTGGCGACGCACTGCCATCGACTCCGGCTGCGGCGTGCTCACGCACGACCGCCGGCCGTTTCCTAGGCCCGGGGCGCGGGACCGTGGGCCTGGGGCGACGGCCTTGCTCTGGACCTGGATGCCGTCGGCCACGTGGGCCGCACCGCCCGTCAGGCGTTGGCCTTCTCGTAGGCCTCGCGGATGGACGCGGGGACACGGCCGCGGTCGTTGACCTCGTAGCCGTTCTCCTTCGCCCAGGCGCGGATCTGCGCGGTGTCCTGGCTGCCACCGGCAGCGGCGGCGCGCGCCTTCCCGCGTCCGCCGGAAGCGCGGCCTCCGGTACGACGACCGCTCTTGACGTACGGCTCGAGAAGGCCGCGGAGCTTGTCCGCATTGGCGGTGGTGAGATCGATCTCGTACGTCTTGCCGTCCAACGCGAATGTCACGGTCTCGTCCGCCTCGCCGCCGTCGAGGTCGTCGACAAGAAGGACCTGAACCTTCTGTGCCACCGGATTTCCTTTCATCGATAACGTGAGGGTCGGGGTTGGTCGGCGTCCGCCGTTTAGCCGCCCCTTGATATATGCAGTACTGCAGTACGTCGGAAAGCAAACCGCTTTTGCCGGAAAAACACAAACCCCTGGGAGAGACCGGACCCTCGACCCCGACCGGAAACATGCGCGTTTCGGACATAGGGGTTCCACGGGGTTCGCTCTGGGTTCCTCCGCGTTCCCTCCGGCTTCCCCCGGCTTCCTGTGGAGGTCCGGCGATCACAGATGCAGAAGCATCCGGCTGTTGCCCAGGGTGTTCGGTTTCACTCGTTCGAGACCGAGGAACTCCGCGACACCCTCGTCATAGGAACGCAGCAGCTCGGCGTAGACGTCGGTGTCGACGGGCGTCTCACCGATCTCCACGAAGCCGTGCTTCCCGAAGAAGTCGACTTCGAAGGTCAGGCAGAATACGCGGCGAACGCCGAGCCAGCGTGCGGTCTGGAGCAACTTCTCCAGCAGCCGGTGGCCGACGCCGGCGCCCTTGAGGCCCGGCTTCACCGCGAGAGTGCGCACTTCCGCCAGGTCTTCCCACATCACGTGCAGGGCCCCGCAGCCGACGACCTCGGCGTTGTCGTCGCGTTCGGCCACCCAGAACTCCTGGATGTCCTCGTAAAGCGTCACCGTCGCTTTGTCGAGCAGGATGCCGCCGCGGACGTAGGCGTCCAGCAGCCGACGCACGGCCGGAACATCGCTGGTCCGGGCCCGCCGGACGGTGATGGCTTTTGCGGAGTCTTCGGGTCGCGCTGCGGACATGAGCGGACGCTATCGCCCGCGGCCCCCCGGTGCGGAGCCGGGGTTCTGGTCGCCGGTTTCGGAGGCATCGGCGGATTCGGCGGGCGGGGAGGAGGTTTCGGGGAAGGCGGCGGCCCCGGCGGTATCCGGGACTTCCCCCACGACTTCGGGCGCCCGCGCAGGCGCTTCTTCGCCGGGCTCTTCACCGGGCTCTTCGGCGGGTTCTCCGGAGGACTCCGCGCGGGGCTCTTCCGCCACGCCTTCCGGGCCGCCTTCGACAACCCGCAGCGCATCACGCAGAGCGCGCCGCTGTTCGTCGCTCATCATGCCGAAGAAGGCGACGAGAGCGGCGGCGGGGTTGTCGCTCTGGGACCATGCGTCGTTCATCAGTGCGGCCGCGTAGGCGGCCCGGGTGGAGACCGCCTCGTATCGGTAGGCCCGGCCCTCCGCTTCGCGGCGCACCCAGCCCTTCTGGTGGAGGTTGTCCATAACGGTCATCACCGTGGTGTACGCGATGGACCGTTCCTTCTGAAGGTCTTCCAGGACTTCTCGAACGGTCACCGGGCGGTTCCACTTCCACACCCGTGTCATGACCGAGTCTTCGAGTTCTCCCAAAGGGCGAGGCACAACTCCGACCATAGTGCGAGATGTCGGTCATTGCGTGCCGGACGTGCATGCCATCGCACCGACAGACACAAAAAGGGCGCACAACTCCACAACGGTGATCTCCGTGCGGTCGAGTCGTACGCCGGGGTCCGGGCCGGATCAGGCCTCGGTGGAGGTGCCGCCCGCGGCCGGCGGGCCGCTCTGCACACGCGCGACCGCGGCGTCCACGGCGGCGTCCTCCTTGGCCTTGGCGGCCCCGCCCTGGGTCTTCACCATCACCCTGACCAGGGCGATGAAGAACGCGGCCATGACGACCGGCGGAACGAGTGCGGAGACGTAGTCCATGCCACCAGGGTAGCCACGCGGCCGGGACTAACAGGGGCGGGGTGGTCCGGAAGCACTACACCGCGGCGAGTCGCTGCCGCGGCGGGCTCTGCGGGGTCTGCGGGTCGCCGGACGGCTGGGTGGGCCTGCGGCGCGGGAACACCTCGCCCGGGGTGGGAACGGGGCGGCGGGCGGGTTTCGGCGTCCCGGGGGCGGGCGCCGGTCCGGGCCGGGCGGGTGCGGGGCGCTCGCCGGGCTTGGGCGAGGGCGCCGGCTTGCGGGAGGGTTCCTCCTTGCCGGTCTCGCCGCCCAGAGCGTCACGGGCGCCGGGCAGAGCTCGCGGAAACGCCCCCGGAACGGCCCTGAGGGCCCTCAGGGGGCCGCGGGAGGCCGGCACGGTGGGCGGGGGAGTCGCACTGGGACCCTGCGCGCGACAGCGACGCAGAAGGGCGGCGGCGGCCGGACTGCCGCGCAGGGCGCCCAGCGCGGCGAGATCGTCGGGGACGGGCCGGTACCCGGCGTCCAGCGCCTCCTGGAGGAGCGTGCAGTAGCCGGCTGCCGCGCCGGGCAGGGCGTCGCGGTAACGGGCGAGATCAGCCAGCAGGAACGCGCGCAGTCGCTCGCTCTCGCGCATCGCCTCGTCGAGCGACTCGGCGAGGCGGAGGCAGTCCTGCACGTCCTCGGCGCGGGCGGGACGCAGATGAAGGGCAACGGCGAGGGCGCGACGGAGCACACGCAGCTCCTCCGCACCGAACGCCACACCGCCGCGAGTTCCGTATGGCATGGGCATACGGCGACCATACGCGCTAATCAGACAAACTCGACATAAGCCGCGGGCGTGGCGCGGTGCGGGCGGACGAGCCCGGCCGGACGGCGGCAGGCGACCCGCCCCGGGGGGCCCGGCTATTGGCCTGATCCCGGAGCGGCGGGGCCCGACGCTACATGCGGGAGATGTTGCGTTCGTAGACCAGTCGGAGGCCGATCAGGGTCAGCCAGGGCTCGTGCTCGTCGATCACCGAGGACTCGCCGAGCACCATCGGGGCCAGACCGCCGGTGGCGATCACCGTGACGTCCTCGGGGTCGTCGGACAGCTCGCGTGCCATCCGGCCCACCACGCCGTCGACCTGCCCGGCGAACCCGTAGACGATGCCCGCCTGCATCGCCTCGACCGTGTTCTTGCCGATCACGCTGCGCGGCCGGGCCACCTCGATCTTGCGCAGCTGCGCCGCCTTGACGCCCAGGGCCTCGACCGAGATCTCGATGCCGGGCGCGATGACGCCGCCGACGTACTCCCCGCGCGCGGAGACCGCGTCGAACGTGGTCGCCGTGCCGAAGTCCACCACGATCGCCGGGCCGCCGTAGAGCTCGTTCGCGGCGACCGCGTTGATGATGCGGTCCGCGCCGACCTCCTTGGGGTTGTCGAACAGGATCGGTACGCCCGTCTTGACGCCCGGCTCGACGAGGACGGCCGGCACGTCGCCGTAGTAGCGCCGCGTCACCTCGCGCAGCTCGTGCAGCACCGACGGCACGGTCGCGCAGATCGCGATGCCGTCGATGCCGTCGCCCAGCTCCTCGCCGAGCAGCGGATGCATGCCCATCAGCCCCTGAAGGAGCACCGCCAGTTCGTCGGCCGTGCGCCGCGGGTCGGTGGAGATGCGCCAGTGCTCGACGATGTCCTCGCCGTCGAACAGGCCCAGGACGGTCTGCGTGTTGCCTACGTCGATGGTCAGAAGCATGGCCGGTACTACTCCGCCTCGCGCAGGTCCAGGCCGATGTCCAGGATCGGCGAGGAGTGGGTGAGGGCCCCGACGGCCAGGAAGTCGACACCGGTCTCGGCGTACGCCCGGGCGTTGTCCAGAGTGAGCCGGCCCGACGCCTCCAGCTGCGCGCGGCCGTCGACGATCGCGACGGCCTCCTCGCACTCGATGGGCGTGAAGTTGTCCAGCAGGATCAGGTCGGCGCCCGCGTCGACGACCTCCCGCAGCTGGTGCAGGGTGTCGACCTCGACCTCGATCGGCACGTCCGGGAAAGCCTCCCGTACGGCCTTGAAGGCCGCCCCGACGCCGCCGGCCGCGACCACGTGGTTGTCCTTGACCAGCGCCGCGTCCGACAGGGACATGCGGTGGTTCACGCCACCGCCGCAGCGGACGGCGAACTTCTCCAGGGAGCGCAGGCCGGGCGTCGTCTTGCGGGTGTCGCGCACCTTGGCCCCGGTGCCCTCCAGGACGTCCGCCCACGCGCGCGTGGCGGTCGCGATGCCGGACAGGCGGCACAGCAGGTTCAGCGCGCTGCGCTCGGCGGTCAGCAGGTCACGCGTGCGCGTGGTGACCGACAGCAGCTTCTGCCCGGCCTCCACACGGTCGCCGTCCAGGACGTGCCGCTCGACCTCGAACTCGTCGGTGCAGACGACCGAGAGGACCGCCTCGGCGACGCGCAGACCGGCCACCACGCCGGCCTCGCGTGCCGTGAAGTCACCGGTGGCCACGGCGTCCTCGGGGATGGTCGCCACCGTCGTGACGTCCACGCCGTGGGCGAGGTCCTCCTGGATGGCCACGTTCGCCAGGTCCTCGACCTCGACGGGGTCGAGGCCGGCGTCGGCCAGCAGCTGGGCGAGCGCGGGGTCGAGCCCGCACTCCAGGTACTCCTCGTCGCCGTCCGCGCCGCAGGCACAGCCGTCGCCGCAGCCGCCGTTCGAGGCGAGAGGAAGGTCGTCGGTGCTCACTTGGGTCACTGCTCCTGGGGACGGCGGGGCGCGGGGGCCTCGGTGCGGGTCGGGGGGAACTGGGCGGTCTCCGTGGTGTCCACGGTGGGCGTCCTGTCGGGGTTCAGGCGTACGACGATGTGGCGGCGCCAGTCGGTGTCGTCGCGCTCGGGGCGGTCCTCGCGCCAGTGGCAGCCGCGGGTCTCCTCGCGCAGCCGTGCGGCGGCCACCAGGACGCGGGCCACGCACAGAAGGTTGGTGGCCTCCCAGGTGTCCACGCCCGGCTCGGCGGTCTTGCCGTTCTCGTCGAGGGCGCCGCGGGCCTCGGCGTGCAGCTGTTCGAGCTGGTCGGCCGCCCTGGCCAGGGACTCGGCCGAGCGCAGCACACCCGCGCCCTCGCTCATGATCCGCTGGATCGCGAACCGGGTCTCGGGGGCGAGCAGGGGGTGCGCCGGCTGCTCGGCGTACGGGACGGGCTGCGGCACGCGCGCGTGCAGGCCGCTCACCGACCGCTCCCGGGCGATGTCGGCGGCGATCCGCTCGGCGTAGACCAGCCCCTCCAGCAGGGAGTTGGAGGCGAGCCGGTTGGCGCCGTGCACGCCGGTGCAGGCGACCTCTCCGCACGCGTACAGGCCGGGCACGGTGGTCCGGCCGTGGGGGTCCGTGCGCACGCCTCCGGAGGCGTAGTGCGCGGCCGGGGCGATCGGGATGGGGTCGGTCACCGGGTCGATGCCGTGGGCCCGGCAGGCGGCCAGGATCGTCGGGAAGCGCTGCTCCCACATCTCCGCCCCGAAGTGCCGGGCGTCGAGGAACATGTGCTCGGCGTTCTGCTCCAGCATGCGGCGCAGGATGCCCTTGGCGACGATGTCCCGGGGCGCGAGTTCGGCCAGTTCGTGCTGTCCGACCATGAAGCGCACACCGTCGGCGTCGACCAGGTGGGCGCCCTCGCCGCGCACCGCCTCGGAGACGAGGGGCTGCTGGCCCTCGGCGTCCGGACCGAGGAAGAGCACCGTCGGGTGGAACTGGACGAACTCCAGGTCGGACACCTCCGCGCCCGCGCGCAGGGCGAGCGCCACACCGTCACCGGTGGACACGGACGGGTTCGTGGTCGCGGAGAAGACCTGGCCCATGCCGCCGGTGGCGAGAACCACGGCGGGCGCGTGCACGGCGCCCACGCCGTCGTGCTGGCCCTCGCCCATGACGTGCAGGCTCACGCCCGCGGTGCGGCCTTCGGCGTCCGTCAGCAGGTCCAGGACGAGCGCGTTCTCGATCGTGCGCAGGCCACGCGCGCGGACGGCCTCGACGAGCGCCCGGGAGATCTCCGCGCCGGTCGCGTCACCGCCCGCGTGCGCGATACGGCGGCGGTGGTGGCCGCCCTCGCGGGTGAGCGCCAGCCCCCCGTCGGAGGACTGGTCGAAGTGGGCGCCGGTGCCGATCAGCCGGCGCACGGCGTCGGGGCCCTCGGTGACGAGGATCCGTACGGCCTCCTCGTCGCACAGGCCGGCGCCGGCCACCAGGGTGTCGTCCAGGTGCTGTTCTGGGGTGTCGCCCTCGCCCAGGGCCGCGGCGATGCCGCCCTGGGCCCACCGGGTGGATCCGTCGTCGAGGCGGGCCTTGGTCACGACGACCGTGTCCAGGCCGGCGGCCTCGCAGCGCAGGGCGGCGGTGAGGCCGGCGACGCCGGAGCCGACGACCACGACGTCCGCGGCGATGGACCACCCGGGCGCGGGCGCGTGCAGTCGTATGCCTGTGCTGGTCACGAGGCGGCTCCGAGAGTTCTGTGGGTTGCGTGTGGTGCCTGGGAGGTGCGGGGCTCGTGGGCCCCGAAGGTGAGGGGCAGGTTGTCGATCAGCCGGGTGGATCCGACCCGGGCGGCGACGGCGAGGACCGCCTCGCCCGTGAAGTCGTCCCCTATCTCGGTGAAGTCGGAGGGGTCGACGAGAGCCAGGTAGTCGAGCTCCAGCGGCGGGTCGAGGCGGGCCGCCTCGTCGAGCACCAGCCGGGCCGCCGCGCGGACGGCGGCGGCCGCACCGGGGGACGCCTTGGCGACGGCGGCGGCGTCGGCGGCCGCACGGGACTCCCCCAGCGCGCTCAGGGCCTCGGCACGCGCGCGCGTCGAGGGTACTTCGCGGGCCCGCGCGCGCAGCGCCTCCTGGGCGGCGTGCCGGTCGCGGCCCGCGAACAGGGCCCGGGACAGGGCGAGGGCGGTGTGCCGCTCCTGGGGCGACAGATAGCGGTTGCGGCTGGACAGGGCCAGGCCGTCGTCCTCGCGCACGGTGGGTACGGCGATGACGTCCACACCGAAGTTCAGGTCGCGCACCATGCGCCGGATCAGGGCGAGCTGCTGGGCGTCCTTCTGGCCGTACAGGGCCACGTCGGGGCGGGTGAGGTGCAGCAGCTTGGCGACGACGGTCAGCATGCCGTCGAAGTGGCCCGGCCGGGAGGCGCCCTCCAGGCGTTCGCCCATGGGACCCGCGGAGATGCGGACCTGGGGTTCGCCTCCCGGGTAGACCTCCTCCACGGACGGCGCGAACACCACGTCGGCGCCCGCCTGCTCGGCGACCTTCAGGTCCGCCTCCAGGGTGCGCGGATAGCGCTCCAGGTCCTCGCCCGCGCCGAACTGGAGCGGGTTGACGAAGACGGTGACGACGACCTCGCCGTCGGCGCCGGCGATCCCGCGCGCGGTGCGGATCAGGGTGGCGTGGCCCTCGTGCAGGGCGCCCATGGTCATCACGACGACACGGCGGCCGGCACGCGCGCGTGCGTGCAGCTCGTCGGCGGTGCGCAGCAGGGCTGTGGTCATCGGGCGTCTCCGTTCTCGGGCGCCGGGGTCACCGGGCGGCCCTCCTCTGCGTTCACCGGTGCCACCCGGTTCGCCGAGTGCCCCGTGCCGGTGGGTGCGACCCGGCTCGTCGTGGCCGCCGGTGCCGTCCGGCCGGTCGTGCCCGCGGGCTTCGGCCGCGGCGGGCACGTCGCGTCTCCCGCGCGGGTCATCGGGCGTCCCCTTCGCCGTCGTCGGGCCGGTCCGGGCCGTCCGGGCCCTCGGAGCCGTACGCGCCGTCGGAGCCGGTGGTGCCGCCCGTGGCGGCGGTGCCGGGTGTTCCGTCGGCGAGGACGCCCAGCAGGTCCTCGGCCAGCTCCGGCTTCAGCAGGCCGTGGGCGAGCGCGCGGTCGGCGGTGGCGCGGGCCATCGCCAGGTAGCCCGCGACGGTCTGCGGGGCGTGCCGGCGCAGCTCGTCGACATGGGCGGCGACCGTGCCCGCGTCCCCGCGCGCGACGGGACCGGTCAGGGCCGCGTCGCCGGAGCGCAGGGCGTTGTCCAGGGAGGCGCCGAGCAGCGGGCCGAGCATCCGGTCGGGCGCCTCGACGCCCGCTTCGCGCAGCAGCTCCATGGACTGGGCGACCAGGGTCACCAGGTGGTTCGCGCCGAGCGCGAGTGCCGCGTGGTACAGCGGCCGCATCTCCTCGGCGATCCACTCCGGCTCGCCGCCCATCTCGATGACCAGGGCCTCGGCGGCCAGCCGCAGTTCCTCGGGGGCGGTCACGCCGAAGGAGCAGCCCGCCAGCCGCTGCACGTCCACGGGTGTGCCGGTGAAGGTCATCGCCGGGTGCAGGGCCAGCGGCAGCGCGCCCGCGCGCAGGGCCGGGTCCAGCACCGTCGCGCCGTATCGCCCGGAGGTGTGCGCGAGCAGCTGTCCGGGGCGTACGGCGCCGGTCTCGGCGAGGCCGGCGACGAGTCCGGGCAGCGCGTCGTCGGGCACGGTCAAAAGCACCAGTTCGGACCGTTGCAGCACCTCGGCGGGGGTCACCAGGGGCACGTCGGGGAGCATCAGCCCGGCCCGGCGCCTGGAGGCGTCGGAGACCCCGGAGACGGCCACGGGGCGGTGCCCGGCGAGCTGGAGGGACGCGGCGAGTGCGGGGCCCACCCGGCCGGCGCCGACGACGCCGACGGTGAGCCGCGCGGGGCGGTCCCTGGGGTCTGGCTGTTGGCTTGTACTCACGCGACGGTGGCCTTCCCGTTCCAGTCCGCTCGGGGTACCGGACGATTTCTCGTCATGTTAACGCTATCCGTCCCGGAGGCGTTCGGCCGTCCACAGGCTGTGGGCTTCCCCACGGCCTCCGGCACGGAAAACCGGTGTCCGCCCCGGCCCGCGCGCGGGATGATCCCGGCATGAGCGATACCGCGGCACAGGACGAGCAGGAGACCGAACAGCTGTCGGGGGAGGAGGGGCGCGAGCGCCTGCGGGAGCGGCGTATCGCCGCCTGCCGGAGCGCGCCTCGCGCGCTCGCGCGCCACCCCTTCCTGGGCACCCTCCGGCAGCGGCTGGCGCTGCTGGCGGAGGCGGAGGACGTGTACGACCTCGACCAGCGGTCGGACCTGTACGGCAACGGCGTGGTGGAGGCCCTGGAGGAGAAGGTCGCCGGGCTGCTCGGCACCGAGGCCGCCGCGTTCTTCCCGACCGGCACGATGGCCCAGCAGATCGCCCTGCGCTGCTGGGCGGGCCGCACGGGCAGCCCGGCCGTCGCCCTGCACCCGATGTCCCACCCCGAGGCGCACGAACGGAACGCGTTCAGCCAGGTCAGCGGCCTGCGGCCGGTACTGCTGACGGGCGAGCCCCGGTTGCCGACCGCCGACGAGATACGCGCCCTCGACGAGCCCTTCGGGACGCTGATGCTCGAACTGCCCCTCAGGGACGCGGGTTTCGTACTGCCCTCCTGGGAGGAACTCTCGGAGGTCGTCGAGGCGGCACGGGAGCGCGAGGCGGTGGTGCACTTCGACGGGGCCCGCCTGTGGGAGTCCACCGTGCACTTCGGCCGCCCCCTGGAGGCGATCGCGGACCTGGCCGACAGCGTCTACGTGTCGTTCTACAAGAGCCTGGGGGCCTTCGGCGGCGCGGCCATCGGCGGTCCGAAGACGCTGGTGGAGGAGGCGAAGGCCTGGCGGCACCGGTACGGCGGCATGGTCTTCCAGCAGTTCCCCACGGCGCTGTCGGCGCTGATCGGCCTGGAGCGCGAGCTGCCCCGGCTGCCCGGCTACGTACGGCACGCGCGCGTGGTGGCCGCCGCGCTCCGCGAGGGGTTCGCGACGGCGGGGCTGCCCTGGTCGCGTGTCCATCCCGAGGTGCCGCACACGCACGACTTCCAGGTCTGGCTGCCGTACGAACCGGAGGTCGTCGAGAGGGCGGCCGTCCGCACCACCGAGGAGACGGGGGCCGCCCTGTTCGAGAACGGCTGGCAGCAGGCCGGCCCGGGCATGGCCAGCGCCGAGGTCCACGTACGGGCCGCGGGGCTGGAGTGGACGGCCGAGGACGTGGCGGCGGCGGTCGGGGAGTTCGCCTCGCGGCTGGCCGAAGAGGTCAAGGGCTACTAGTGCTGCCGGGCGCGGTGGGTGTCGAGGACATACCGCCGCGAAACGCTCGTGATTGTACCGCCTGCCAGGACGGGAGGCACCGGGACGGTCGGGGCTCGGCGGCCGCCCCGGTCCGTCGTCCTGACGTACGCCGCCGTCCGGCCGGGGACCGTCGATCGACGGCGGCGTTGTCAGTGGCGACGTGCACCATAGGGGCATGAGCGTGCGCATCGACATCGCGGGGCTGCGGCCGGAGAGGATCGCCGTCGTGCCCTCCCCTCTGGCCGAGCTCGGCATGGCGCTGCACGCGCTGTCCGAGCCGGGGCACCACCCGCGCCTCCAGGGCTGGGTCACGGGCGTGACCGCCCGGCTCGACTCGCATCTGGCCGACCGGATGTGCGAGGCCGACTTTCTGTGGCGGACGACGTTCTCCGACCTGTTCATGCCGTTCGCGGGCGTGCCCGGCGGGTCCACGCTGCCGGGCCGGACCCTCGCGGAGGACCTGGATCTGCTCGACAAGCTGTCCGACGAGCAGTTCGTGGACGCGGCCCTGGAGTTCACCTGCGCCCTGCCCTACGACGCTCCGGGTCCCGGCCCGCTCACCGACGACGCACTGCGCCGCCGCGCCCTGGAACTGGCCGCCGCGCGCGGGCCCGCACAGGTCCGCTTCGGCGAGCGGCTGCTCACCGACCCGCCCCGGATCCGGGACTGGCTGCGGCAGTTCCTGCAGGACTGCGACGAGGCCTTCTTCGCGGAGACCTGGTCCCGGCTGCGCCACCAGCTCGCGGCAGACGCCCGCCACAAGACGGAGCTGCTGCGCCGCAAGGGGCTGCCCGAGGCGCTCGCCGCGGTCTCCCCCGCCGTGTCCCTGGACGAGGCGGCCGGCCGGATCACGGTCGACAAGCTCGGCGAGGGCCGTACGGCCACGGCGGACGGCGGCCTGCTGCTCGTCCCGACGAGCCTCGGCTGGCCCCATCTGATGGTCCTGCACCGATACGACTGGCAGCCGGTGCTGCACTACCCGGTCGGCTCCCCGGAGCTCGCCGCCCCGCCCTCGGTGGAGCAGCTGACCCTGCGGATGGCCGCGCTGTCCCACCCCGTGCGGATGCGGCTGTGCCGCAGCCTGGCCCGCAGCGCCTTCACCACCGGCGAGCTGACCCAGGTGCACGGCATGACGGCGCCCGAGATATCGCGGCACCTGAGCGTTCTGAAGAAGGCGGGCCTGGTCACCACCCGGCGTCGCGGCCGGTACGTCTACCACCAACTGGACGTGGCGATGGTGGCCCGCCTGGGCAGCGACTTCCTGGAGGGGATACTCCGCTGACACCGGACCGCGCGACGAGGCGGCTTCGCGCGGGCTCGTTCGCGCGGGCCGCCCCCGGCCGCGCCGTCAGTCGAACCGGATGTGCCGCACTCCCACTCCGGCCTGCCGCAGCCGGGTCCGCACCCGGCCCTCGTTGTTGGGCCGCAGGGTCAGCCCGGCGAGCACCGCGATCCGGTCCGCGATCTTCGGCACGCTCGAGTGGTCCGTCCACAGGTGCTCGGCGAACTCCGGCTCGCGCAGCCGCTCGAGGCAGTGGTCGAGCTTCCGGACGGCCCAGCTCTCCCTGCGCAGCCCGGCGTTCTTCCCCGCCATGAACTGCAGGAGATGCCCCACACCGCGTTCGTTCAGCCGCCTCAGCACGGTCTCGCGCTCCGCGAGCAGGGCGAAGTGCCGTACGTCGTGTCCCAGTTCGCGCAGCCTCCCGACGGTCTCGGCGAAGTGGCCGGGGTCGGTGACGGTCATGGGGGCGATCACCACGCCGTCGCGCTCGGTCAGGGCCAGGTCGAGGACCTCGACGACGCCCTGCCGCCAGGACGCCAGGTCCTGGAAGTCGCCGCGCAGTTCGGGCGGCATCATGCGGCGCAAGCCGAAGCCGGGGTGTTCGGGGTCGCAGATGACGCTGCCCGGCAGACGGCGCTGGATCTCGTGTGCGGTCTGTGTCTTGCCGCCGCCGAAGGGGCCGTTGATCCACAGGAGGATGCGCAGACCCTACCGACGTCCGGCGCCTGCGGCAGGCGGTCCGTCCCTTCAGCCGTGCCCGCCGGCCCGGACCAGGCCCGTCTCGTAGGCGAGGACCACCACCTGCACCCGGTCCCGCAGGTTCAGCTTGGTCAGGATGCGACCCACGTGGGTCTTCACGGTGGCCTCGGACAGCACCAGCCGGGCGGCGATCTCACCGTTCGACAGGCCCTGCGCGACCAGCACCATGACCTCGCGTTCACGCTCGGTGAGCCGCTGGAGTTCCTTGTGCTGGGGCTCCTTGCCGGCGGTGGGCAGCATCGGCGCGAACCGGTCGAGCAGACGGCGCGTGGTGGAGGGGGCGACGACGGCGTCGCCGCTGTGCACGGCGCGGATCGCGGCGAGCAGGTCGCCGGGCGGCACGTCCTTGAGCATGAACCCGGAGGCGCCCGCCTTCAGCCCGGAGAAGGCGTACTCGTCGAGGTCGAAGGTGGTCAGGATCAGCACCTTCGGCGGGCTCGGCTCCGCGCAGATGCGGCGGGTGGCCTCCACACCGTCCAGCTTCGGCATGCGCACATCCATCAGCACCACGTCGACGGCGGTGGACCGCAGCACCTGAAGGGCCTCGACCCCGTCGCCCGCCTCGGCGACGACCTCCATGTCCGGCTGGGCGGCGAGCACCATCCGGAATCCGGTGCGCAGCAGCACCTGGTCGTCCACGAGCATCACGCGGATCGTCATCGGGTCCTCTTCCCTCTTCTTCGGCTACTCGGGGGGTGTTCAGCTGCTCAGGCGGCGTGAGACGTGGCGGCAGGGGCTCCACCGGGCGTCAGTGCACCGGTTTGAGCGGCAGCAGGGCGCTGATGCGGAAGCCCCCGCCGGGGCGCGGGCCCGCGTCCAGGGTGCCGCCGACCATGCCGACGCGTTCGCGCATGCCGATCAGGCCGTGGCCCCGCCCGTCGGCGCCGCCGTCCTCGTACAGCTCGTGCGGAGCGCCCTTGCCGTCGTCCTCGACGAGCAGGCCCAGGCCGTCGTCGAAGTAGACCAGGCGCACGCTCGCGCCCGCGTTCGGTCCGCCGTGCTTGCGGGTGTTGGTCAGGGCCTCCTGCACGATGCGGTACGCGGTCAGTTCGACGCCGCTGGGCAGGGAGCGCGGGGTGCCCTCGATCCGGAAGTCGACGGGCAGCCCCGAGCTCCGGCATTGCTCGACCAGCTCCTTGATCTGCTCCACGTCGGGCTGCGGCACGTACTCGCCGCTCTCCTGGTGCTCGCCGGTGCGCAGCACGCCCAGCAGGCGACGCATCTCGGCGAGCGCCTGGCGGCCGGTGGAGGAGATGGTCTCCAGGGCCTTCTTCGCCTGGTCGGGGGCGGCGTCGAGGACGTATGCGGCGCCGTCGGCCTGCACCACCATCACCGACACGTTGTGCGCCACCACGTCGTGCAGTTCGCGCGCGATCCGGGCGCGCTCGGCGGCCACCGCGACCTTGGCCTGCGCCTCGCGCTCCTTCTCCAGGCGGGCCGCGCGCTCCTCCAGCTGGGCGAAGTAGGCGCGGCGGGTGCGCATGGAGTCGCCGAGCACCCAGGCGAGGGCGAAGGGGACCGTCTGGAAGACGGCTATAGCGGCCTGGCCCGCGAAGGTGTCGTGCACGGCCGGCCAGCGAATCTGCGCCAGGGTCGCCGCGAACAGGCTGACGCCGAGCGCGAGTCGGGAGGCCCAGCGCGCGCCGACCGCGGCCACGGTGTAAGTGGCCACCAGCATGGCGAAGTCGGCGACTGTCGTCTCGATGTCCAGGACCAGTTGGGCCAGCCCCGTCGCGAAGGCCAGCAGCAGCATCGGCTCCGGGAAACGGCGGCGCAGCGCGACGACGAGACACAGGACGGCGGACACCGCGAGCCCCGGACCGATGGGCATGTGATGGCCGGGCGCCCCGTTGATGCTGAACACGCTCACGCCGGAGATACCGAACAGGACGACGGCCCAGAAGGCGTCGACCGATGTCGGATGCCTGCGGAGGAAGTCATAGAGGCGCTGCACGTAACCCAGAGTAGGGAAGCGGGATAGGTGCAGAGGTCAACCGGAGGGCCGATCCGGACGCGGCCCTCGTACTCCCCAAGGTGGAGGCACTGATCACCTGTGCGCCTAGTCTGGCGGTGTGAGCAACGGGACAGCGGACGGCTCCACGACGCGTGCGACGGGCGACACGGCGGACCGTACGCCTGACCGCGGGGCGGACCGTGCCCCCGACCGCGCGGCCGGTGAGTGGCGCGGCTGGCGGGCGGCGGCCGAGGAGGCCCTGTACGGGCCGGACGGCTTCTACCGGCGTCCCGAGGGGCCGGCCGGGCATTTCCGTACGTCCGTGCACGCCTCGACGCTGTTCGCGACGGCCGTGGCGCGGCTGCTGTGCCGGGTCGACGAGCTGCTGGGCCGCCCGGCGGAGCTCGGTTTCGTGGACATGGCGGCCGGACGGGGCGAACTGGCCGCCGGGGTGCTCGCCGCGCTGCCCGCCGAGGCGGCCTCCCGCGCGCGTGTGTACGCGGTCGAGATCGCCGGGCGGCCGACGGGCCTCGATCACCGGATCGAGTGGCTGAGCGAGCCCCCGGAGCGGCTCACCGGGCTGCTGTTCGCCAACGAGTGGCTGGACAACGTACCGGTGGAGGTGGCCGAGGTGGACGCGTCGGGGGTGCCCCGGCACGTCCTCGTCCGGCGGGACGGCACCGAGCGGCTCGGGGAGCCGGTGTCGGGAGCGGAGGCCGCGTGGCTGGGGCGCTGGTGGCCGCTGCCGCCCGAGCCGGGGCTGCGCGCCGAGATCGGACTGCCGCGGGACGACGCCTGGGCCGCCGCGGTCTCCCGGGTCGAGCGGGGCCTCGCGGTCGCCGTCGACTACGCGCACCTGGCCGGGGCCCGCCCACCCTTCGGAACGCTCGCCGGCTTCCGCGAGGGACGCGAGACGGCCCCCGTGCCGGACGGCTCGTGCGACATCACGGCGCACGTCGCCCTGGACGCGTGCGCCGTCGCGCTCCCCGGCGCACGCCTGTGCTCCCAGCGCGAGGCGCTGCGCGCCCTAGGGGTCAGCGGCGCACGCCCTCCCCTTTCGCTCGCCTCCACGCGCCCCTCGGAGTACGTGCGCGCCCTCGCGAGCGCCGGTGAGGCCGCCGAGCTCACCGCGGCGGGCGGCCTCGGCGACTTCGGCTGGCTGCGCCAGCCCGTCGGGATCGCGGACCCGCTCCCCGGCATCGCCGGCCCGCCCTCCGCATGAGCGGTGGCGCCGCGCGGACGGCGCCCTACTTGTCGATGTCCCCGACCACGAAGAACATCGAGCCCAGGATCGCCACCATGTCCGCCACCAGCGTCCCCGGCAGCAGCTCGGTCAGCGCCTGGATGTTGTTGTACGAGGCCGAGCGCAGCTTCAGCCGGTACGGGGTCTTGTCGCCCTTGCTGACCAGGTAGTAGCCGTTGATGCCGAGCGGGTTCTCGGTCCAGGCGTAGGTGTGCCCCTCGGGGGCCTTCAGCACCTTGGGCAGCCGCTGGTTGATCGGGCCGGGCGGCAGCTCGGCCAGCCGGTCCAGACAGGCGTCGGCCAGGTCCAGCGCGTTGTGGGTCTGCTCCAGCAGGCACTCGAACCGGGCGAGGCAGTCGCCCTCCCGCCGGGTCACCACCTCGAGCGTGTCCGCCAGCTCCCCGTACGCCAGGTACGGCTCGTCGCGGCGCAGGTCGAAGTCGACGCCCGAGGCGCGCGCGATGGGCCCGCTCACGCCGTAGGCGTGCACGGTCTCCGGTGCCAGCTCTCCCACGCCCCGCGTACGCCCCCGGAAGATCTCGTTGCCGAGCACCAGGTCGTCGAAGACGTCCATGCGGGACCGCACGGCGGCGACGGCGGCACGCGCGCGCGTGGCCCACCCGGCGGGCAGGTCCTCCTTGAGCCCGCCGACCCGGTTGAACATGTAGTGCATCCGGCCGCCGGAGACCTCCTCCATGACGTTCTGGAGGACCTCCCGCTCGCGGAAGGCGTAGAAGACCGGCGTGATGCCGCCCAGCTCCAGCGGATAGGAGCCGAGGAACATCAGGTGGTTGAGCACCCGGTTCAGCTCCGCGAGCAGGGTGCGCGTCCACACCGCGCGCTCGGGGACCTCCATGCCGAGCATCCGCTCCACGGCGAGGACCACGCCCAGCTCGTTCGAGAACGCCGACAGCCAGTCGTGCCGGTTGGCGAGCATGATGATCTGGCGGTAGTCCCGCGCCTCGAACAGCTTCTCCGCGCCGCGGTGCATGTAGCCGATCACCGGCTCCGCCCGCATGATGCGCTCACCGTCCAGCACCAGCTTCAGCCGCAGCACGCCGTGCGTGGACGGATGCTGCGGTCCGATGTTGAGCACCATGTCGGTGCTTTCCGCGGCGCCGCCGATCCCGATCATGGTCTCCGTCATGGGAGTCATGGACACAGTCTTGCGTACGTACGCTTGCGGTATGGAGACGGGGAGCCTGGACGAGGAGCGGGCGGCCGCGGCCGAGCCCGCGTGGACCGCGCTGCCGCCGGGACTGCTGCGGATACGCCGGCTGCTGCTGGTGCTGTGGCTGAGCCCGCTCACCCTGGCCGTGGGGGTGCTGCTCGGTGCGCTGGCCGGTCCCGCCTGGGCGGCGTTCGCGCTGCTGCCGCTGGCACTGCTGGCCTGGGGCTGGGTGCTGCTGGGACGCAACTGGCGCTCCTGGCGCTACGCCGAGCGCGCGGACGACCTCCTGATCAGCCGGGGGGTGCTGTGGCGCGAGGAGACCGTCGTGCCGTACGGCCGGATGCAGCTGGTCGAGGTGACCTCCGGGCCCCTCGAACGGCGCTTCGGGCTGGCCACCGTGCAGCTGCACACGGCGGCCGCCGCGACCGACGCGACCATCCCCGGCCTCGACCCGGCCGAGGCGGAACGCCTGCGCGACCGGCTCACCCGGCTCGGCGAGGCACGATCGGCGGGGCTGTGACGGCGGACGACGGCGTCGGCACCACGCACGGCGACGACAAGGGCGAGGGGGTCGTCGAGGCCGTGGACCGGGGCGACGAGGCCGTGGACCGGAACGAGCCCGGCGTGATCGAGCGGCGGCTGCATCCCGTGACGCCGCTCCGGCGCGCGTGGGCGCCGGTCGCCGTGCTCGCCGGGTGGGCGGTGCACGACCCGAGCCAGGCGCAGCAGCAGCTGACGCGGCTGACGACGACGATGCTGCTGGCCGGGCTCGCGGTGCTCCTCCCGGCGGCCGCCCTGTACGGCTTCCTGTCCTGGTGGTGCACGCACTTCGCGGTGACCGACACCGAACTGCGCATCCGCACCGGCCTGTTGTTCCGCCGCACCGCGCACATCCGGCTGGAGCGGATCCAGGCCGTCGACGTCACCCGGCCGCTGCTCGCGCGCGTCGCGGGCGTGGCCAAGCTGAAGCTGGACGTCATAGGGACGGACAAGAAGGACGAACTCGCCTTCCTCGGCGAGGACGACGCCCGCGCCCTGCGCGCCGAACTGCTGGCGCGAGCCGCCGGTTTCGCTCCCGAGACCGCGCGAGAGGTCGGCGAGGCGCCCGCGCGGGAACTCGTCCGTGTCCCGGGGCGGGTGATCGCGCTCTCGCTGTTGCTGATCGGCGCGACCTGGGGCTCGCTGGCCACCGCGGTGGTCGTGCCGCCGCTGGTGTGGCTGGGCACCCACAGCCTGTGGACGGTGCTGGCCGTCGGGCTGCCGCTGTTCGGCGGGGCCGTCACGAGCAGCGTCGGGCGATTCGTCAGCGCCTATGGCTGGACGGTGAGCGAGTCGCCCGACGGACTGCGCATCGACCGGGGGCTGCTCGACCGTACGCACGAGACGGTGCCGCCGGGGCGGGTGCAGACCGTACGGATCGTGGAGCCGCTGCTGTGGCGGCGGCTCGGCTGGGTGCGGGTGGAGCTCGACGTGGCCGGGTCGTCGAACTCCGTGCTGCTGCCGGTCGCTCCGCACCGGATCGCCGAGTCGGTGATCGCGCGCGTGCTGCCCGGAGTGGCGGTGCCGGAGGCCACCTCCTTGGTACGTCCCCCGCGGCGCGCCCGGTGGTGCACGCCGGTGTGGTGGCGCGGGCACGGGATAGCCGTCACCGACACGGTGTTCGCCGCCCGGCACGGGCTGCTGAGGCGGCGGCTCGCGCTGGTCCCGCATGCCAAGGTGCAGAGCGTACGGCTCACGCAGGGGCCCTGGCAGCGGGCTTGGCGGCTCGCCGACGTGCACGTGGACACGGGCGCGAACAAGACCGTCGCGGCACGCCTGCGGGACGCCCGAGAAGCGTCCCGGCTGCTGCTGGCACAGGCGGAACGGTCGCGGACCGGGCGGCGCGAGGCCCGGCCGGACCGGTGGATGCAGGGGTGACACGGCGGTGATGCAGGTGGCGCGGGGTGAGGTGACGGCGCAGCGGTAAGGGCCGTGGTCCAGGTGCCACGCCCCTTGCCTTCGGCTGCTGTGTCCGCTTCTTCGGTGGAGGCCGTCCGTCTCAGGAGGCCGCGGTGCGCAGACGCTGGACGTCGATCTGCTCCGTCTCGTCGTGGGCGGTCAGGTCGATGACCTGACCCACGCCACGGGCGTCGGCGTCGGCCCGCTTGTACCGCGACTCGGACTCGGCCTTGTGCAGGGCCAGGGCCTCCTGGCCCACGACATCGGCCAGGTCCTCGTTCTGGACGGTCTCCAGGGCGGTGGACGGCGACCCGTTCTTCGTGCCGAAGAAGTCGAACCCGCCTTCGACCGCCGGGCGCCGTGCGGGCGCGGACGGCACCACGGCCACGGCGGTCGGCACGGTGAAGTGGCCGGTGGGCTGCTGTCCGGCGGGCCTGCCCGGCGCGGGCGGCTCGGGCGTGGCCGTCGTCGTCGCGGCACCGGGAGTCGACTCCGCGGTCGTTCCGGCAGCGGCCGCGGCCCCCTCGGCCGCCGTGGTCGTCCCGGTCTCGGCCGGCCCGGCGGAACCGCCCGGCCCGCGCCCGCCCGCCTCGGTCGTCGGGGTGGCGGCCGCGTGCCCGTGCGCGTCGGCCGCCTCGGGCTGCCCCTGTGGTTCGTCCTCCGCCGCCGCGTCCGCGTCGCCGCCGACGGCCCTGCCGGTCTCCGCACCGTCGACCGCTTCCCTCGCGGGCTCGTCATCCCCGGCGAACCGCGACAGCGCCGTCCTGGCGCGCAGGAACAACGCGGAACCCTCCGGGGAGAACACGCCCGGAGCCGCGTCGAGGGGCTTGTGGGCCGCAACCTCCGCAGCCTCCGTGTCCTCCATGACTTCCGAGGCCTCAGCGGCCTCAGCGGCCTCCGTGTCAGCGGCCTGGCCGGCGGTCGTGGCTCCCGTCCGGTCGGCGGGGGCGGCCTCCAGCGCGCGGGCGTCCGGCGCGGCCTCCAGCTCCAGCAGACGGCGGCCCTCCAGGGCACTGGCCCGCTCGGTCTCCGCGGTGGCGTAGCGGCGCAGCAGGGCCGCGTGCTCGTTGCGCAGCCCCGCCAGTTCCTTGCGCTTGGCCCGCAGCTTGTGCTCGAGGCGGAGGCGGAGTTCGCGCGACTCCTCCAGATCGGACTCGAGTTCGGCGACCCGTTCCTCGAAGCGCCACTCGTCGCTCGCCCGCGCGCGCGTGAGGTCGGCGACCTTGCGGCCGGCCTGAGCGTCCCAGCGGCGCATGACGACCGCACCGGTGAGCGTGGTCAGTGCCGCGGCCGCGGCGAGGGACCGCAGCACCACCGGTGCCGTGAACACCCAGGGACCCAGGGCGCAGACAAGGGAGACGCCGGCGATCGCCGAAGGAGGCAGCAGCCTGTGCAAGGGCGGGGAATGGCGGTGACGTCCACGTGGCATGGCCAGAAACTTACCGCGAGTAGGCGAATCGTGGTGGCCCGCCCCGCAAAAAGACGGCCATCGGAACCGGGCCCTTTTCCCGTTCTTCCCCGCGGGCCCGCTCCCGGCCTTCTCGGAAGAGCGCGCACCGCCCTCTTCCGAGAGCCCGTGACCCTTCGACAAGATCGTTTTCAGCGGTCGCTCAGCCGCCCGCTGAGCCACTGCAGCATCGCCGGGATCTCGCGCTTCCAGGTGTTGAAGTTGTGGCCGCCGCTGTCCAGGATGATCGAGGCGATACGCGTCTTGTTCGTCGCCCTGACGGCGTCTATGAACCTGAGCGTGGCCCTGTAGTCGGACTCGCCGTGCCTGCTGCTCGTGACGAGCAGTGAAGTGTTCGGAGCCGGACGGTGCTTGATGCTCCACATCAGGTCGGCTCGATTCCTCAGATTCCTCTTCCCGTGGAAGAGATCGCCGGTCGTCGGATCGAGCGCCGCCTTGTAGTACGGCGACAGCCCCGCGCCGGCCGCGTACACGTCGGGATGATGCATGGCCAGTTTCAGCGCGCAGTAACCGCCCGTGGAATCACCGGCGATGCCCCAGCTGCCCGGCTTTTTCCCGACCCGGTAGTGGGCGAGGACGGCATCGGGAAGATCCCTGGCGAAGAACGACTCGGTCTTCGGGCCGCCGGGGATGTCCACGCACTCGGTGTCGCGCGGCGGCGCCACGGTGGGCCGCAGCATCACCAGGATCATCGGCTGCATGCGCCCGTCCTTGGCCAGATCCAGGGCCGTACTCGGGTAGTCGAGCTTGCTGACGAGCGACTGGGCGATGCCCGGATATCCGGTGAGGACCACGGTCGCCGGGAAGGTGCGCGTGCGGTACTGCGGCTGGAAGTACTCCGGCGGCAGGTAGATGAAGGCGGAGGTGGCGATGTGGGTCGTACGACCGACGATGTCGACCTTCTGGATCTGCCCGGTCAGTTGCGGCCGCGATCCGCCGGTCGCCTTCATCGCCTGGGTGTCGACCACCTGGAGCGGGCCGCCGGGGGCGCCGTTGGCCGAGTGGTCGACGACGACACCCTGATCGGTCTCCTGTCCGAACAGGTCCGCCCAGCTGGCGTAGAAGCCGAAAGCCTGGTTGGCGCCGAGGCCGACGCAGGCGAAGATCATCGTCTGCGTGGCCAGCAGGATGCCGACGCGTCCGCTGACGGCCCGCCAGTTGCGGCGCGCCAGGCGGGGCCACAGCCACACCGTGGCGACGAACAGCAGCACGGCGAGCGCCACCGCCAGTACCAGCACTTTTTTGCTCGTGAGACCCATGGACTCTTTCCTGCCTGCACTTCCCCCGGGCACCGCCGACGCATCCTTGGCGAGGCCTTGCCCCGGGCTTTCCCTGGCCTTTGGCCCGGTTTTCCGGAGGGGAGTGAACCTTGCTCCCCAAGACACCGTCCTAGAGGGCGCAATGTCGCCGGATGCCCCGATCGGCACCGGATTCAAGGTCTCTCGCAGAACTACGGGATGCGATGTCTGTCAGGATAGATGGGGAAATGTCGGGCGAGGTTCCGGGTCGATCCCGTCGGATGCACCGCATATTCCGCGGTCCGCGCCCCGAGACCGTCCCCGTTCTCGTCGGCAGGGCCGCCGCCGTGGTGGGTCTCCTGGACATCGCGGCGGGTGTCTTTCCGCGCTTCCGGCACAGCCGGATGCACGCCCTCGCCGAGGTGCTGCCCGGATCGTTCGGCCCGTTCGCCGCGGCGCTGTCGCTCAGCGCGGGCGTGCTGTTGCTGCTGCTCGCGCACGGGCTGAAACGGCGCAAGCGGCGGGCCTGGCGCGCCGCCGTGGCGCTGCTCCCGGCGGGCGCCGTGGCCGAGTTCGTCTACCGGCACTCCGTGGTGGGGGCGGCCATCTCACTGGCGCTGCTGGCGCCGCTGCTGGTCCACCGCAGGGAGTTCTCGGCCCTGCCGGACCCGCGCAGCCGGTGGCGGGCGCTGGCCAACTTCGTACTCATGAGCGCGGGTTCACTGGCGCTGGGCATGCTCATCGTGAGCGTCCACACGCACCGCATGGTGGGCGACCCGAGCGTGGCGGACCGTCTCACCCACGTCGTGTACGGCCTGTTCGGCTTCGAGGGCCCGGTCGACTACCAGGGCAACACCTCGTGGACGGTCGCCTTCTCGCTCGGCGCGCTCGGCTGGCTCACCGCGGTCACCACGATCTACCTGGCGTTCCGCCCCGAGCACCCGGCCGCGCGGCTGACCGAGGAGGACGAGAGCAGGCTGCGCGCCCTGCTGGCCGAGCACGGCGGCCGGGACTCCCTCGGCCACTTCGCGCTGCGCCGCGACAAGGCGGTGGTGTTCTCGCCCAGCGGCAAGGCGGCGGTGACGTACCGCGTCGTCTCCGGTGTGATGCTCGCCAGCGGTGACCCGATCGGCGACGTCGAGGCCTGGCCGGGTGCCATCGAGCGGTTCATGGACGAGGCCAGGGCGCACTCCTGGACACCCGCCGTCATGGGCTGCTCCGAGACCGGCGGCCAGGTGTGGACCCGGGAGACCGGCCTGGACGCCCTGGAACTGGGCGACGAGGCGGTGGTCGACGTCGCGGATTTCTCGCTCGCCGGACGGGCGATGCGCAACGTCCGCCAGATGGTCAAGCGCATCGAACGGGCCGGCTACGAAACGCGGGTGCGGCGCGTCGGTGACCTCGGCGACGGCGAACTGGAGCGGATCCGGCGGGCCGCCGAGGACTGGCGGGGCACCGACACCGAGCGGGGCTTCTCCATGGCGCTCGGCCGCATCGGCGACCCGTCCGACGGGGACTGCCTCATAGCGACCGCGCACAAGCAGGACGACGAGCCGGGCGCGTACGGCGACCTGAAGGCGATCCTGCACTTCGTGCCCTGGGGCGCGGACGGCGTCTCCCTGGACCTGATGCGCCGCGACCGCTCGGCCGACCCCGGTATGAACGAACTGCTCATCGTGGCGGCGCTGCAGGCCGCGCCGAAGCTCGGCATCACCCGGATCTCGCTGAACTTCGCGATGTTCCGCTCGGCGCTGGCCCGCGGCGAGAAGATCGGTGCGGGTCCGGTGCTGCGGGCCTGGCGCGGGCTGCTGGTGTTCCTCTCGCGCTGGTTCCAGATCGAGTCGCTGTACAAGTTCAACGCCAAGTTCCGGCCGCGCTGGGAGCCGCGGTTCGTCGTCTACCGTGCCTCCGCCGACCTGCCCCGCATCGGCTTCGCCGCCATGCAGGCGGAGGGCTTCGTCGACCTCGCCCTGCCGCTCCCGCGCTTCCTGCGCCGCCACCGCACCGCACAGCGCCCGTGCCCCCACGCGGTCGCCGAACGCGGCGTCCGCGCCGCCTGACCCCGCACCGGTCCGAGAGAGCGCCCCGCCCACGGCTCAGGCGCCCTCTCGGGCACCGGGCCGATCGGTCTCCGCAACCCCGGCCTGTGGACGGCGTGCCTGGTCGAGGGCGCGTGGGGACGGCGTCCGGGTCCCGGGCGTGGTGGGCGCAGCCTGGGCCTACGCTGAACATATGAGCAACCTGAGCGGGCGCGGGACAGTGACGGGGCTTCCGGCGTGGGACCGGTGTGCGGTCATGGGGGTCGTGAACGTGACTCCCGACTCCTTCTCCGACGGCGGCCGCTGGTTCGACACGACCATCGCCGTCAAGCACGGCCTCGACCTGGTCGCGCAGGGCGCCGACCTGGTCGACGTCGGTGGCGAGTCCACCCGTCCGGGCGCCACCCGCGTCGACGAGGACGAGGAGCTCCGGAGGGTCATCCCGGTCGTCCGCGGCCTCGCCGCCGAGGGCGTCACGATCTCCGTCGACACCATGCGCGCCCGCGTCGCCGAGCAGGCCCTCGCGGCCGGGGCCGTGCTCGTCAACGACGTCAGCGGCGGTCTCGCGGACCCGGCCATGGTCCCCGTGGTGGCCGCCGCGGGCGTCCCGTTCGTCGTCATGCACTGGCGCGGCTTCCTCCAGGGCAGCGGCGTCAAGGGCGTGTACGCGGACGTCGTCACCGAGGTCGTCGACGAGCTGCACGCGCGCGTGGAGGCCGTTCTGGGCGGCGGCATCGCCCCCGACCGGATCGTGATCGACCCCGGCCTCGGTTTCTCCAAGGACGCCGTGCACGACCTGGAGCTCCTGGCCCACCTCGACCGGCTGCTCGGCCTCGGCCACCCCGTGCTGGTCGCCGCCTCCCGCAAGCGGTTCCTCGGCCGGGTGCTGGCCGGCCCGGAGGGCGCGCCTCCGCCCGCGCGCGAGCGCGACGCCGCCACCGCCGCCGTCTCCGCGCTCGCGGCGCACGCCGGCGCATGGGCGGTGCGCGTCCACGAGGTACGCGCGACGGCGGACGCGGTACGGGTCGCACGCGCCGTGGAGCAGGCACGCGGCCGCCGGAACGCCCCCACCGACGGCACGCACACCCCCGAGAGCACCCCCCACTCCCCCGAAGGACACCGGTGAGCGCCCCCCACACCGACGTCGAGGAGGTCCAGGCCGCCAACACGGCCTTCTACGAGGCACTGGAGCAGGGTGACTTCGAGGAGCTGTCCTCGCTCTGGCTCACCCCGTCCGACCTGGGCGTGGACGAGGAGTACCACGATCCGGCCGACACCGGGGTGGTCTCCTGCGTGCACCCCGGCTGGCCGGTGCTCACCGGCCGCGGCGAGGTGCTGCGCTCCTACGCGCTGATCATGGCGAACACCGACTACATCCAGTTCTTCCTCACCGACGTGCACGTCTCCGTCACGGCCAACACCGCCCTGGTGACCTGCACCGAGAACATCCTCAGCGGCGGCCCCGCCCCCGACGAGGGCGGCGAGCTCGGGCCGCTGGTCGGCCAGTTGGTCGTCGCCACCAATGTGTTCCGGCGCACACCGCTCGGCTGGAAGCTCTGGTCCCACCACGCCTCCCCTGTCCTGGCCGAGAGCGACGAGAACGAGGAGGCCGGGGACGACGAGACACCCGCCTGAGCGGGTAGGCGCACCACGGAGGAACGCCGGCGAGCGCCGGACGTGGCCGGAATCACGGGCGCGGCGGCAGAGGCGGCAGTCGGCCGGTGCGCATGCGGGTTCTCCAGGGGAAACGCCGGACGGAACCTGCCCGGCCCGGCCCACGGGACCGCGCCCGCGACCCGGCGCTGTCAGTGTCCGCAGGTAGATTCGTTGGCGACCGGTGTGCCGCCCGCACGCGGCAGCAGCCGGCCGTCACCGACGATTGCAGGAGTGATTCGCGTGGATCGTGTCGCGCTGCGCGGCCTGAAGGCTCGCGGGCACCACGGTGTGTTCCCCAAGGAGCGCGAGGAGGGCCAGACCTTCCTGGTGGACCTCGTCCTGGGCGTGGACACCCGCCGCGCCGCGGCCGACGACGACCTGGCGAAGACCGTGCACTACGGCATCGTGGCCGAGGAGGTCGTCGCCGTGGTGGAGGGCGAGCCCGTGAACCTCATCGAGACGCTCGCCGAGCGCATCGCCCAGGTCTGCCTGAAGCACGCGGGCGTCCAGGAGGTCGAGGTCTGCGTCCACAAGCCGGACGCGCCGATCACCGTCCCCTTCGACGACGTGACCGTCACCATCACCCGGAGCCGAGTATGAGCGCATCTTTCGCCCAGGGCCCCACCGACCCGACCGTCCAGCCGGTGCCCGCCTCCGTCGTCGAGAAGGTCGACGCCGCCGACACCACTCTGCAGAACCCGAAACGGGCCGTGATCTCCCTCGGGTCCAACCTCGGCAACCGACTGGAGACCCTTCAGGGCGCCGTCGACGCGCTGGAGGACACCCCGGGCGTCCGCATCAAGGCGGTCTCCCCCGTCTACGAGACGGAACCGTGGGGCGTCGAGCCCGGCTCCCAGCCGTCGTACTTCAACGCGGTCGTGGTCCTGAAGACGACGCTGCCGCCGTCCTCCCTGCTGGAGCGCGCCCACGCCATCGAGGAGGCCTTCCACCGGGTCCGGGACGGACGCTGGGGTCCGCGCACCATCGACGTCGACATCGTCGCCTACGCCGATGTCGTCTCCGACGACCCGCGTCTCACGCTCCCTCATCCGCGCGCCCACGAACGCGCCTTCGTCCTCGCCCCGTGGCACGACGTGGACCCCGAGGCCCAGCTGCCCGGCCGCGGCCCGGTGGCGGCCCTGCTGACCGCTCTCACCCGTGCGGGCGTGGAACCGCGCGGGGATCTGGAACTCCGGCTGCCCGAGTAGTCGTTAAGGTCGAGAAAGATCGGACGACGTACGGCACGGACGGACCCGTCGGCGGGCCGGGCCGAGCCGCTCACACCCGACCCAGGGTCCGGGGGAGCTGAAGGGACACCGTGAAAGAGCTGCGCATCAGGGTGCTGATCGGCGTGTTCGTCGTCGCCGGAGTGCTGTCCTGGGCAGGCGCCCGCCTGTGGAACGGGGTGGGGACACTGCCCAGCGTCCCCTTGGCCGCCCCCATCGTCCTCGCCCTGATCGCCGCGGTCCTGCTGTCCACGGCCCTCTCCCTGCGCGCCCGGCTGAAGGCCCAGCGCGAGCGCCGGCCCGGCGCCAAGGGCGTCGACCCGCTGATGGCCGCCCGGGCGGTGGTCTTCGGTCAGGCCAGCGCCCTGGTCGCCGCCCTCGTCGCCGGCATGTACGGCGGCACCGGCGTCTTCCTCCTGGAGCTCCTGGACATCCCCGCCCGCCGCGATCAGGCGATCTACGCCGGCTTCTCGGTCGTCGCGGGCCTGGCGGTGATAGTGGCGGCCCTGTTCCTGGAACGCGTCTGCAAACTCCCCGAGGACGACGACCAGGACCACGACCACCCGGGAGCGGAACCGGTCGCCTGACGGCTCCGGCCCAGCGCGCTGCCGGTCGGTACGCCGTCAGTGCGCCATGATCAGGCTCATCGCCTCGTTGCGCGTCGCCGCGTCCCTCAGTTGACCGCGCACCGCCGAGGTGATGGTCTTGGCCCCGGGCTTGCGGATGCCCCGCATGGACATGCACATGTGCTCGCACTCCACGACGACGATCACGCCGCGCGGCTCCAGGATCTCCATCAGCGAGTCGGCGATCTGCGTGGTGAGCCGTTCCTGCACCTGCGGGCGGCGGGCGTAGACGTCCACGAGCCGGGCCAGCTTGGACAGGCCCGTGATCTTGCCGCTGGTGGACGGGATGTAGCCGACGTGCGCGACGCCCCGGAACGGAACGAGATGGTGCTCGCAGGTCGAGTACACCTCGATGTCCTTCACGAGCACCATCTCGTCGTGCCCCAGGTCGAACGTCGTCGTCAGGACGTCCTCGGGCGTCTGCCACAGCCCCGCGAATATCTCCTTGTACGCCCGCGCCACCCGCGCCGGGGTGTCCCGCAGACCCTCGCGGTCCGGGTCCTCGCCGACCGCGATGAGGAGCTCGCGCACGGCGTTCTCGGCGCGCTTCTCGTCGAACTCGCCGAAGGTGCTCTCGCCGTCCAGCGTCACGGGGTCGGTCATGTGAAGCCTCGTTCCTGTCTGTCTCAGCCGCGGCCACGCGAAATGCCGGGGCATCACGACATGCCGGGGCATACGGAATGCCGCGCCCCCCAGGCTAGAACCCGGGGGGCGCGGCGTGCATTCCGGGGCCGTGCGGGGCCGGTGGGCCCCCGCACGGCTCTTCGTCAGGTCTCCGGACGCTCCTCCGGTGCCTGCTCAGGCGCCGGGGTGGGGTCCGTGGCGGTGGACTTGACCGTGCTGATCGCCGCCGTCGCGCCGTTCGCCCCGTTGGTCAGGGCCAGCTCCTTGGGGGAGAGCACCGGCGGACGGGTGGACGGCGTACGGCGGGAGGAGCCGGTCCAGGCGGGTCGCGGCGGGCGCTTGACGACCGGGGCGAAGATCTCGGCGATCTCCTCCTTGCCCAGGGTCTCCTTCTCCAGCAGCGCCAGGACGAGGTTGTCGAGGACGTCGCGGTTCTCGACCAGGATCTCCCAGGCCTCGTTGTGCGCGTTCTCGATGAGCTTCTTGACTTCCTCGTCCACGAGCGCGGCGACCTCTTCCGAGTAGTCGCGCTGGTGGGCCATCTCACGTCCGAGGAACGGCTCGGTGTTGTCGCCGCCGAACTTGATGGCGCCGAGACGCTCGGTCATGCCGTACTGCGTGACCATGGCGCGGGCCGTCGTGGTGGCCTTCTCGATGTCGTTCGCGGCGCCCGTGGTCGGGTCGTGGAAGACCAGTTCCTCGGCCGCGCGGCCGCCCAGCATGTAGGCCAGCTGGTCGAGCATCTCGTTGCGCGTGGTCGAGTACTTGTCCTCCTCCGGGAGCACCATCGTGTAACCGAGGGCCCGGCCGCGGGACAGGATCGTGATCTTGTGGACCGGGTCGGAGTTCGGCGAGGCCGCCGCGACCAGGGCGTGACCGCCCTCGTGGTACGCGGTGATCTTCTTCTCCTTGTCCGACATGATCCGGGTCCGCTTCTGCGGGCCCGCGACCACGCGGTCGATCGCCTCGTCCAGCATCTTGTTGTCGATCAGCTTCTGGTCGCTGCGGGCCGTGAGCAGCGCGGCCTCGTTCAGGACGTTGGACAGATCGGCACCGGTGAAGCCGGGCGTGCGGCGGGCGACCGCGGCCAGGTCGACGTCGTGGGCGACCGGCTTGCCCTTCTGGTGGACCTTGAGGATCTCCAGCCGGCCCTGCATGTCGGGGCGGTCGACCGCGATCTGGCGGTCGAAGCGGCCCGGGCGCAGCAGGGCGGGGTCGAGGATGTCGGGCCGGTTGGTGGCGGCGATGAGGATCACACCGCCCTTGACATCGAAGCCGTCCATCTCGACGAGCAGCTGGTTCAGGGTCTGCTCGCGCTCGTCGTGACCACCGCCGAGGCCGGCGCCGCGGTGGCGGCCGACGGCGTCGATCTCGTCGACGAAGACGATCGCCGGGGCGTTCGCCTTGGCCTGTTCGAACAGGTCACGGACTCGGGAGGCACCGACACCGACGAACATCTCGACGAAGTCGGAACCGGAGATCGAGTAGAAGGGGACCCCGGCCTCGCCGGCCACCGCGCGTGCCAGCAGGGTCTTGCCGGTGCCGGGCGGGCCGTAGAGCAGAACGCCCTTGGGGATCTTGGCCCCGACGGCCTGGAACTTGGCCGGCTCCTGGAGGAACTCCTTGATCTCGTGGAGCTCCTCGACGGCCTCGTCGGCGCCGGCGACGTCCGAGAAGGTCGTCTTGGGGGTGTCCTTGGTGATGAGCTTGGCCTTGGACTTGCCGAAGTTCATGACCCGGGAGCCGCCGCCCTGCATCTGGTTCATCAGGAACAGGAAGACGACCACGATGAGGACGAAGGGCAGCAGCGAGAGCAGCACGCCGACGAACGGGTTCTGCTTGGACGGCGAGACCGTGTAGCCGTCCGGGATCTGCTTGTGCTGGTACTTGTCCTGCAGCGTGTTGGCGATGTTGACGCCCTGGTCGCCGATGTAGCTCGCCTGGATCTTCGAGCTGCCGTCGACCTTCTGGCCGTCCTTGAGCTCGACCTTGATGGTCTGCTCGTCGCCGGTGGTCAGCTTGGCCTGCTGGACCCGGTTGTCATTGATCGCGGCTACGACCTGGCCTGTGTCCACCGTCTTGTAGCCGCCGGACGAGCCGACGACCTGCATCAACACGACCACGGCAAGGACGGCCAGCACGATCCACATGACCGGCCCACGGAAGTATCGCTTCACGTCCATCCATACGGAGCGGTGCCGCCCCGTCCCTCCTGCCACAGTGAGTTTGATAAGACAGTTCTTCTGACGGTACCCCAGCATCGCGGCTCGTAGCCGCGCGGGAGAGCCGGCGTACCCGTCTGCATGCTCCAACGCCCACAGTGCCGCCGGGGTTCCCGATCACCGGACGGCTCCGCGGCGGAGGGCGTCAGCCGCCGTAGACGTGGGGGGCGAGCGTACCGACGAACGGCAGGTTGCGGTACTTCTCGGCGTAGTCCAGGCCGTAGCCGACGACGAACTCGTTGGGGATGTCGAAGCCGACCCACTCCACGTCGATGGCGACCTTGGCGGCGTCCGGCTTGCGCAGCAGGGTGCACACTTTCAGGGACGCGGGCTCGCGGGAGCCGAGGTTGTTGATCAGCCAGGACAGGGTCAGGCCGGAGTCGATGATGTCCTCGACGATCAGGACGTGCCTGCCCTTGATGTCGGTGTCGAGGTCCTTGAGGATCCGCACCACGCCGGAGGACTGGGTGCCCGCGCCGTAGGAGGACACGGCCATCCAGTCCATGGTGACGGGGGTGGACAGGGCCCGGGCCAGGTCGGCCATGACCATGACCGCGCCCTTGAGGACGCCGACGATCAGCAGGTCCTTGTCCGCGTACTCCGCGTCGATCTTCGAGGCCAGCTCGGCCAGCTTGGCGTCGATCTCTTCCTTGGTGATGAGTACCTGCTGAAGGTCGGCACCCATGTCTTTCGCGTCCACCCGCATCACTTTCGGTCGGTCGTCCCACCGGCTGCTCCGACCCTCCCCGAAGGGGGAGGCCGGCGCCTTCCCGGGGTGGGAAGGATTCAGCCTTGCCGAATCACCAGTCTGCCACCCTGCCGGCGAGCGACGACTTTGCCGGGGAGGTTGATGGCGCCCTGACCGCGCCAGCCGGTGATCAGCCGGTCCACTTCCTCGATGTGGCGGGCGAACAGGGAACCGGCCGGGGCGCCGGCGTCGATGGCGGCGCGGCGCAGCACGCGGCGGCGTACGGCGGGGGGCAGCGCGTGCAGTTTGGCGCACTCCAGACAGCCGGCGTCGTCGCGGGCGGCGGCCGCGGCCTGACCGGCCCAGGCGTCCAGGGCGTCGGCGTCGTCGCGGGAGAGCTGGGCGGTGCGGGCGAGAGCCTCGACGACGCCCTTGCCGAGCGCCTTCTCCAGGGCGGGCAGGCCCTCGTGGCGCAGCCGGGAACGGGTGTAGGCGGGGTCGGTGTTGTGCGGGTCGTCCCAGACGGGCAGGGACTGGGCCATGCAGGCCTTGCGGGCGGTCTGCCGGTCGATGTGCAGGAACGGGCGCCGGTAGCGGCCGCCGGCCCCCGAGACCGCGGCCATGCCCGACAGGGAGCGGATGCCGGAGCCGCGGGCGAGACCGAGCAGCACCGTCTCGGCCTGGTCGTCGCGGGTGTGGCCGAGCAGGATCGCGGCGGCGCCGTGGCGGTCGGCGGCGGCGTCGAGGGCGGCGTAGCGGGCGTCGCGGGCCGCGGCCTCCGGGCCGCCGTCGCGGCCCACGGCGACGGCGACGGCCTCGACCGGGTCCAGCCCGAGTTCGCGCAGCCGCTGGGCGACCTCGTCGGCGCGCAGGTCGGAGCCGGGCTGGAGACCGTGGTCGACGGTGATGCCGCCGGCCCGGACGCCGAGCTTGGGGGCCTCGAAGGCGAGGGCGGAGGCGAGCGCCATGGAGTCGGCCCCGCCGGAGCAGGCCACGAGGACCAGCGGCGTCGGGTGCTCGTGGGCCGCCTGCGAGCCGCGGGGAGTGCGGGCGATGCGCCGGCCGCGGCTCGGTGTCGGCACGCTGAGCGGGGGCTGCCCGGAGAACGGGGCGGCGCGCGGGCCCGGCGCGGGGGCGGTCTCCTGCGCGTGGTCGCCGTACGGCGAGTGCGGGGCGCGCGGCGCATGCGGGGCGTACGGCAACTGGGCGGCGTGCGGCGTCTGCGCGTGGGCGGTCTGCAGTTCGGGACGGGGCAGTTCGGCGTGCGGCGCGCTCTGCTCGTCGAGGATGTCGTTCAGGACGCGGCGTACCGCCAGGCGTATCGCCGCGACCGCAGGATGGGGACCCATGTCCGGTTCCCTTCACGGAAGTTTTCGGGGGGTGAGCCCGAGTCGGTCACTCAGAGTGTGTCGATGGTGACAGAAACGGGCCGTTCCCCGAGCATTGCACGCCTACCCATCGCCTACGGTCCCTCGGACGGGTGATTGGAGGGGCGTTCGCCTGCCGTCGGCCGGATTCGGTTCACCACACCCCCACACCGGTTCACGGCTCGGCCCTGCGGTGCACCCGTGCGACCCACTCCGCCGGTTTGGCGATCTCCGCCTTGGTGGGGAGGGTGTTCGGGGAGGTCCACACGCGGTTGAAGCCGTCCATGCCGACCTGTTCGACGACCGCGCGGACGAACCGCTCGCCCTCCCGGTACTGCCGCAGCTTGGCGTCCAGGCCCAGCAGTTTGCGCAGGGCCGTGTCCAACCGTGAGGCGCCCTTGGCGCGGCGCTGCTGGAACTTCTCGCGGATCTCCCCGACGCTCGGCACGACCTCCGGCCCGACCCCGTCCATCACGAAGTCGGCGTGGCCCTCCAGCAGGGACATCACGGCGGTGAGCCGCCCGAGGATCTCGCGCTGGGCGGGGGTCTGCACCAGCTCGACGAGGGAGCGGCCGCCGTCGTCCTCCTCGCCCTCCGGGCGCCCGCCGACCAGCGACTGGGCGGCCTCGCGGACGCGTTCCAGGAACGCCATCGGGTCGACGTCGGTCTCCGACAAGAACGACTGGATTTCACCCTCGAGGTGGTCGCGCAGCCAGGGCACCGCGGTGAACTGCGTGCGGTGGGTCTCCTCGTGCAGACACACCCAGAGGCGGAAGTCGTGGGGGTCCACGTCGAGTTCGCGCTCGACGTGGACGATGTTCGGGGCGACGAGCAGCAGCCGTCCGCCGCCGTTCGCGCCCGCGGGCAGCTCGCGGGTCGCCGGGGCGAACGTCTCGTACTGGCCGAGCACGCGGGAGGCGAGGAAGGACAGCAGCATGCCGAGTTCGACGCCGGTGACCTTGCCGCCCACCGCGCCGAGGACCACGTTCCCGGGGCCGCTGCCGCGGCGCGCCTGCATCTTGTCCAGCAGCGGTTTGAGCAGCTCGCGGAAGCCGGCGACGTTCGCCCGGACCCAGCCGGGGCGGTCGACCACGAGCACGGGCGTGTCGTGGGTGGCTTCCGTACCCAGACGAGTGAAGCCCCGGACGTGTTCCTCCGAGGCTCTGGCGTGCCGGCGCAGTTCCGCGACGACGGCGCGGGCCTCGTCGCGGCTCACCTCGGGGCCCGGCCTGACCAGGCGGGTCGCGGTCGCCACCGCGAGATTCCAGTCGACCATCCCGGGACTTGCGGCACCACCGATGCTCGTCATGCGTCAACGGTACGTGAGCGGTGCCGCTCGGGGCAGGCTGTGCGGGCGGGTGCGGTCCGAATTGCCCCGGCGGTGGCCCCGACCAGGCACGGCGGACGGGGGACGACGGCCCGCGGCACCGGCTAGCCGCAGCCGCAGGCCGAGAGTGCCGTCGCCGTCCTGTCGAGCGTCGACTGGGCGGCCGTGGGGTCCGTCGTGCCCTCCGCCATGAAGGCGAAGGCCAGCAGGTGGCCGTCCTGGTCGACGGCCGTGCCCGCCAGGGTGTTCACGCCGGTCAGGGTGCCCGTCTTGGCGCGTACGACCCCGCCCGCACCGCCGGACGTGTAGCGCTCGGCCAGGGTGCCCGTGAAGGCGGCCACGGGGAGGCCGGTGAGGACGGGGCGGAGCTCGGGGTGGGCGGGGTCGGCGGCCTCGCGCAGCAGCGCGGTCAGCAGGTCCGCGGTGAGTTTGTCGTCACGGTTCAGGCCGCTGCCGTCGTGGAACTCCGCCCCGGCCAGGGGCAGGCCGAGTGTCTTCAACCGGGTGGCGACGGCCCGGGCGCCGCCGGCGAAGTCCGGGCGCCCGCCGCCGGCGACGCCCGTCTGGCGGGCCAGCGCCTCGGCGATGTCGTTGTCGCTGTTGGTGAGCATGCGTTCGACCACGTCGGACAGCGGGGGCGAGGAGACGGACGCGAGGGTCTGCGCGCGGCCGGTCGCCCTGGCGGGACGCGGGTCGGTGGTGCGGATGCCGCGGTCCTTCAGGAAGCCGCCGAAGGCGCGGGCGGCCGCGGCCGCCGGGTCGGCCTCGCGCGGCGCCGGGCCGCTGGTGGAGTCGTCGGTGCGGGCCTCGTCGGCCATCAGGGCGGTGACCGGCGCCAGGTTCTCGTTCACACCGATGGGGTGCAGGGCTGAGCCGGCGAACAGGGAGGTGTCGTACGACAGCGTGACCTTGTCGAGCCCGCGCTTCTTCAGGGCGGCCGCCGTCGTGGCGGCGAGGGAGCGCAGGCTCGCCCAGCCGTGCGCGTCCTCACGGGCGGTGAGGGTGGGGTCGCCGCCGCCGATCAGGACCAGGTTCCCGGCGGTGGGCTCCAGGGCCACGCGGGTGGTGAGGCGGTGGTCGGGGCCGAGGGCGGACAGGGCGGCGACCGCGGTGGCGATCTTGGTGGTCGAGGCCGGGGTGAGCGCTTCACCGGCGTCCCGGCCGTAGAGCCGCCGGCCGGTGGCGACGTCGACGACCACGGCGGAGTGCCGGGCACCGAGAGCGGGGTCGCGCAGCAGGGGGTCGAGGACGGTGGCGAGGGCCGGTCCGCCGGCCGCCGACTTCACCAGGCTGCCGCCACTGCCGAGGCCGACCAGCACGGGTTCGGCGCTGGGCGCGGGTCTCGGTCCGTCGACCGCAGTGCCGGACGTAGCGGACGTATCGGAAGCACGACCGTGATCTGTGCCACCCGCGCGCTCCAGGGAGGCTGCCCGGTCCCGCTCCGCCGTACGCTGGCCGGTGGAGTCCCAGGGACCGGCGGCGGTCACCACGCCGGCGGCCAGTGCCAGCCCGGCGGTGGCGGCGCCCGCGGTGTACCGCCAGGTCGCCGGTCCGGCGGGCCGTGGCCGGGTGGTCGCCGTGAGCCGTGCGACCCGCGGTCCCACGGACCGCGCGGCCTGGACCAGACCTGGTCGTACGGCCCGCGCCAGCCGTGCCAGACGCGGCTTCGCGGCCCGCGCCAGGCCCGTCAGACGCGGTCTCGCGGCCCGCCAGCCCCTCAGCTCCGGCACGACCACCAGCCCCTTTCGCGATCACACACGTGCGTGAGGGACACTTAACCACCAGAACTATGTGTTGATCATGGAGGAGCCACCGGTGGAGTTCGACGTCACGATCGAGATCCCGAAGGGTTCGCGGAACAAGTACGAGGTGGACCACGAGACCGGTCGTATCCGCCTGGACCGTCGACTCTTCACTTCGACCAGCTACCCGGCCGACTACGGCTTCGTCGAGAACACCCTCGGCGAGGACGGCGACCCGCTGGACGCGCTGGTCATCCTGGACGAGCCGACGTTTCCCGGCTGCCTCATCAAGTGCCGCGCCATCGGCATGTTCCGGATGACGGACGAGGCCGGCGGCGACGACAAACTGCTGTGCGTCCCGGCCTCCGACCCGCGTGTGGAGCACCTGCGGGACATCCACCACGTGTCGGAGTTCGACCGCCTGGAGATCCAGCACTTCTTCGAGGTCTACAAGGACCTGGAGCCGGGCAAGTCGGTCGAGGGCGCCGACTGGGTCGGCCGCGCCGACGCCGAGACGGAGATCGAGCGGTCCATCAAGCGTTTCCAGGAGCACGGCGGTCACTGACCGTACGCGCTGCACCACGCCCGCGGGCCGCGTCCATCCCTCTGGGGTGACGCGGCCCTTTGGCGCGTGCGCGGGGGTGTCCCCGCATACTGAGGCTGACGGAAGGTGTCGTTCAGGGAGCGTTGCCCAGTGACGGATGCGGAGGACCGCAAGCCGCAGTCGGACGAGGCGCGGAGCGCGTTCGAGGCTCCTGCGGATTCGTCTGTGACACAGGCGACGCAGGTGATGCGGGTGCCCCAAGTGACTCCCGTAGCGCCGGTGTCCCCGGCGGCCCCGGGCACGGACAGCGAGTCGTCCACGACGTCGGAGTTCGCCGTTCCCGAGGGGCTGGCCCTGCCCAGGGCCGGCAACGAGTCGGAGACCACCTCGGAGTTCGCCCTCCCCGACGGCCTCACGGTGCCCGAGCACACGGTCACGGAGGCCGAGGGCTCCGCGTTCAGCCCGCCGAGCACCTACAGCGCCCGGCAGGCGCCCGCCGCCTTCACCCCGCCGGGCGGCGTCCCGGCGGTCAGCCTCACCAAGGACCTTCCCTGGCAGGACCGGATGCGCACGATGCTGCGCATGCCGGTGACCGAACGCCCGGCGCTGGAAGCGGTCCCGAAGACGGAGGAGGAGGGCCCCGCCGTCCCGCGCGTCCTCGACCTGACCCTGCGCATCGGCGAGTTGCTGCTCGCGGGCGGTGAGGGTGCCGAGGACGTGGAGACGGCGATGTTCGCGGTCTGCCGCTCCTACGGTCTGGACCGCTGCGAACCGACGGTCACCTTCACCCTGCTGTCCATCTCCTACCAGCCGTCCCTGGTGGACGACCCCGTCTCGGCGTCACGGACCGTACGGCGCCGGGGCACCGACTACACACGTCTCGCGGCCGTCTTCCAGCTCGTCGACGACCTGAGCGACCCGGAGACCCATGTCTCCCTGGAGGAGGCCTACCGGCGGCTGGCGGAGATCCGCCGCAACCGCCACCCCTACCCCGGCTGGGCGCTGACCTGCGCCGCCGGACTGCTCGCGGGCGCGGCCTCCGTGCTCGTCGGCGGCGATCTGATCGTGTTCGTCGCCGCCGCGTTCGGCGCGATGCTCGGCGACCGGCTGGCCTGGCTGTGCGCGGGGCGCGGACTGCCGGAGTTCTACCAGTTCACGGTGGCCGCGATGCCACCGGCCGCGCTGGGCGTCGCGCTCACGGTGGCGCATGTCGACGTGAAGGCGTCCGCGGTCATCACCGGTGGGCTGTTCGCGCTGCTGCCGGGGCGGGCGCTGGTCGCGGGCGTGCAGGACGGCCTGACCGGCTTCTACATCACCGCCTCGGCGCGCCTGCTGGAGGTCATGTACTTCTTCGTCGGCATCGTCACCGGCGTGCTGGTGGTGCTGTACTTCGGCGTGAAACTGGGCGCCCAGCTCAACCCCGACGCCGCGCTGGGCGTCAACGACCAGCCGGTGGCGCAGATCTTCGCGTCGATGCTGCTGTCGCTGACCTTCGCCGTGCTGCTCCAGCAGGAACGGTCCACTGTGCTGCTGGTGACGCTGAACGGGGGCGTCGCCTGGGTGGTCTACGGTGCGATGCACTACGTCGCGGACATCTCCCCCGTGGCGTCCACGGCGGCCGCGGCGGGCCTGGTGGGCCTCTTCGGGCAGCTGCTGTCCCGCTACCGGTTCGCCTCCGCGCTGCCGTACACGACCGCCGCGATCGGTCCGCTGCTGCCGGGGTCGGCGACGTACTTCGGCCTGCTGGCGATCGCGCAGAACAACGTCGACAAGGGACTCGTGTCGCTGGCCAAAGCGGTGTCGCTCGCCATGGCCATCGCGATCGGGGTGAACCTGGGGTCGGAGATCTCCCGCCTGTTCCTCAGGCTGCCGGGCGCCGGCAGCGCGGCCGGCCGCCGGGCGGCCAAGCGCACGAGGGGTTTCTGACAGGCTGGCGCCGCCGGCCCGCCGAGGGCCTGGCTGCCGACGGACACCTGGCTACGGGGCGTAGTAGCCGCCGTTGTCCGGGTACCGCGGCGTCCGGGCCTCGCCGTGGTCGCCGCGCGGCTGCTCGCCGTAGGGCTGCTGCGGGTACTGCCCCCCGTAGTACTGCTGGTCGTGACCGCCGCCGTACTGCTGCTCCTGCGGCCGGCCCTGGTCGCCGTACGGGTACGGCGACTCCTGGTAGGGCGCGTCCTGGTACGGCGTGTCCTGGTAGGGCGCGTCCGGATACGGGGCGTCCCCGTAGGGCGGCTCGATGCGGCGCAGCCGGGTCGTGGCGTCGTCCATGACCGGCTGGGCCTGGTACGGCTGCTGCTGGTACGCCTGCCGCTCGTGCGGCTGCCGGCCCTCGTACGGCAGCTGCCGTGCCGGATCCTCCGGCTCGCGCTTCGCCTTGGAGCGGGCCCGCAGGAACTCGATGGCGATCGGGACCACCGACAGCAGGACGATCAGGATGAGAATCGCCTCGATGTTGTCCTTGACGAAGTCGATGTTGCCCAGCCAGGAGCCGAGCAGGGTGACGCCCGCCCCCCACAGCACGCCGCCGATGACGTTGAAGACCAGGAACGAGCGGTACCGCATGCCGCAGACGCCCGCGATGATCGGCGTGAACGTGCGCACGACGGGCACGAAGCGGGCCAGGACCAGGGACTTCGGGCCGTACTTCTCGAAGAACTCGTGCGCCTTGGTGACGTTCTCCTGTTTGAACAGGCGGGAGTCCGGGCGGCTGAAGAGCGAGGGGCCGACCTTCCTGCCGAACATGAAGCCGGCCTGGTCGCCGAGGACCGCCGCGAGACAGATCAGCACGATCGCCGCCCACAGGGGGAAGTCCAGCTGGTGCGACGTGATCAGCAGGCCGCAGGTGAACAGCAGGGAGTCACCCGGCAGAAAGAAGCCGATGAGCAGGCCCGACTCGGCGAAGACGACGAGGAGCAGACCCCAGATGCCGTAGGTGTCGAGCAGGTAGTTCGGATCGAGCCAGCTCGGGCCGAGGGCAAGCGTCGTCACGGTTCCGGGCTCCTGAGGGGGTGAGGACGGACGGCGGCGGTTCGGCCTCCGTGGTTCTGCCGCACAAAGCTATCAACGGATGGTGAACGGCTCGGGTTCCACGGGGGCCGAAGGGGTACGCCGCCGGTCGCTCCCACCCGCCCGGGACCGGTCAGCCGGTGGCGGTCCGGCGGGCGGCGTTGGCGAGGATCGCCTCGCGCAGGTGCTCGGCGAGGCCGGGCCGCATGGAGTCGTAGTACGCCTTGAAGCGCTCGTCGGAGACGTACATCTCCGCGAAACACCGGTGCATCTCGTACGGCACCTCGAAGTACCACCTGCTGATGTGCTGCCGGTGCTCCTCGGCCAGGTCCATGGCCGCCTCGCCGGACGGCTCTCCGCCATCGGCCACCAGGGCGTCGTACCGCTCCTGCCATTCGTCGACCTCGGCCTTGATGCGCTTCCAGTCCTCCTTGGTGTAGGTGGCGGCGCGGCGCTGCGACTCCGCGTACGCCTCCGTGTTCCCCCAGCGCTGCTCGGCCTCCTCGGCGTACTGCTCGGGGTCCTTGTCGCCGAAGACCTCGAACCTCTCCTCGGGTGTGAGATCGATCCCCATCTTGCGTGCCTCCATGGCGTGCTCCACGGCCGCGGCCATCTTCTGCAGCTTCTCGATCCGGGCGGTCAGCAGTTCGTGCTGGCGGCGCAGGTGCGCGCGCACGTCCGTTCTTCCGCCGGCCTGGTCGTCGAGAAGCGCCGCGACCTCCTCCAGCGGGAAGCCGAGCTCCCGGTAGAACAGGATCTGCTGCAGCCGGTCGAGGTCGGCGTCGTTGTAGCGCCGGTGGCCCGCGTGGCTGCGCTCGCCCGGGACGAGCAGGCCGATGTCGTCGTAGTGGTGCAGGGTGCGCACCGTCACTCCGGCGAAACCGGCGACCTGTCCCACGGTGTAGCTCACTTCCGCTCCCTTCTCGGTACGCACTCCACGGTCGGCCCTCACGTGACGTGAGGTGCAAGTCCGTTTCTCCCCGGCCCCCTCCGGATGGTGCGCCGGCCGCCCGCAGATGCGGCTTCGCCCGGACGGGACGGCGGTGCGGTGACCGCATCCTCCGTGGCGGTGGACACGGCGTCGGTGGCTCAGCGGTCGTCTTCCGGATGCGGCGTCGCGGTCGCGTACGGGTTCTCCTGCCCCTCCGCGAGGACGCCGACGAACGGCTCGCCCTCGCCGGCGAAGGTGTAGGCGCCGCCACGGATGCGGTCGATGAGACCGCGGGTCCACTGGGCGCCGGAGTCGGCGGAGTCCACCCAGTAGTTCATGATCTCGCCGATGTGCCCGAGCTGGCCGGGACCGCCCTCGGGCGTGTAGTACTCGGTGACCGACCTGCGCCACTCCTCGATGCCGCGCACCCGCTCCTGGAGGAGTTCGAGGACCTCCTCCCGTTCCAGGTCGACCATGAAGCCGAGCGCGGCGGTGAGCACGTCGGGCTTCTGGTCGTAGGCGGTGAGGTACTCGCGCAGCAGTGCGAAGTACTCCTGGGCGCCCTTCTCCGTGATCTCGTACTCGACCCTCGGCGGGCCGCCCGCCGTGGACGGCGCGATCTCGTGCGCGTGCAGCAGTCCCTGCTTCGCCATCTGCTTCAGGGCGTGGTAGATCGAACCCGGCTTGGCGTTGGACCACTCGTGGGCGCCCCAGTACTCCAGGTCGTTGCGCACCTGGTAACCGTGGGCGCGCCCATGCTGGCGCACCGCGCCGAGCACGAGGAGACGGATCGCGGACATGCTGCTCAGGTTATTGCCCTGGGGCGGCCCCATGTACCTCAGGGCGACCGGCCGAGGACGGCCCTCTCATGCTGAAGCAGACCGAGGTGGAGGCGTAGGAGGCGGCCTGAGTCAGGAGCGAAAGGTTCCGCCCTTGAGCGCCGTGACGAACGAGGACCAGGCGGAGGCGGGGACGATCAGTGCGGGGCCGTGCGGGTTCTTGGAGTCGCGTACGGGGACGCCGGCGGGGTGGCCGTCGTGGACTTCGAGGCAACTGCCGCCCTCGCTGTTGCTGTAGGAGGACTTCCGCCAGCCATCCGATATCGCAGCGTCAGAGATCGTTCGGTCGGTCATCGTATCCGTAGTCCTTCGCGGTGGCCCTGAGCAGGGCCAGAGACTCCTTGAGCGGCAGGGCGTCGCTCAGCGCCAGAGCGTAGCGCCCTTGCAGTTCCTGAACCACGGCCGGGGAATCGTGCAGCTTTCCCATCCGGGAACCTTCGCTGTATGCCACTGGCGGCTGATCCTCGAACCACATCAGCGCGAGCATGCTCTCCATCAGCGGGTGGAACCCGAGGTCGAAGGGCAGGATGTGGACACGGATTCGTCCTGTCCCGGCCAGATGGGCAATATGCATGATCTGCTCGGCCATGACCGCGCGCCCGCCCACAACTCGCCGCAGCACCGCCTCGTCCAGCAGCGCCCAGACTACGGGTGTGACCGGATCCTCAAGGATCTTCGCGCGCTGAAGGCGTGTGACAACGAGCCTGTCACATTCCTCGTCACTCACAGGAGGGAACGACGTGTTCAGAACCGCACGCGCGTACCTTTCCGTCTGGAGGATGCCCGGCACGAAGGACAAGGCGAACTCGCGGATCATCACGGCCTGCTGTTCGAGCAACCGCGCCGCCTCGAAGTAGTCGGCGACCGCCACATCCTCCTGCGGCAGAAAGCTGCTCAGCACGTTCCCCGTGTTCAGGACCCTGTCCAGCCGCCGCGCGTCCTCCTTCGACGGCACCCGGCGCCCCGCCTCGATGTGCGCGATGTGCGAACGTGACATCACCGCCATGTCGGCCAACTGCTGCTGCGTCAGGCCCGCCGCGGCGCGCTGTTCCTTGAGCCAGTCGCCGTAGATGGTGCTCACTCGTTCGACTCCTTCGTGACACATGCTCTGTCACACGCTTCCCCCTGGCGAGCCTAGCCCGGCCGGTTCCACCCTGTGAGGAGATCGCCACAGAGAGCGAGACCCCCGCGACCGCACGACCGGTCCGGGGGCGTGGCCGCCAAGCGTGACAAGGAAGTTGACGACATGAGTCACCGTATCGCCCGCTGCCTCTTCGAGCCGCTGCTTCGGTTCTTCCTGCCCGGAACAGGACGCCGACGACGCACCGGCCCCGCTGTGCGGGCGCGAGAAGACCGACCGCCCGTCTCCGCGTTCCTGCGCAGTCCCATCGCACGCCGCAGCGACGAGCGCTCCCTGCGCGGCGAGGACCATTCCCTGGTCCGCCCCTACTTCGTGGCGCACGAGCGGCGTCGGGAAGCGCGGCACCGGTCGGCCCGGAGGCGTACCCTCCTGCTTGCCGTTCACGGGATCGACCTCGGGCCGCGTGCGACCCGCGGAGTGGAGGCGGCCGCGTGAACGACGGAATCAGTGAGGCGCGGCTGCTGCCGTGGTCGAACCCGGACGGCAAGCCCTGCTACCTCGTGACCGACGGAACCGGCTACCTCTCCCGGGTCGCCGACACCATCGAAAGCGTGCAGCTCGGCATGGCCGGCGATCTCCTCGACCACGCGGCCGACATGCTCGCGGACCGTCGCGCCACTCCGGCACAGCTGCGCTTCCTGCTCGCCCGGATGAGCGAGGCGCTGACGGACGCACGGCGCATCGCGCAGAGCCGCGGCGCCCGCCTCCGCCCACCCGGTCACGACGACACTTGTGGCACCTCCGAGGAGTGCGGCAGCGGCTGACGGGTGGGGCTCAGAACGGGAACCCGCTCCGTCCGTGCTGCACCGAGATCCACTTCACCGTGGTGAAGGCGTCCACCGTCGTCTCGCCGTTCAGGCGGCCGATGCCGGAGTGCTTCTCGCCGCCGAAGGGCACCGGCGGCTCGTCGTGGACGGTGCCGTCGTTCACGTGGAACATGCCGGTGTCGATCCGCCGGGCGAAGGCGACGCCCCGCTCGACGTCCGCCGTGTGCACGGCGCCGCTGAGCCCGTACGGGGTGTCGTTGACGATGCGGACCGCCTCCTCCTCGCCGTCGAAGGGGATGAGGAAGGCGACCGGCCCGAAGACCTCCTGGCGGAGCAGGGCGGAGTCGGCGGGCACGTCCGTGAGGACGGAGGGCGAGACCAGGTTCCCGGAGGTGGTGCCGCGCACCAGGGCCGTGGCGCCCTCGGCGAGCGCCTGCTCGACGACGGCCGACACGTCGTTCGCCTGGTTGGAGTTGATGAGCGGGCCGATGACGGTCCGCGGGTCGCGCGGGTCGCCGACCTTCAGCGACGTCACCTTGGCGACGAACTTCCGCGTGAACTCCTCGGCGACCGAGTGGTCCACCAGGACGCGGTTCGCCGCCATGCAGACCTGGCCCTGGTGGACGTACCTGCTGAAGACGGCCGCGTCGACCGCGTAGTCGAGGTCGGCGTCGTCCAGGACCACGAGGGCGCTGTTGCCGCCCAGTTCGAGGACCGAGCGCTTGAAGTGCGCGGCGCAGACGGTGGCGACGTGCCGGCCGATCGCGTCGGAGCCGGTGAAGGAGATCACCCTGGGCACCGGGTGCTCCAGGAAGGCGTCCCCTATCTCCGCTATGTCCGTGACGACGACGTTGAGCACGCCGCCCGGCAGTCCCGCGTCCTCGAAGATCTTCGCGACCAGGGTGCCGCCGGCGATCGGGGTGTCCTGGTGCGGCTTGAGCACCACGGCGTTGCCGAGCGCGATGGCAGGCGCGACCGACTTGACCGACAGCAGGAAGGGGAAGTTGAACGGGCTGATCACGCCCACGACCCCGACCGGGACCCGGTAGACCCGGTTCTCCTTGCCGTCGGCCGGCGACGGAAGGATCTGCCCCTCCGGGCGCAGCGCCAGCCGGATCGACTCGCGCAGGAACTCCTTGACCAGGTGGAGCTCGAAGCCGGCCTTGAGGTGGGTGCCGCCCAGCTCGGCGACGATCACCTCGGTGATCTCCCGCTCGCGCTCCTCGACCAGTCGCAGCGCCTTCTCCAGGACGGCGCGGCGGGCGTAGGGGTTGGTCGCGGCCCACTCCTTCTGGGCGCGAGCGGCGCTCCTGTAGGCCTGGTCCACCTCGTCGGTCGTGGCGATGGTGATCGAGGCCAGCTTCTCGTCGTCGTACGGGTTGAAGTCGATGATGTCCCAGGAGCCGGTGCCCCGGCGCCACTCGCCGTCGATGTACTGCTGGGCCAGGTCGGTGAAGTAGGACGACATGTGATCCCTCGAATCCCGGGCGCGGCTCACTGATGCGACGTCATCGTACGTGCGAACGAGGCGAGTTGCCCGGGTCCTAGGAGAGCTGAAGCAGACCGCGGAGCAGGTCGCGGCTTTCGTCCGGTCCCGGACTGTCCTGCTGGAGTTCCTTCAGCGCCTTCTCGTACTGGGCGACGTCCTCGGGTTTGTCCAGGTAGAGGGCGCTGGTCAGCTGCTCCATGTAGACGACGTCCGACAGGTCGGACTCGGGGAAACTGAGAATGGTGAAGGCGCCCGACTCGCCGGCGTGCCCGCCCAGGCTGAACCGCATGACCTGGAGCCGTACGTTGGGCCGCTCGGAGAGGTCGATGAGGTGCTGCAACTGGCCGCGCATCACCTCGCGGTCGCCGTACGGGCGGCGCAGTGCCGCCTCGTCCAGGACGATGTGCAGCTCCGGGGAGTTCTCGGAGACGAGGTGCTTCTGCCGCTCCAGGCGCAGCGCCACCCGCCGCTCCACATCGGCCTCGCTCGCGCCCTGCATGCCGCGCCGGACCACCGCGCGGGCGTACGCCTCGGTCTGCAGCAGGCCGTGCACGAACTGCACCTCGTAGACGCGGATGACCGACGCCGCGCCCTCCAGGCCCACATAGGTGGGGAACCAGCTGGGCAGGACGTCGGTGTAACTGTGCCACCAGCCCGCCACGTTGGCTTCCCTGGCGAGCGACAGGAGCGAGGTGCGCTCCGCCTCGTCCGTGATGCCGTACAGGGTCAACAGGTCTTCCACGTCACGCGTTTTGAAGCTCACCCGGCCCAACTCCATCCGGCTGATCTTCGACTCCGAGGCACGGATCGAGTACCCCGCCGCCTCACGCGTGATCCCCCGTGCCTCTCGCAGCCGCCTGAGTTGCGAGCCGAGCAGCATGCGCCGCACCACCGATCCGGGCTCTCCCGCGCTCACGTTCGCCAGCCTCCCCAACCGTCTTCAGGGGCCGCAGTCTGCCACTAAATCACTCCGAGCAGTACTCGTACGATTACGGAAACGGAAACGGATCAAAGAAAACGTGCGGCCGGAGGCAACAAGGAGGGGTGCGGCGGACGACAGGATGGCGGAAAAAATGGCCAGTAAGCGGTACGGGAGGGTCCAATTCGGCCCCGTGCACGTGCATCTGCCCTTGCATCTGCTGTACGCATCCGAAACCATGGTCCCCGCGCCACCGCTGCATCGCCACGACCACAGCATCGCAACGACCGCGATTTCCCGGGAGTGCCTCGCATGGGGACGAATGGATCGACCATGCTCGAGCCGTTACGGCAGGGCCTTCCGCCGCTGGACCCCGCGGCCGTGTCCGACGCCGCCTCCTGTGCCCTTCCGGCCCGCTACGAGGCCGTGCGCGAGGCCAGACGCTTCACCCGGACGACACTCGACCAGTGGGACCTGGGCGACCGCTTCGACGACGTCTGCCTGGTGGCCTCCGAACTGGTCACCAATGCCCTGCGGCACGCGCTGCCGGCCGCCTCGGCCGCGCTCGGGTGCCAGCAGGGGGCGTCCGGGCAGGGTTCGCCGGTGCGGCTGCATCTGATGCGTTGGACCGAGCGGCTGGTGTGCGCCGTACGCGACCCCAGTCAGGACAGTCCGGTGGCGCGCGACACGGACGACTTCTCCGCCGAATCGGGCCGCGGCCTGTTCCTCGTCGACTCCTTCAGCGACAGCTGGGGCTGGCACCCACTGGCCGGCGCGCTGGGCGGCAAGGTCGTCTGGGCGCTGTTCCTGCTCCGACCCGGCGGCTGACGAACCGCCGCGTTTTCCGACGCTGAAGTTCTACGCGCGTTACACGGTGCCGACCGACCGTCACCGATCAAATTGGTCGCGTCGGTGACCGGTCGTGACCGTGGAATCACCCTGCGGTCAGATGGTCGAACTCGCCGTCCTTGACGCCCAGGAGCATCGCCTCGATCTCCGCGCGCGTGTAGACGAGCGCCGGGCCGTCGGGAAACCGTGAGTTGCGCACGGCCACGTCTCCGCCCGGCAGCCGCGCGAACTCCACGCAGGAGCCCTGCGAATTGCTGTGCCGGCTCTTCTGCCAGGCCACATCGCGCAGCAGCGTGGCCGCCATGCCGTTGTACACGCCGTACTCCTCGTACACGCCCTCAACGTCGTGGTCCACAGGTCGCTCCCCGGTGGTGCACTGGCTGGTGTGGCCATTGATGCATCGGTCAACTGACCCGGATCATAACCTTGTTCATGTGCACTTGCATGAGCAGATGCACGTGCACGCGGAGTGTCTCAGCGGTTACAGCTTTGACGACCGCTTTACCGAACCTGTTTCAGCGCCTGCCCCGGAACGACCAGGACATGCGCCGGCAGGCCCCCGTGCGCGATCTCCGGCACCGCCGTCCGCGCGAGTTCGTCCGAATCGAATCGCTCGTGCACAGGAAAGGACGCAGACCGCGCCCTTCCTGTTCCACTGTTCCCGTGAGAGTTGGTGGACGGCGGAAGATCTCGCCGCCGGCCGCGGTGACTGCTGCTAACTTGCTGCCGTGGTACGGCCTGGCGCGGCCGGCCGGTTCCAGGTTGGGGGCTTGCGGTGACCACGGTGAACACAACGGCCAGGGCGGTGCGGATGGCAGCCGCCGGACTGCTCGGCACGCTGGCGCTGGCCGCTTGCGACAGCGGGTCGGGATCCGGCTCGGAGTCCGGAACCGGACACGGGGCCTCCGCGCCCCCCGGTGCGTCCGCGTCCGCGACCGACGACGACAGCGGCGGGACGAACGGCACGGGCGGCGCCAGCGGCGGTTCCACGGCCGAGGGCGAGGGACTGACCGGGAACTGGCTCGCCACCACCGACGGCAAGGCGGTGGTCCTGATGGTCACCGGTGACGAGGTGGCGCTGTTCTCCACCGACCGGACCACGTGTACCGGAACCGCGAGCGAGGAGTCCGGCGAGAACGTGATCCACCTGAGCGACTGCAGGGCGCGGACGACGGGCACGGTGGACTCCGTCAACAAGACCACGCTCCAGGTGACCTGGGAGGGTGGTCTCGGCAAGGAGACGTACACGCGGTCCGAGGGCGCGACGCTACCGTCGGGATTCCCCACGGCGAGCCTCGGCTCCTGACGTACGTGCAGGGCCGGTGTCGGGACGGGCAACCGTGCCGCCCGCTCGTACGTGATGATCCCTGAGCATCGTCACGACCCGAGGAACCCACTCATGCGCGCCATTCCCCTCACCGTCACGGCCCTCGCCGCGGCCCTCCTGCTCACCGCCTGCGACAGCGGCGGCGGCAGTGACGGCAGCGGCAGCGACACCGGGAGCAAGAACACCGACTCGTCCATCTGCCGCATCGGCCAGGTCGGCCTGCAGGTCGGCCCCGCCAACGCCGCGCCCGCCGCCGGGGACACCGGCAACGTACCGGTCACGCTCACCAACCAGGGCGCCCGCTGCACCCTGAACGGCTTCCCGGACGTCACCCTGTCCGCGGGGAGCACCTCCACGGCCGTGGCGCAGGACAGGACGGGCGCCCCGCGGAAACTGACCCTGGCCGAGGGCGACACGGCGGCCTTCACCCTGACCTACGTCCGGGGCAAGGAGGGCGACGGCAAGAGCCTGGCGGCGACCTCGCTGAAGATCGGCCTGCCCGGCGCGGCGGCCGAGCCCCGGAGCTTCGCTTGGTCGTACGGCCCCGTACAGGGCAAGCAGGCCGCGAGCGACCCGGACGCATCGGTGACGGCCTTCCAGCAGGCCGGGGACTGAGCCGTCCCCGGGTGGCCCGGAGGGCCGGCCACCCGGGAGAGCGCTCAGCTCAGCGGACGGCGCGGTTCCACCCGCGCCCGGTCCGCCGCCCGGGCGCCCTCCGTCCAGCCCACCGCGTCGCTCACCCCGCGCAGACGGGTGGTGGTCGTCTCCGGGAACATGCGCTCCAGGCGGTCGGTGACCGCGACGTCCCGGGTCGCCAGGACGGGGAGGAGGTCCTCGCTCACCTGGGTCCTGGCGGCGGCCTCGAGCCGGGTGCCGATGCGGTGGGCGTAGGCGGCGAGGAACGACTGCCGGAAGGTCTTGGTCCGCTTGCGTCCGCCCGCTCGCTGAGCCGCCTCCGCCCTGCTCATCGCGGTCGTGGCCTGGACCAGGAGCGAGGTGTAGAGCAGCTCGACCGCCTCCAGGTCGCCCTCGAAGCCGACGACGGTGGAGAAGCCGAGGGCCTCGTTCCACACGGCGCGGCAGTGGTTCGCGGTGGCGACGGCGTCCAGCAGCACGGCCTTGGTCTGCTCGTACGGCGGCTCCACACCGATCCGGCAGGCGCCGGGGACGGCGGGGAACGGGGCGCGGGCGGCGAGCAGCGCCTCGTCGACGCTGTGCCGGGCCATCAGCTCCTGCGCCTTCGCGCTCAGCGCCTCGGCCTCCTCCGGGTAGCCGGTCGCCTCCGCCTTGGCGAGCAGTGCGCGGATCCGGCCCAGCATGCGCGACTCGCCGTCGCCGCGTCCGGCGGCGGGTGCGGGGTTCGCGGAGGCGTCCAGGCTCTCCAGCGGGGGCAGCCGCAACAGCAGGCGGTACAGCTCCAGCACGGCGGTGGCGTACGAGAAGCGGTCGGCGCGGGGCGGTTCCGCGCGCGTCAGTTCGTCCAGCTGGGCGGCCCAGCGCCCGCCGCGCGGGCGGTCGCCGGCGGACTGCGCGCGGATCAGCGCCGCCACGAGCCGCACGTGGACCTCGTCGAGTTCCCGGCGCACGATCCGTACGACGTCGGCGGGCTGCCAGCCGCGCCGCCAGGCGGTCGCGACGAACTCCTCGCCGCGCCGGTCCAGTTCGGCATCCGCGGCGGGGTCCGCCGCGAGCAGGGAGGCGCCCGTGTCGAGGGCGTCGTCGCGGCCGTTGTTCGCGGTGACGGAGTAGAGGGCGGCCGTGAAGGCGCGCTCGACGGTGCTGGACGTGCTCACCCGACGATCGTGTCATGAGGGCGCGCGGGTCCGTCCACACCCTGTGGACAGTGGGCACGGCCGAGGCACGGTGACGGACCCGCGGGTGCGCCCGGTCGCGCCGTACGGACCCGCCCCGTCCCCCGGAATTCGCTCGCCCCCGGCGTCGGCGGCCCCGAGCATGGCAGGCATGGTCGACACATCTCTCTACGCGGCGTTCCTCGTCGCCGCCTTCGTCCTCTGCGTCACACCGGGCCCCGACATGATGTTCATCGTCGCGATGGGCGGCCGCGGCGGCCCCGTGACCGGGATGCTGGCCGCGCTGGGTGTGGCCTGCGCGATGTCCGTGCACACGGTGGCCGCCGCACTCGGCCTCTCGGCCCTGTTCACGGCCCTGCCCACGCTGTACCACGCCCTGCGCTGGGCGGGCGCCGCCTATCTGCTGTACCTCGCGGTCAAGGCGTTCCGGAGCCACGGCGATCCGGTCGAGGCGGGCGGGCCGAGTGGCTCGGGACGACGGCGGGCCTTCTGGCGGGGGGCCGTCACCAATCTGCTCAATCCGAAGGTGATCCTCTTCAACGCCTCCTTCCTGCCGCAGTTCGTGAGCCCCGAACTGGGCCATGTGCGCGAGCAGTTCCTGCTCCTGGGTGCCACGATCACGGTCATGGGCGTCCTGGTGGACGGCTCGGTCGGCCTGCTCTCCGGGAGGCTCTCCGCACTGCTGCGGGGCAGCCGGCGGGTGGCGCGAGGGCTGGACATCTTCAGCGGGACCGTGTTCGCGGGACTGGCTGCGCGGCTCGCGACGGCGCCCAAGTAGGAGGTCTCCCTTGATCGTCAACTCGCGGTTGACACCTCATGGGTGTCAACCTACGGTTGACATATGACGAACCCCACTCCGGCGACGATCCGTCTCGACGACCTCATCGCGGCCATCAAGAAGGCCCACACCGCACCGCTCGACCAGCTCCAGGACGCGGTCATCGCGGCTGACCACCTGGGCGACGTGGCCGACCACCTGATCGGCCACTTCGTGGACCAGGCGCGACGCTCCGGGGCGTCCTGGACCGACATCGGCAAGAGCATGGGCGTCACCCGGCAGGCGGCCCAGAAGCGCTTCGTGCCCAAGGAGTCGACCGACCTCGACCCGAGTGCGGGCTTCAGCCGCTACACCGTGCGCGCCCGGAACGTGGTGGTCTCCGCGCACAGCAGGGCCCAGGCCGCCCACAGCGCCGAAGGCCTGCCCGCGCACCTCGTCCTCGGCCTGCTCGCCGAGCCGGAGGCCCTGGCCGCGAAGGTGATCACCGCACAGGGAGTCTCGCTCGACGCCGTCGAGGCGGCCGCCACCGCCGCCCTCCCGCCCGCCGCCGACGACGCGCCCGAGCTCGTCCCCTACGGCTCCGACGCCAAGAAGGTCCTGGAACTCACCTTCCGCGAGGCCCTCCGTCTCGGACACAACTACATCGGCACCGAGCACATCCTGCTGGCCCTGCTGGAGCACGAGAACGGCCACGGCGTCCTCAACGGCCTCGGCATCGACAAGGCCACGGCCGAGCGGCACATCGCGAAGGCGCTCGAGGAGCTGATGAAGCAGAAGGAAGAACTGGACCGGCTTCAGGACTGAAACCGCAGGTCAAAGGGTCGTTGTCAGTGCCGCCTGCCACACTGGCGGACATGACCGACCGGTGGGCTCTGGCTCCGGCCGAGGACGGTGGCGTCGAGCTCGCCCCCCTCGGCCCGGACGGGCTGCCCGCCGGGCCGGTGCGCGGGGAGACGGACCTCGCCGAGGCCGTCCGGAGCAAGCCGGAGGTCACGCGGTGGGTGTGGCGGTCCACCGCCGAGGTCTATCCGCGTCTCCTCGCCGCCGGCGTGCGCGTGGAGCGGTGCTACGACATCGAGGACGCCGAGACGCTTCTCCTCGGCCACGAGGGGCGCCACGGCGAGCCCCGTTCGGCGGCCGCCGCCCTGGCCCGGCTGCGCGGCGGCCCGGTGCCGCCCGACCCCCCTCAGCGGTCCGCCACGCCCGGCGCGCAGTCCTCGCTCTTCGAGCCGCAGGTCGTACGTCTGCCGCTGACGGACCTGCTCGCGGTCTACGCCGAGCAGCAGCGGCGGCACCAGCGGACCGCGCACCCGGACCGCATGCGTCTGCTGACCGCCGCCGAGTCGGCGGGCATGCTGGTGGCGGCCGAGATGAACCGGGCGGGCCTGCCCTGGAGCGCCGACGTGCACCGCGGCGTGCTGCACGAGCTGCTCGGCGAGCGGTACGCGGGCGGCGGGGAGCCGCGTCGCCTGGCCGAGCTCGCCGACGAGGTGTCCGCTGCCTTCGGCCACCGGGTCCGCCCCGACCTGCCCGCCGACGTCGTCAAGGCGTTCGCCCGGGCCGGGATCAAGGTCGGCTCCACCCGCCGGTGGGAGATCGAGTCCGTCGACCACCCGGCCGTGAAGCCCCTGCTGGAGTACAAGAAGCTGTACCGGATCTGGGTCGCGCACGGCTGGTCCTGGCTTCAGGACTGGGTGCGGGACGGGCGGTTCCGGCCCGAGTTCCTCGCGGGCGGGACGGTCACCGGGCGCTGGGTGACCAACGGCGGCGGCGCGTTGCAGATACCCAAGGTGATCCGGCGGGCGGTGGTCGCCGATCCCGGCTGGCGACTGGTCGTCGCCGACGCCGACCAGATGGAGCCACGCGTGCTGGCAGCCATCTCCCGCGACCCCGGGCTGATGGAGGTGGCCGGCCGGGAGAGCGACCTGTACCAGTCGGTGTCCGACCGCGCCTTCTCCGGCGACCGCGCCCAGGCCAAGCTCGCCGTGCTCGGCGCGGTCTACGGCCAGACCTCCGGCGACGGCCTGAAGAACCTCGCCGCCCTCAGACGACGCTTCCCCCGCGCGGTGGCCTACGTCGACGAGGCCGCGCGGGCCGGTGAGGAGGGCCGGCTGGTGCGGACCTGGCTGGGGCGCACATGCCCGCCGGCGGCCGGGCCGGCCGAGGACGCGACGGGGGAGGCGGGCCTTCCTCAGGAGGACCCGACCGAGCGGCCCGCCGAAGGGCTCGCCGGACGGTCCGCCGACCAGGGCTGGCTGCCCGGGTACGCCTCGGGCAGCTCCCGTGCTCGCGGCCGCTTCGCGCGCAACTTCGTGGTGCAGGGCAGCGCCGCCGACTGGGCCCTGCTGCTGCTCGCCGCACTGCGCCGCACCTGCCGGGACATGGCTGCCGAGCTGGTCTTCTTCCAGCACGACGAGGTGATCGTGCACTGCCCGCGGGACGAGGCCGGCACAGTGGTCGAGGCCATCCGGGAGGCGGCGGAGCTGGCGGGACGCCTCACCTTCGGTGAGACCCCGGTGCGGTTCCCGTTCACGACCGCGGTGGTCGAGTGCTACGCGGACGCCAAGTGACGACCGCGGGGCGCCGGACCAGGTGATGTTCCACCGCTCCGGACGGGGTGATGTTCCGGCGCCGCCGGGCCGCCGTGCGCCCCTGGAGCGGGTCAGCGCGTGCCCTGCAGCCGGTCAACGCGTGCCCGGTGGCAGGTCAACGCGCGCCCGTGGCAGGTCAACGCGCGCCCGGTGGCAGGTCAGCGCGCGCCCGGTGGCAGGTCAGCGCGCGCCGGGTGGCAGGTCGGCGAGCAGCCGCCGCAGCTCGCCCGTCACCGCCTTCTCGTCCGTGCCGTCCAGGGCCGCGAGCGCGGTGCGCCACTGCTCGCACGCCTCCTCGGTACGGCCCTGCTCCCGCAGCAGGAGCCCGTGCTGATGGCGGGCGAGACCGCCCGTGTAGCGGTCGGCGCGGGCATCGGCGCGGCACAGCAACTCGGCGCACTCGCGGTGGGCGCGTTCGATGTGGCCCAGCCGACGGAGGGCGCGGACCAGTCCCAGCCGGGTCTGGGACTCGCCGTGCCAGTCGCCGTGCCCGCCGAGGATGCGCAGGCTCTCCTCGAAGTGCCGGGCGGCGGCGGCCGGTTCACCGAGGGTGAGGTGGGCGTAGCCCATGTTGCAGTGCGCGGTGTGCCGGACGATGACGGCGCCGATCTCGTCGCCGATGGCGAGCGAACGCCGGTGCTGCTCGATGGCGGCGCGCGGATCGGTGTGCTCGTAGAGGTTGCCGAGGTGGCTGTGGGTGACGGCCTCCCCGTAGGGGTCGTCGAGCTGCCGCGAGTACCCCAGGCTCTGCCGCAGCGCCTGCTCGGACTCGGCGTACCGGCCGAGCCCTTCGAGGAGCAGCCCGCGGTTGTTGAGGCCGCGCCGGACGCGTGAGGCGATGCCGAGCCGCCGCCAGATCGCGAGCGCGTCGTCGTTCAGGGCGAGGGAGTCGCTGTGCCGGCCGGTCAGGAAGTGCAGCCCGGCCAGATCGCTCAGCGCGTACGCCTCGGCCGCCGCGTCCCCCAGCCGGCGCGCCACGGTGAGCGCGGCCCGTCCGAGCACCTCCATCTCGGCGACGCGTCCGCTGCGCTGGACGTAGGGAAAGAGGAGGCGCAGCAGGCGGGAGAGGTACGCGTCCCGCCGCGCTCCGCCGGAGTCGGTGGCGCCGTAGCGCTCGGCCAGCGCGACGACGTTCGCCAGTTCCCCGCGCCCCCATTCGGTGGCCTCCTCGGCGGACCGGAAGCATGGGACGACGCGGATTCCCGCGGTGTGCTCGAACGGTTCGGACATGGTCCTCCGGCGGCGGTCCTCCCGTTCATGACCGGGCTCGACGACCGCGGCGAGCACCCGCTCGGCCACGGCCGCGTACCAGCGCAGGGCGACTTCCACGACATCCACCACCGCCCCCGCGCCGAACTCGCCGCCCGCGACGGCCCGCGTGCCGGAGCCCGCACGGGCAGCCGGCCCGGCGTGCTCGTCCCCTCCCGCGGGCGCACCCGCACGGGCAGCCCGATCCGCACCGGCTTCCTGGTCCGCGCCGGTGGCCCGGCCCGCGCCCGCGCCGGTCAGAGGGCTTCCGTCTCCCCCGGCGGACGGGTATACCGCGGCAGCCCCTTCGGGTGCCGCCAGTTCGCGGGCGAAGTCGCGGACCAGGTCGTGCGGGACGTAGCGGCCGAGTGCCGTCTCCTCCAGGAGAGCGACGTCGACGAGGCGGTCCAGGGCGGCCTCGGCGCGGTGCTCGTCGGTGCCCGTGAGCGCGGCGAGCAGGGGCGCGCCGTAGGCGGGCAGATCGACGGCGCCGATGCGGCGCAGGGCGAGGGACGCGTCGCGGTCGGCCTCGCGTTCGGAGGCGGCCAGCGCGTCGTGAGCGACGGCCAGGGAGCGGCGCACGCTCAGGTCGTCGTACTCCAGGTGGTGCAACCGTCCGTCGGTCGCGGCCAGTTGCCGGGCCAGGGCGTCCGGGGTGAGGGCGCGCCGGGCGGCCAGCCGGGCGGCGGCGACACGCAGGGCGAGCGGGAGGCGGCCGGTGAGCTCGACGAGCGGGTGCCCCGCGTCCAGGCCGTCCCGGTCGTCACGTCCGGAGACCGCCCGCAACAGTGCCGCGCTGTCGGGCGCGGAAAGCGGCGGGAGCGGGAAGCGGCGCGCGCCGTCGAGGGCGGTCAGCGGGGAGCGGCTGGTCACGATCACCGCACAGCCGGGGCCGGCCGGCAGCAGCGGCCGTATCTGAGCGGCGCTCGCCGCGTCGTCCAGCACCAGCAGTGTGCGGGTCGGCGCGAGCAGGGAGCGGAGCAACGCGGCGGCCGCATCGGGGTGTTCGGGCACGTGGCGCGGTTCGGCCCCCAGGTCGAGGAGGAGGGAGCGCAGGGCCTGCTTCGGGGCGAGCGGGGTCATGCCGGGCGTGGCGCCGTGCAGGTTGACGTAGAGCTGCCCATCGGGGAAACGTTTCACCAGGCCATGGGCCACATGCAGCGCGAGCGCGCTCTTGCCGACACCGGCCATGCCGCTGAGGACGACGAGCGGACTGCCGCCGCCCTCGCCGTGGTCCGCGGCCAGCGCTCCGCGCACGGCGGGCAGGACATCGTCCCGTCCGGTGAAGTGGGCGGGCGGGGGCGGGAGTTGCGCGGGCCGCGGCGGCTGCGGGGCGTCCCGGGGCGGCGATGCCGGCTCGTCGGTGCCTTCGGCGGGGTCGCGGTGCTCGACACCGGCGCCCCTGAGCACTTCGAGGTGGGCCTCCCGCACGGCGGGCCCCGGCTCGACGCCGAGTTCCTCGATCAGCCGGGCGCGCAGATCACGGTGGACGGCCAGCGCCTCCGCCTGTCGGCCGGTGCGGTGCAGGGCGAGCATGAGCTGGCGGTGGTACGCCTCGCGCAGCGGGTGCTCGGCGGCCAGCGCCGCCAGTTCCGGTACCAGTCCCGAGAGCCGGGTGCCGCCGAGGCCCAGCCCGGCGTCGTAGCGCCACTCCAGGAGCAGCAGTCGCGCCTGCTCCAGGCGCTGCGCCAGGGCGTACCCGCCCAGGCCGACGGGCAGGCCGCTGAGCGGCGCACCCCGCCACAGCACGAGGGCCTCCACGCAGACGCGCGCCGTCCGCGTCCACTGCCCGCCCGTGTGCGCCGCGCGTGCCTGCGCGACCAGCGCCTCGAAGAGATGGAGGTCCAGCTCTCCCCGCCCCACCCGCAGCAGATAGCCGGGCGGTACGGCGCGCAGCCGCTCGGGATCGTCGAGCAGCCGGCGCAGCCGGGCCACATGGTTGTGCAGCGAGGCCTGCGCGGAGGCCGGCGGCGCCGCACCCCACAGTGCCTCCTTCAGCGACTCGACGGAGACGACCCTCCCGGCCTCCAGCAGCAGCGCGGCGAGCAGGGCGCGGACCTTGGGGCTGCCGATGGGCCGAACGGTGTACTCGCCGGGCGCGGGCTCGTACAGGACCGGCGGCCCCAGCAACCCGAACCGCAGCTCGCCGCGCATCACACCGTCCGTCTGCCTCTCCGAGCGGCCTCGGCCGCTTCTCTCCGTCAGGAGAACAACCGGCCTCATGTTAGCGATCTGTTGGCCGGACCTGATGTGATCATTTCATCGGATCGGGGCCCGACCGGCGCGCGCAGGGGATGCGCAACTCGGGGGAGTGTCGCCGTCGACCTGGTCCGTGGACGCGAGGGGCCCCGGTCGGCGCAGGTGAACGACCGGGGCCCCGCCCGCGTCCGGTCAGACGCCCGGTGTCGGACGCCCCGGCCGCGAGATGACCAGCCGCCAATCGCTCGATGGCCGCCCGAGCCGGGTGAAACCGCCACACGGCACCCCGACGTAGGGGCCGCCGCTCCCCCGCCGGCCACGATCGCGTGCCGGGCCGGCGAGGTCTTCGAACGCCCCAGCAGCTCGGGAGCGCAGGGGATCCTCTGTCCAGCGTCGGCCGCACGCCAGGCCAGGGCCAGGTCGGTCTCCTCGGGCGCGAAGAGAGACAATCGCCGGGCGATCCGAAGGAGAGAACAGAGATGCGACTGCGCTGTGCCGTGCTCGACGACTTCCAGGACGCCGCGACCACCGCCGCCGACTGGTCGCCGCTGGTGGACCGGGTGGAAGTGGTCCGGTACGCCGAACACTTCGCCACCGAGGACGCGCTGGCCGCGGCGCTCGCGGACGCCGACATCGTGGTGACCCTGCGCGAACGGGTCCGTTTCCCCGCCTCGCTCCTGGACCGGCTCCCACGGCTGAAACTGCTGGTCGCCTCCGGCATGCGCAACTCGGTGATCGACTACGCCGCCGCGCACGCCAAGGGCGTGACCGTGTGCGGCACCGAAAGCTCCTCGATCCCGCCGGTGGAACTCACCTGGGCCCTGCTGCTGGGCCTCGCCCGCGGCATCGTGCAGGAGAACGACGCCCTGCGCTCCGGCGGCCCCTGGCAGTCCACCGTGGGCGCCGACCTGCACGGCCGCCGCCTCGGCCTGCTGGGACTGGGCAAGATCGGCAGCCGGGTCGCCCGGGTCGGCCTCGCCTTCGGCATGGAGGTCACGGCGTGGAGCCAGAACCTGACGAAGGAACGCGCGGACGAGGTGGGCGTGACCCTTGCCCCCACCAAGGAGGTCCTCCTGTCGACCTCGGACTTCGTCTCGGTGCACCTGGCTCTGAGTGACCGCACCCGCGGCCTGCTCGGCGCCCCCGAACTGGCCCTCATGAAGCCGACGGCATACCTGGTCAACACCTCCCGCGCCGCGATCGTCGACCAGGACGCCCTGCTCACCGCCCTCCACGAGGGCCGTATCGCCGGCGCGGGCGTCGACGTCTTCGACACCGAACCGCTGCCCGCCGGCCATCCCATGCGCACCGCCCCGCGCCTGCTGGCCACCCCGCACCTGGGCTACGTCTCCCGCGCGAACTACGAGCGCTACTACGGCCAGGCGGTCGAGGCCATCGAGGCATACCTGGCCGGCGCCCCGATACGCCTGCTGCCGAAAGCCTGAGCGCGGGCACCGCCGGACGCACAGGGCGTCCGGGATCACGCGCGCCCGGGCCGCCGCGACCTCTGAGCGGCAGCCGACCGGCACGCTGCCGAGCGGATCCGAACGTCCCCGAACAGCGGCGGGGCGGTGGGGAAGGCGCCCGGGCGAAGCCCGGCGCACGTCGCGTCCGCTGAACGAGAAAACCCCAGCTCGGAACCAATCCGACCTGGGGTTTCAGTGGAGCCGCTTTCGGGATTCGAACCCGAGACCTACGCATTACGAGTGCGTTGCTCTGGCCATCTGAGCTAAAGCGGCGTGCTGCCAGCACCATGGTGCGATCGGCAACGTCGGTAAGTCTACACAGTTTCCGGGAGTGCTTCGTACCCGCCCCGGTGAGGGTCTTCCGGGGCGGGGAGCGGGGTGGGTGTCGGGCGGACCTGGGGGTTATGAGCAGCGCTTTCCCTGCGCCGGCGGGGTGCCGTGGAGGAGGTAGGCGTCGATGGCGGAGTCGATGCATCGGCTGCCTCGACCGTAGGCGGTGTGGCCGTCGGCGACGAAGGTGAGCAGGCGGGCCGAGGAGAGCTGGGCGGCCAGGGACTGCGCCCAGCGGTAGGGGGTGGCCGGGTCGCGTGTGGTGCCGACGACCACGATGGGGGCCGCGCGCTTCGCCTCGATGCGGTGCGGCTCGCCCGTGGGCTTCACCGGCCAGTACGCGCAGTTCAGCGACGCCCAGGCCAGGCCCTCACCGAAGACCGGGGACGTCTTGCGGAAGTCGGGCAGGGCCTCCTCCACTTCGGCCGGGCCGGAGAAGGCCGGGGGCAGGTCCAGGCAGTTCACGGCGGCGTTGGCGAACATCAGGTTGCTGTACTGGCCGCGGGTGTCGCGCTCGTAGTAGATGTCGGAGAGGGCCAGCAGGCCCGCGCCGTCGTTCTTCTTCATCGCTGCCGTCAGTGCCGCGCGCAGCTGCGGCCAGGCACCCTGGTCGTACATCGCCGCGATGACCCCGGTCGTACCGAGCGCCTCGGCGAGGCGGCGGCCGTCCGGGTCGCCGGTGGGGATGGGGTGTGCGTCCAGCTTGTGGAAGAAGGCCGCGAGGTTCTCGCCGGCCTTGGCCGTGGAGGTGCCCGGCCCGCCGAGCGGGCAGTCGCTCCGCTGCACGCAGTCCTTCGCGAACGACTGGAAGGCCGTCTCGAAGCCCGCCGTCTGGTCCAGACTCAGCCGGCGCGAGGACAGGGACGGGTCCAGCGCGCCGTCCAGGACGAGTCGGCCCACACGTCCCGGGAACAGTCCGGCGTACGTCGCGCCGAGGAACGTCCCGTACGACGCCCCCACGAAGTTCAGCTTCCGGTCGCCGAGGACCTCCCGGAGCACGTCCATGTCGCGGGCCGCCTCCTCGGTGGAGACGTGCCGCAGCAGCTGGGAGGCGTGCGCGTCGCAACCCTTCGCGAACCTCCGGTACTCGTCGACGAGCGTGTCGGTCTCGACCCGGTCGTCGGGGGTGACGTCGGCCCTGGTGAAGGCGTCCATGCTCTGGTTGTCGAGGCACTTCACGGGCTCGCTGCGGGCGACCCCGCGCGGGTCCATGGCGACCAGGTCGTAGCGGGCACGGATCTCCGCCGGGTAGCCGACGCCGGCGAACTGCTGGAGGTAGTCGATGGCCGAACCGCCCGGGCCACCCGGGTTGAGCAGCAGCGAGCCCAGGCGACTGCCCGGTCCGGTGGCCTTCGTGCGGGCCACGGCCAGGCGGATGTCGCCCGCGGACGGGTTGGCGTAGTCGAGTGGCGCCTTCAGCGTGGCGCACTGGAAGCCGGGGACCCCGCAGTCGCGCCAGGTGAGCTTCTGCCCGTAGTACGGCGCGAGGGCGGAGGGTGTGGAGCGCGGCAGCGCGGCCAGGACCGTGTGCACCGACGTCGCGGACCGGCGCTCTGTGCTCGCGGAGGAGCAGGCGGAGACGAGCAGGGCGACGGCCGCGAGGAAGGCACCGCCCGCACGCACTGTGCGGGCCGAGCGGGCCAGGCGGGCCAGGCGCGCCGCGCGAACGGCGACGTGCGGCCGGGGGGCCTGGGGATCCTGGGAACCTCGGCGGCTCCGGGAACCACGCAAGCCGCGGAGGGCCCGGGGAACCTGGCCGGTCGGACGGAGGACGCGCCTGATGTGCATCATGCGAGGGTAACTCTCTGCGACTCCCTCACTGCGCTTCGTGACCGTCGCGTCTCGGTTCGAATGCCGCCGGCGGCCGCCTGCTCGGGTGGCCGACGCGACCGCCCACCGGCGGACCATCGGCTGTATCCGTCGGCCGGCCCTGTCAGCCGACCTGTCAGCCGGTCTGCTCGGCCGGACCCATCGGTGGGACCCCGTCGGCCGGCCCTGTCAGCCGACCTGTCAGCCGGTCTGCTCGGCCGGACCCATCGGTGGGACCCCGTCGGCCCGTCCCGTCAGCCGGCTCTCAGGGACATCGTCATCGCCTCCACGGCCAGCAACGGGGCTACGTTGCGGTCGAGGGCCTCGCGGCAGGCGGCGATCGCCTCTATGCGGCGCAAGGTCGACTCCGGGGAGCTGCCGCGCGTGAGGCGCTCGAGGACGTCCTCCACGTCCGCGTTGGCGATCGCGACGCGGGAGCCCACCTGGAGGGCGAGGACGTCCCGGTACAGCGCGGTGAGATCGGTCAGGGCGAGGTCGAGGCTGTCGCGCTGCGTACGCGTGCGACGGCGCTTCTGCTTCTCCTCCAGCTCCTTCACCACGCCCGCCGTGCCGCGCGGCATCCGGCCGCCCTGGGCCGCGCCCAGCGCCGCCTTCAGCTCCTCGGTCTCCTTGGTGTCCATGTCCTCGGCGAGCGCCTTCGCATCGTCCGCCGCGGCGTCGACCAGCTCCTGGGCGGCCTTGAGACAGCCGCCGACATCGTCGAGGCGGAGCGGGAGCCTCAGGACGGCGGCGCGGCGCTCGCGCGCGGCCGGGTCGGTGGCCAGGCGGCGGGCCCGGTCCACGTGGCCCTGCGTGGCGCGGGCGGCGGCGGCCGCGACGTCGGGTTCCACGCCCTCCCGGCGCACGAGCATGTCGGTGACGGCGGCCACCGACGGCGTGCGCAGGTTCAGGTGGCGGCAGCGGGAACGGATGGTGGGCAGGACGTCCTCGATCGAGGGTGCGCACAACAACCACACCGTGCGCGGGGCCGGCTCCTCGACGGCCTTGAGGACGGCGTTGGCGGACTTCTCGTTCAGCCGCTCCGCGTCCTCGACGAGGATCACCTGCCAGCGGCCGTTCGCCGGGGAGGTGAACGACTTGCGGACGGTGTCCCGCATGTCCCTGACCAGGATCTCGGCGCCGACGGCGGCCACCGTGCTGACGTCGGCGTGGGTGCCGACCAGCGCCGTGTGACAGCCGTCGCAGAAGCCACAGCCGGGGGCGCCGCCGAGCGCGCGATCGGGGCTCACGCACTGCAACGCGGCGGCGAAGGCCCGCGCCGTCTGGGCGATCCCGGCTCCGGGCGGCCCGGTGAACAGCCACGCGTGCGTCATCTTCGACGCCTCCGGCGGCGGAGCGTCACCGGAGGCCGCCGTGACCAGGGCGTCGGCGTCCCGGGCAGCGGCGGCCAGCTGCTCGCTGACCCGCTCCTGCCCGACGAGGTCGTCCCACACGCTCATGGGTCACGCCGCCCTTCCGTCCTGGTTCGTGCTCCGGGATCCATTGTGCGGGCAGCCACTGACAACGAGGCGGGCGGGCGGCCGACCGGGGAGAGGCGGCGACAGCGTGGAAGCCTGTGGAGGGCTCTCTCCGCGGGCCCCTCCACAGGCTCCGTGGGGAGGCACGACCGCGGGTTCCGGATCAGCCCCGTCGGCCGCGTCCGCGGCCCCGTCCGTTCCTACGACCGTCGTCGGGCTCCTCGTACTCCTGCCCGGCCTCGTCGCTCTCCTGGTACTCGTGCGGCCCCAGCAGCTCGTCCGCCAGCGTCGGCAGGTCGTCCAGCGGCGTCTCCTCGGCCCAGTCGGGCCGGGGCCGCCGTGGCACGCCGCCCTCGGCCTCGATCTGCGGCAGCTCGCGCGTACGGTCGTCGGAACCGTCCGGCCGGGCGGGCGCCGGCCGTTCGTCCCGGAAGAGTCCGGGCGGCACGCGGTCGGCGATGTCGCCGCCACGGACGTCCCTTCCCTCCCGACGGTCCCGGGCGTCCGGATCACCCTGGGCGCTCCGGGCATCGTGCGCGTCCGCGGGGTCGTCGAAACGCACCGGGGGCAGCACCGCGGTCTCGTCGGCCGCCCCGGCTCCGGCCTCTCCGGAACCGATCTGCGGCAGAACCGCCGTCTCGTCCGTCGCGCCCGGCGCTCCGGAGCCTCGCTCGGCTCCCGGGCCGGCCGGCGGCACGGTCGGCTGCGGCAGCTCGGCCGTCACCTCGGAGTCGGGTGCGCCCCCTACCTCCTGGCGGGCGTCCGAGCCCGCGGCCGAACCCCCACCCGGGGGGACGTCCCGCGCGTCGTCCCGGACCGGCGGCAGGACCGCCGTCTCGTCCGCCGGACCACCTGGCGTGCTCGCCGGATCGCCGGCGGCGTCCGCCGGTGTCACCACCGGCGTCGGCACGGTCAGTGCCTCCGGCGAGGCGGCAGCGGCGGCGGGAGGCGCCGACCGGCGCGGACCGGCCTGCGCGGCGGCAGCCGCCTGCTCGGCCGCCCGCCGGGCCTCCTCCGCCCGCAGCAGGGCCTCCTCGGCCTTCTGCTGCTTCTCCAGGCGGCGCGCCTCGGCCTCCGCCCGCAGCCGGGTCTCCTCCTCGGCCTGCCGGCGCAGACGTTCCTCCTCGGCCTTGCGACGGGCCTCGGCCTCCGCCCGGGCCTGCTCCTCCGCGAGCAGCCGGGCACGCTCCTCCTCGGCGCGTCGACGCGCCTCCTCGGCCCGCTGCCGGGCCTCCTCGGCCTGGCGTTCGGCCTCTCGGCGCTGTGCCTCCTCCAGCTCGCGTCGCTTGCGCTCCTCCTCCTCGGCACGCAGCCGGGCGAGCTGCTCCTGGCGCTCACGCTCCAGGCGTTCCTCCTCGGCCTTGCGCCGGGCCTCCTCCTCCGCTCTGCGGCGAGCCTCCTCCTCGGCCTGCCGCCGCGCCTCTTCCTGGGCCTTCACCTCGGCCTCGGACAGCGGCAGCATCTGGTCGAGGTGATGCCGTACGACGGTCGTGACGGCCTCGGGCTCCTGACCCGCGTCCACCACCAGGTAGCGGCCGGGGTCGGCGGCGGCCAGGGTGAGGAAACCGGAGCGCACGCGCGCGTGGAACTCCGCCGGCTCCGACTCCAGACGGTCCGGCGCCTCGGTGAACCGCTCCCGGGCCACGTCGGGCGACACGTCCAGCAGGACCGTCAGATGGGGCACGAGGCCGTTCGTCGCCCAGCGGTTGATGCGGGCGATCTCCGTGGGCGACAGGTCACGGCCCGCGCCCTGGTAGGCCACCGACGAGTCGATGTACCGGTCGGAGATCACGACGGCGCCGCGCTCCAGCGCCGGCCGTACCACCGTGTCGACGTGCTCCGCACGGTCGGCCGCGTACAGCAGGGCCTCCGCGCGGTGCGACAGACCGGCCGACGAGACGTCCAGCAGGATGGACCGCAGCCGCTTGCCGACCGGTGTCGCGCCCGGCTCGCGGGTCACCACGACCTCGTGCCCCTTGGACCTGATCCAGTCGGCCAGCGCCTCGGCCTGGGTGGACTTCCCGGCGCCGTCACCGCCCTCCAGAGCGATGAAGAAGCCGGACTCCGCGGGCGCGGTCAGCGGATCGTCCCCACGCAGCGCGTCGACCAGGTCCTGCCGCAGCGGTACGCCGGAACGGTCGTCGACCTTGGCCAGCACCAGCGCGGCCACCGGCAGCAGCAGCGCGCCGACCAGCATGAGCGTGAAGGCGGCGCCGCCGTGCGCGAACACGAACCGGCCGTTCTCCAGCCGGTGGGGGCCGATTCCGGCCGCGACCACCGGGGCGAGCACGGCACCGAGGGCGACGAGGACCCGTACCACCGCGTGCAGGTGCTCGGTCATGCGCGGCCGGCGGTAGTCCTCGGCCTCCTGGTCGAGCAGGGTGTGCCCGGTGTTGGCGGCGATGCCCGCGGCCACGCCGGCCACGGCGAGGATCAGCAGGACGGTGGTGACGTCAGGGACGAGTCCGGCGGCGAGCAGCGCGACGCCGGTGACGGCGATGGCCAGCGCCAGCAGCCGCCGCCGCGACAGCGCCACGAGCGCCTTGGGCGCCGTACGGACACCGACGACGACCCCGCCGGTCAGGGCGAGCACCGCCAGCCCGTACAGCACCGGGCCGCCGCCGAGGTCCGCGGCGTGCAGCACGCAGACGGAGACCGCGGCGCCGATCGCGCCGGCGACGGCGGCGGAGGCGAGCACGAGCAGCGGAACGGCCCCCGTACGGCCCTTGTCGACGCCGGTGCCCGTCCTCGGGCGGCGCAGTCCCTCCAGCGGGGACCGCGGGCGCGGCGTGCGGGTGCCGGGCAGTTCCAGGGAGGTCAGCACGGACAGGGACGCGGCGAACAGACCGGCCGCGACGTAGGCGCCGAGCGCCGCCTGGTGCTGGTCGAACCAGGCGATGCCGGTGCCGAGAAGATTGTTGAACAGGGACGCGACGACCAGCACGGCGGCGGCCAGCGGGATCACCAGGAAGTTCGTCCGCAGCGACAGGCGGCGCAGGGCGTCCATGTGGTCCGGCAGGGGCCGCACGGTGGCGCCCTCCGGGGGCGGTGCGGGCAGCAGGGTGGGGGCGGCGCTCTCGCGGCACACCGTCCAGAAGCGCTCGGCGATCCCGGTCACGAAGACGGTGGCCACGAGGACGGCCGGCGCGTTGCCCGGGGTCCAGTCGATCCAGAGCGGCGCGACGATCAGCAGCGCGGCCCGCAGCCCGTCCGCGCCCACCATGGTCCAGCGTCGGTCGAGCGGTCCCTCCTGGGCGGTCAGCGAGGTGAGCGGGCCGAGGAGGACGGCGCCGAAGAGTACGGTCGCGAGGATCCGCACCCCGAAGACGATCGCCACCGCGAACGCCGCGCCGCGGTAGCCGCCGCCGAAGGAGCCCTGGGCGAGCGTCGACTGCAGGACGAGGACGACCAGGACCAGGAGGGCGAGGGTGTCCCCGATGCCCCCTACCAGTTGTGCGCTCCACAGTCGCTTCAGCTGCGGTCGGCGCAGCAGGGCGCGGACGGCGCGCTCGCGGGAATCCGCCACCAGTGCGTCGTCGGGGGCGGGAGTGTGGGCCGTTGGCTGCTCGGCTCGCGTCATGCGTTCAGCCTATCGGGACGCACCGACAGCATGCCGTGACCGTCCGAACGCGTGCGCGCCCTTGCACCAAAAGTGTGCGCGCCCTGCACGAAAGCGTGCGCGCCCCGGCGCCGAATCGGTGCCGGGGCGCGCGTCCGCCGTGATCAGTCCTCCGCGGCGTTCGAAGCGGTGGCCTTCTTCGCGGCCGTCTTCTTCGCGGTGGTGGTCTTTTTGGCGGTGGTCGCCTTCTTGGCGGTCGTCGTCTTCTTGGCCGCGGTCTTCTTGGCCGCCGTGGACGTCGTCTTCTTCGCCGTCGTCTTCTTGGCGGCCGCCTTCTTCGCGGTCTTCTTGGCCGGCCCCTTCGCGCGCTTCTCCGCGAGCAGCTCGAAACCGCGCTCCGGGGTGATCGTCTCGACACTGTCGCCGGAGCGCAGGGTCGCGTTGGTCTCGCCGTCGGTGACGTACGGACCGAACCGCCCGTCCTTGACCACGACCGGCTTGCCGCTGACCGGGTCCTCGCCCAGCTCCTTCAGCGGCGGCTTGGCCGCGGCCCGACCGCGCTGCTTGGGCTGGGCGTAGATCGCCAGCGCCTCCTCCAGCGTGATCGTGAAGAGCTGGTCCTCGGACTGCAGCGAGCGCGAGTCCGTCCCCTTCTTCAGATACGGTCCGTAGCGGCCGTTCTGCGCGGTGATCTCGACGCCTTCCGCGTCGGTGCCGACGACCCGCGGCAGCGACATGAGCCTCAGCGCGTCGTCCAGCGTCACCGTGTCCAGCGACATCGACTTGAAGAGCGAGGCCGTGCGCGGCTTGACCGCGTTCTTGCCCGTCTTCGGGGTGCCCTCCGGGAGCACTTCGGTGACGTAGGGCCCGTAGCGGCCGGCCTTGGCGACGACGGGGCGCCCGGTCTCCGGGTCGGCGCCCAGCGGTCGCTCGCCGCTGGGCTTGGCCAGCAGTTCCTCGGCCAGCTCGACGGTCAGCTCGTCCGGGGCCAGGTCGGTGGGGATGTCGGCGCGCTGGTGACCCTCGGTCTCCCGCTCACCGCGCTCGATGTACGGCCCGTAGCGCCCCACGCGCAGCACGATGTCGTTGCCCACCGGGAACGTCGACACCTCGCGCGCGTCGATCGCGCCCAGGTCCGTCACCAGCTCCTTGAGCCCGCCGAGGTGGTCCCCGTCGCCGTTGCCGGCCTCGGCCGCACCGCCGATGCCGTTGGCCTCACCGAAGTAGAACCGCTTCAGCCACGGCACGGCCTTGGCCTCGCCGCGCGCGATGCGGTCGAGGTCGTCCTCCATCTTGGCGGTGAAGTCGTAGTCGACGAGCCGGCCGAAGTGCTTCTCCAGAAGGTTCACCACGGCGAAGGACAGGAAGGACGGCACCAGGGCCGTGCCCTTCTTGAAAACATAGCCGCGGTCGAGGATCGTGCCGATGATCGACGCGTACGTCGACGGGCGGCCGATCTCGCGCTCCTCGAGCTCCTTGACCAGGGAGGCCTCGGTGTAGCGGGCCGGGGGTTTGGTCGAGTGGCCGTCGGCCGTGATCTCCTCGGCGGACAGTGCGTCGCCCTCGGCGACCTGCGGCAGCCGGCGCTCGCGGTCGTCCAGCTCGGCGTTCGGGTCGTCGGCGCCCTCGACGTACGCCTTCAGGAAGCCGTGGAAGGTGATCGTCTTGCCGGACGCGCTGAACTCGACGTCCCGGCCGTCGGCGGCGGTGCCGCCGATCCGCACGGTCACGCTGTTGCCGGTCGCGTCCTTCATCTGGGAGGCGACGGTCCGCTTCCAGATCAGTTCGTACAGCTTGAACTGGTCGCCGGTCAGGCCGGTCTCGGCGGGGGTGCGGAAGCGGTCGCCGGAGGGGCGGATCGCCTCGTGCGCCTCCTGCGCGTTCTTGACCTTCCCGGCGTACGTACGCGGCTGCGGCGGCAGGTAGTCGGCGCCGTACAGCTGGGTGACCTGGGCGCGGGCAGCGGCGACGGCCGTGTCGCTCAGCGTCGTGGAGTCCGTACGCATGTACGTGATGTAGCCGTTCTCGTACAGCTTCTGCGCGACCTGCATCGTCGCCTTCGCGCCGAAGCCGAGCTTGCGGCTGGCCTCCTGCTGCATCGTCGTCGTGCGGAACGGCGCGTACGGCGAGCGGCGGTACGGCTTGGACTCGACGGAGCGGACGGAGAAGCGGGTGTTCTCCAGGGCCGCGGCGAGCGCTCGGGCGTTCGCCTCGTCGAGGTGGAGGGTGTTCGCGGACTTCAGCTGCCCCACGGAGTCGAAGTCACGGCCCTGGGCGACGCGCCGGCCGTCGACGGCCTGAAGGCGGGCGACCAGCGACGACGGGTCGGACGGGTCGCCCGCGCGGCCGGTCGCGAAGGTGCCCGTCAGGTCCCAGTACTCGGCGGAGCGGAAGGCGATGCGCTCGCGTTCCCGCTCGACGACGAGCCGGGTAGCCACCGACTGGACGCGGCCGGCCGACAGCCGCGGCATGACCTTCTTCCACAGCACCGGCGAGACCTCGTAGCCGTAGAGGCGGTCGAGGATGCGGCGGGTCTCCTGGGCGTCGACCAGCCTCTGGTTGAGCTGGCGCGGGTTGGCGACGGCCTCACGGATCGCGTCCTTGGTGATCTCGTGGAACACCATCCGCTTGACCGGGATCTTCGGCTTCAGTACCTCCTGGAGGTGCCAGGCGATGGCCTCGCCCTCCCGGTCCTCGTCAGTGGCGAGGAAGAGCTCGTCGGAGTCCTTCAGCAGATCCTTGAGCTTCTTGACCTGTGCCTTCTTGTCCGCGTTGACGACATAGATCGGCTGGAAGTCATGTTCTACGTCCACACCCAGGCGGCGCACCTCGCCGGTGTACTTCTCGGGAACCTCCGCGGCGCCGTTGGGAAGGTCGCGGATGTGCCCGACGCTCGCTTCGACGACGTAGCCGGGGCCGAGGTAGCCCTTGATCGTCTTCGCCTTGGCAGGCGACTCGACGATGACGAGTCGGCGGCCGCCCTGTGCGGTCTCGCTGGTCGGGGACAACTTCGCTCTTCTCTCCGGTCGACGCTGGGTCTCGCTGGGTCTCCCCAGGTGTTGGCTTCCCGGGGTCGGGTGGTGCTGACGCTGCGGAGTGTGACGGTACAGCCCGCCCCCGTGTCAAACGGGAAAAGCCCGCAACGGCCACTCGAACGGTAACCCGACTACAGCCCTTCCTGCCGCCCGGACCGCTCACCCGCCCGTCCGGCCGGACACGCATCGTGACGTGCCGGTTACGCGGACCGGAGTGCCACGGCGGTCCTCACAGACGTGAGAAACACCACGCCCCGAGGGCCGAGGACCCCAGCGCGATCACGCTCGTGACGGTCGCCGCCAGGATCGGACGGATGCCGAGCGCGACGGGTTCCCGCTGCCGCACCCGAACCGCCGTCCACCCCAGCAAAACCGCTCCGAACAGGGCGAACACCACCCCGGCGAAGATCACCGGCCCGCTCTCCATCCACATCCCCTCCCGGTTCCCGAGCCCCGGTCGGGGACGCTGGCAGGCGCGGACGACGGCCGGACCAACGCTCGGTGAACGGGTGGCGGACGGGCCTCCATCCCCCTCACACACGGTCATCGCCCGGTGGCTCATATGCGCCGGGGCCGCGTCCGAAAAAAGTTCGCCGACGGCTTTCCCCTTCTTCCGCCTTCTGTCCCCTGGCGCACTGCCGCCGGGTCGCGCCGTCGTCGGGCTCCGGCCCGCTGTCGCCCAGCCCTTCGCTGTCGGCCGGCCCTCGTCCGCGGCCGCCCGTGCCTGCCCGCCGTCCTGTGCCCCGCCCGCAGCTGTCAGCCAGCGGGCTCCAGGAACCCCTGCTCCACGAGCAGCCGGATCTGCGCGGGCGTCCGTTCGCGCAGCAGCGCCGGGTCCTCGCCCACCAGCTGGGCGATGGCGTCCAGGATCCGGCCGGCGCTCAGCGTCCCGTCGCAGACACCCGCGAAGCCCGCTCCGACGGTGTCCACCGTGGTCGCCCGGCGCATCCCGCGCTGCTGGCGCAGCACCACATGCTCCGGGTCCTCGGCGCCCGGCAGTCCGACCTGCTCCTGCACGATCTCGCCGACGAGCCGGAAGTGTCCCTCGAGCAACGCCGCGTCGTCGTGGTCCCGCAGATAGTCGAGGCGTGCGAAGTGCGCGCGCACGGTGTCGCCGAGCGGCTGCTCGACCGGGTGCGGCCACTCCTCCGCGGTGACGGAGGGCACCGCGGAGCCCGTCCGGCGCAGGGTGATCCAGCCGAAGCCCACCGCCTTCACCTTGCGCGCCTCGAACTCCTCCAGCCAGGCGTCGTAGCGCGCCTGGTACTCCGCCGGGTCGCCCCGGTGGTCGCCCGCGTCCCTGAGCCACAGCTCGGCGTACTGCGTGACGTCCTGCACCTCGCGCTGCACGATCCACGCGTCGCACCCGCGGGGCACCCAGGACCTGAGTCTGTCCTGCCAGTCCTCCCCTTCCACGTGCTGCCAGTTGGCGAGGAACTGCGCGAACCCGCCCTCGTTCAGCCGCTCCCCCGACTGCTGAACGAGCGTGCGGCACAGATCGTCCCCGCCCATCCCGCCGTCGCGGTAGGTCAGCCGGGCGCCGGGAGAGATCACGAAGGGCGGGTTGGACACGATCAGGTCGAACGTCTCGTCGTCACGGACCGGTTCGAACAGCGAGCCCTGGCGCAGATCGGCGGCCGGTGCGCCGGACAGGGCGAGCGTGAGCGCGGCGATGTGCAGCGCGCGCGGGTTGACGTCGGTGGCGGTCACCCGGGTGGCGTGCCGGCTCGCGTGCAGGGCCTGGATGCCCGAGCCGGTGCCGAGGTCGAGCGCGGAACCGACGGGCGTACGGACGGTGATGCCGGCCAGGGTGGTGGAGGCGCCACCGACGCCGAGGACGACGCCCTCCTCGTGGCGCCCGATGCCGCCCGCGCCACCGACCGCGCAGCCCAGGTCGGAGACGATGAACCAGTCCTCGCCGTCGAGCCCGCCGTACGGCCTGACGTCCACGGTCGCGGCCAGCTCGTCCCCGCCGACACGCGTCAGCCAGCCGGTCTCCAGGCACTCCGGCACGGGCAGGACGTCCGCCACACGCGCGGACGGCACGGGCTGTTGCAGCAGGAACAGGCGGACGAGCAGTTCCAGCGGTGCGTCCCCGCGGGTGGCCCGGAGCGCGGGCACGGTCTCACTGCGCGCCAGCGCAGCGTAGGCGGGGGCGCCGAGCAGCTCGAGCAGACCGTCGGCGGTGAAGGAGGCGCCGAGCAGGTCGTCCCGGAGCCGGGAGGCGACATCGGGGCGGTCGGCGGCGGGCAGGGCGGTCGGTGCGGGCACGCTGGAGTCACTCACGCACCCATTGTGTCCGCTCCCACCGACATCGCATGTCCCACCGGCGCGCCTGCGCGTCCCACGGCGTCGCGGACGCGGATCCCACGGCGTCGTACGCACGGATCCCACGGTGCCGTACACGCGCGTGCCACCGGAGTCGTACGCGCGACATCGCACGCGCGCGTGCCCGTGGGGCGGCGGCACGGGCCTGCGGGTCAGCCGTGGGGCGGCGGCACGGGCCTGCGGGTCAGCCGTTGGCCGGCGCGTCCGACGTGGAGGCGGAAGTGGAGGCGGAGGTGGACTTGCAGCTCGGCTGCTTGGCCATCGCCTGGCCGACGTCGCCCTCCTCGAGGTTCTTCAGGGCGTCGCTGCCGCTCTTGCTGAGCTTGTCCAGCTGGGTCGCGATGTCCTTGAGGCCGTCCGCGAACTTCGCCTGGTCCTTGGTGTCGAGCTTGTCCACCTGCTGCTTGAGCGAGGCGTAGGAGGCGCCGAGGTCGTCGAGCTCCTTGACGGCGTCCTGCTGCTTCTTCTTGCCGTTCTCGACCTCGGGCGCACCGGCCGTGTTCACGGCGGCGCCGATCGCCTTGTAGGCATCGGCCATGTCCTGGAAGGCCTTGGCGTCGGTCTTCTGCACGTCGGCCGGAGAGCTGCTGTCCGAGGTCTCCTTCTGGATCGCGGCGTTGGCGGCCTCGATCTTCTTCGCCTGCGGCTGCACCCCTTCGCACACCTGCTTGGCCCAGGCGTCCAGCGCGTCGTTCTTGTCGTCGGCGCCGCTGCCGGTGCATCCCGTCAGTGCCAGTACCAGTACCGCACCGCCGGACAGCGCGGCCGCGAGCTTCTTGTTCACCGGTTTGGTCCCTTCCATGGCTCTCGGCCCCGGAACATACACGCCGTATGGGCGACAACCAGGTTCCGAACGCACCGTATGACCCTTCTTGTAGCCATTTGCACCATGCGAGAGAAGGCTCACGGGAGTGGGTCCGGGCGCACACGCAGCGGGCGGGCGACGCTGTGTGTGCGCCACCCGCCCGCTGCGTGAGCTGGGTCTGTCGTACGACCGCTTACGAAACCACCGCTGGATCGGCTGACTTCGACGTCTGGTCGGCGTTGTCTTCGTCACCCACGGCGATTCCGCGCCGCTTGGAGATGTAGACCGCGACGACGATGACGGCCAGCGCGAGGATCGCGATCGCGATCCGTACGCCGATGCTCTTGTCGCTGCCGTAGCTGAACTTGATGACCGCGGGCGCGATGAGCAGCGACACCAGGTTCATGACCTTCAGCAGTGGGTTGATCGCGGGACCGGCGGTGTCCTTGAAGGGGTCGCCGACCGTGTCGCCGATGACGGTGGCGGCGTGGGCCTCACTGCCCTTGCCGCCGTGGTGACCGTCCTCGACGAGCTTCTTGGCGTTGTCCCAGGCGCCGCCGGAGTTGGCGAGGAACACCGCCATCAGCGTGCCCGCGCCGATGGCGCCCGCGAGGTACGCGCCGAGCGCGCCGACACCGAGGGTGAACCCGATGAAGATCGGCGCCATGACGGCGAGCAGACCGGGCGTGGCGAGTTCGCGCAGGGCGTCCTTGGTGCAGATGTCGACGACCTTGCCGTACTCCGGCTTCTCGGTGAAGTCCATGATCCCGGGCTTCTCGCGGAACTGCCGCCGCACCTCGAACACCACCGAGCCCGCCGACCGCGACACCGCGTTGATCGCCAGTCCGGAGAAGAGGAAGACGACCGCGGCTCCGGCGATGAGACCGACCAGGTTGTTGGGCTGCGAGATGTCCATGATCAGGCTCATCGGAGCACCGGGGCCGGACAGCTTCGCCCCGACGTCCTGCGCGCCGGTGGTGATCGCGTCGCGGTACGACCCGAAGAGCGCCGACGCCGCGAGCACGGCGGTGGCGATGGCGATGCCCTTGGTGATGGCCTTCGTGGTGTTGCCGACCGCGTCCAGGTTGGTGAGCACCTGGGCGCCCGCACCCTCGACATCGCCGGACATCTCGGCGATGCCCTGCGCGTTGTCGGAGACCGGGCCGAAGGTGTCCATGGCAACGATCACACCGACCGTGGTGAGCAGGCCGGTACCGGCCAGGGCCACCGCGAACAGCGCCAGCATGATCGACGTGCCGCCGAGCAGGAACGCCCCGTAGACGCCGAGGCCGATCAGCAGGGCGGTGTAGACGGCCGACTCCAGGCCGACGGAGATGCCGGCGAGGACGACGGTGGCCGGGCCGGTGAGCGAGGTCTTGCCGATGTCGCGGACCGGCCGCCGGTTGGTCTCGGTGAAGTAGCCGGTCAGCTGCTGGATCACCGCGGCGAGCAGGATGCCGATGGCGACCGCGACCAGGGCGAGGATCCGCGGGTCGCCGTCCTTGCCGCGGACCGCCGCGTCGGTGACGCCGGTCAGGTCGGCGTACGACGAGGGCAGATAGGTGTAGACGGCGATCGCGACCAGCGCCAGCGAGATCACCGCGGAGATGAAGAAGCCGCGGTTGATCGCGGACATGCCGCTGCGGTCGGCGCGTCGCGGTGCCACCGCGAAGATGCCGATCATGGCGGTGATCACGCCGATCGCGGGCACCAGCAGCGGGAAGGCGAGCCCGTCGTCGCCGAAGGCGGCCTTGCCGAGGATGAGCGCGGCGACCAGCGTCACCGCGTAGGACTCGAAGAGGTCGGCCGCCATGCCCGCGCAGTCGCCGACGTTGTCGCCCACATTGTCGGCGATGGTCGCGGCATTGCGCGGATCGTCCTCCGGAATGCCCTGCTCGACCTTGCCGACCAGGTCGGCGCCGACGTCGGCGGCCTTGGTGAAGATGCCGCCGCCGACACGCATGAACATCGCGATCAGCGCGGCGCCGAGGCCGAAGCCCTCCAGCACCTTCGGCGCGTCGGCCGCGTACACCAGCACCACACAGGAGGCGCCCAGCAGGCCGAGCCCCACCGTGAACATGCCGACCACGCCGCCCGTACGGAAAGCGATCTTCATGGCTTTGTGCGAGACGGTGGTGAGATCCTTTTCCGGCTCACCCTCCGCCGGAGTCGCTTCCCGTGCCGCCGCGGCGACACGCACATTGCTGCGCACGGCGAGCCACATGCCGATGTACCCGGTGGCCGCCGAGAAAGCGGCTCCGATCAGGAAGAACACCGACCGTCCGGCGCGCTGATTCCAGTCGTCCGCGGGCAGCAACATGAGCAGGAAGAACACCACGACGGCGAAAACGCCGAGGGTGCGCAGCTGACGGCCCAGATAGGCCTTCGCGCCTTCCTGCACCGCTTCCGCGATCTTCTTCATGCTGTCGGTGCCTTCGCCCGCCGCGAGCACCTGGCGCACCAGGACGCCCGCGACCACGAGCGCGGCCAGCGCGACGGCCGCGATGACCGCCACGATGATCCGATTGTCGTGGGTCAGCACTGCGGCTGCGAAGGTTGTGGGTTGGCCCAACTGATGAGGGGTAGAAAGCCCCGCCATTCGTCCTCCTTGACGCTTGGGCTGAGCTCAAGATGTGGACGGATTGTAGGTAGCTGAACCCGATCAAAACAGTGTGCGGTAAATGGAATCAGCCGTCACACCCTTCTCAGCAAATGATCGCCGGGCGCCACGCCACCCGAAAGCAGTAATGCCCCTGGGGCATTGACCCTTGATCCATTATCGGGTTAGTCGATCGTGAACGGCTTCACGAAATGATGGCCCACCCATAGTAAATACGTTCAGCGTCCCGCGACATGCCGAAGGGCCCCACCTCGGTGGGGCCCTTCGGTACGAGAACTGCGAGCCGCGGGCTCAGGCGAGCACGGCTGTGGGCGGTGTGGTCGGCCAGGTCATCTTGATCAACCCGCCGTCCTGCCCGGCCGACACCTTGACGTCGTCGACCAGGCCGCTGATGACCGCGAGGCCCATCTCGTCCTCCTCGGCCTCCGCTTCGTCCACGGCGTCCGGAGCGTCCCCGGGGCCGTGCGTCGCGTGGCGGGCCTCGTCGCCGACCTCGATGGAGAACTGCTTCTCCTCCTCGATCAGCATCACCGTCACCGGTGCCACGATGCCGCCGCTCTGATGCAGCCCGACCGCCCGGGAACACGCCTCGCCGACGGCGAGCCTGACCTCGTCGAGGACGGCCTCGTCCACCCCGGCCCTGCGCGCCACCGCTGCCGCCACCAACCGGGCGGTCCTGACATGCTCGGGCTGCGCGCTGAAGCGGAGTTCGACGGTGGCCATGCATCCCCCTAGGAGCTACGGGCGTGCTGTGGCAGGGCCGGGCCGCCGAGAGCCCGGTCTCCCGCGTTGAGTTCTTCCGCCCCGGACACCGGCCCGGGACCGGCGGTCAGTCGGTGGCCGCCACCGCTTCGTCGACCGAGGTGTGGATGGGGAACACCTTGGTCAGACCGGTGATGCGGAAGATCTTGAGAATGCGCTCCTGGTTGCAGACCAGGCGCAGCGAGCCCTCGTGGGCACGCACTCGCTTCAGACCGCCGACCAGCACGCCGAGACCGGTGGAGTCGAGGAAGTCCACGCCCTCCATGTCGACGACGAGGTGGAAATTCCCGTCGTTCACCAGCTCGACCAGCTGCTCGCGCAGCTTGGGCGCGGTATATACGTCGATTTCGCCACCGACCTCGACGACCGTACGATCGCCGACGGTACGGGTCGACAGGGACAGGTCCACGGATCCTCCAGCACCTTGCTATCGAGCGGTCGCCCATCGGGCACCTCGGCAGAGGCCCCCAGGACGGTTCGCCAGCCGCGATGGCATTCAATCACTTACCGGCAGGCGTGCACGACGCCTTGGCTCCATTGTCCGTCACGCCGGTGACACACTCGGGGCCAATGGCCAAGAATCACCGATCCGATCGATCCCCGACGGACCCCGCAACCCGCCTGACTCCGGGCGCGGTTCTGCACCGGCTCGCCTCGGGGCCGAGCAGGGCTGCGCGCATCACTCATACGGAGCACTTGCCCCCGCGGGCGGGTCGCCATGCCGTCTGGCCCGCAGAGATTCGCCCGGAGGTCGTCGCGGCCGTCCAGGCGTGCGGAATCGAACACCCCTGGGCCCACCAGGCGCGCGTAGCCGAGCACGCCCTCGACGGCGACTCGGTGGTCGTCGCCACGGGCACGGCGTCCGGAAAGTCCCTGGCGTATCTGGTGCCGGTGCTCTCGACGCTGCTGGAGGGTTCCGAGGCGCCCAACGGCCGTGGTGCCACGACCCTCTACCTGGCCCCCACCAAGGCCCTCGCGGCCGACCAGAGCCGCGCGGTACGGGAACTGGCCCGGCCGCTGGGCAGCGCCGTACGGGCCGCCGTGTACGACGGCGACACACCGGTCGAGGAACGCGAGTGGATCCGGCAGTACGCCAACTACGTCCTCACCAATCCGGACATGCTGCACCGCGGGATCCTGCCCTCCCACCCGCGCTGGTCCTCCTTCCTGCGGGCCCTGAAGTACGTCGTCATCGACGAGTGCCACACCTACCGGGGTGTTTTCGGCTCCCATGTCGCCCAGGTCCTGCGCCGGCTGCGTCGGCTGTGCGCGCGCTACGGCGCCTCACCGGTCTTCCTGCTGGCCTCGGCGACCGCCGCACAGCCCTCGGTGGCCGCCCGCCGGCTGACCGGCCTGCCGGTGGTGGAAGTGGCCGACGACGCCTCGCCCCGGGGTGAGCTGGTGTTCGCTCTCTGGGAGCCCCCGCTCACCGAACTGCACGGCGAGAGGGGTGCCCCGGTCCGCCGCACGGCCACCGCGGAGACCGCCGACCTGCTGACTGATCTCACCCTCCAGGGCGTGCGCTCGGTCGCCTTCGTACGCTCCCGGCGCGGCGCCGAACTGATCTCGGTGATCGCCCAGGAGCGGCTGGCCGAGATCGACCGACCGCTGGCCCGGCGCGTCGCGGCCTATCGCGGCGGCTACCTCCCCGAGGAGCGCCGCGCCCTGGAACGCGCCCTCCACTCCGGCGAACTGCTCGGCCTGGCCGCCACGACCGCCCTCGAACTCGGCGTGGACGTCTCCGGTCTCGACGCGGTCCTGATCGCCGGGTATCCCGGCACCCGCGCCTCCCTGTGGCAGCAGGCCGGCCGGGCCGGCCGCGCCGGCCAGGGGGCCCTGGCCGTGCTGGTGGCCCGCGACGACCCGCTGGACACCTTCCTCGTCCATCACCCGGAGGCCTTGTTCGACCAGCCGGTGGAGTCCACGGTCCTCGACCCGGACAACCCCTACGTCCTCGCCCCGCACCTGTGCGCGGCCGCCGCCGAGCTGCCCCTCACCGACGAGGACGCCGAGCTGTTCGGCCCGGCCTGCGCGGAGCTGCTGCCGCAGCTGGAGGCCGCGAAGCTGCTGCGCCGCCGGACGAAGGCCTGGCACTGGACGCGCCGGGAGCGGGCCGCGGACCTTACCGACATCCGCGGCGGGGGCGGACGCCCGGTGCAGATCGTCGAGGCGGACACCGGGCGGCTGCTCGGCACGGTCGACGAGGCCGCCGCGCACACGACCGTGCACGAGGGCGCCGTCCACCTCCACCAGGGCCGCACCTACCTGGTGCGCTCCCTGGACCTGGACGACTCGGTGGCCCTGGTACAGGAGGCCGCCCCGCCGTACACCACGGTCGCCCGGGACACGACGGCGATCTCCGTCCTGGAGACGGACGTCGAGGTCCCCTGGGGCGAGGGCCGCCTGTGCTACGGCTCCGTCGAGGTCACCAACCAGGTGGTCTCCTTCCTCCGCAGGCGGGTCATCACCGGCGAAGTGCTGGGCGAGACGAAACTCGACCTCCCTCCTCGTACGCTGCGCACCCGCGCCGTGTGGTGGACGGTCACCGAGGACCAGCTCGACGAGGCCCGGATCAACCCGGAGATCCTCGGCGGGGCCCTGCACGCCGCCGAGCACGCCTCGATCGGCATGCTGCCCCTCTTCGCCACCTGCGACCGCTGGGACATCGGCGGCGTCTCCGTCCCCCTGCACCCCGACACGCTTCTGCCCACCGTCTTCGTCTACGACGGCCATCCCGGCGGTGCGGGATTCGCCGAGCGCGCCTTCCTTACCGCCCGCGCCTGGCTCACCGCCACCCGCGAGGCCATCGCCTCCTGCGAGTGCGACGCCGGCTGCCCGTCCTGCATCCAGTCCCCCAAGTGCGGCAACGGCAACGACCCGCTCCACAAGAGGGGAGCCGTCCGACTGCTGACGGTGCTGCTGAAGGGGGCTCCCGAGGCGCCCGAGGGACCGGAGGAGAAGGAGGACGTGGCTTAGGCCGTCAGGCTGCGGGCTCGCCTCTCATGGGCCGGGATCGGGCCGTCCGGGGGCGGCTTGGTCCATGTGGGTGATCGGGGGCACAGGCCGCCCCCGCACGGGCCCCTGTGGGCCGGCTCTCGCCCGGACCCGTGCCGTGAACGGCCCGCGTTCCGATGCCGCCGTGACGTCCGAGATGTCGCCGGCGATCGCGCACCGGACGAGTCCGGCGCCCTGCGCCCGTGCCACCCGGTCCGCCCGGGCACAGGCCGCGGCGCGGCCCTCCGCCCAGTGCTCCGCCGCGGCCAGCGCGGCGAGGTCGGCGGCACCGGCCGCACGATGCCGGGTGACCACGGCCTGCCCCAGCGCGAGACCGACCCCGAACACCACGCACAACAGGGCGATCGCCCCCACGCTCCAGACCGTGGCGGAGCCCCGGTCACCGCCGGGGAACCGGCGCCTCATGAGCCCCTCCCGCTCTGCGCCGCGTTGGGCGCCCCGCTCTCCGTGGCGGTCCGGTCCGGGTCCCGGACCGCCCCCACCGATTCCTCCGCCTCGGCAACGGCCTCCTCCCTGAGGCGGAAGGGCAGCGCGCCCAGCCCCGGCGGCTCGGCCTCGACGATCACGCGGACGTACTCGCCCTGCCGGGCCACCGTGACCCTCGCGCCATGGGGCGCCGCCTCGCGCGCCACCCGGGTGACGGCGCCGTCCGGGTCCTGCCGGGCCGCGGCCCGGGCGCCCACCCGGGCCGCGTCCACGCACTGGATCTGCGCGAGCACCACCAGCAGCCCCCAGACCAGGGCCGTCACCACCAGCACCAGCACGGGCAGGACCATGGCGGCCTCCGCGGTGACGAACCCCTGGTCGGCTCCCCGGTCGCGCCGGTGCTCACATCCGGGCACTGAGCGCTCGCTTCACGATGTTCTGCAACTCGGTCTTGACCTGTCCGCTCGTCACCACCTCGTACAGCAGCACGGCGAAGGCCACCGCCGCGATGATGCCCATCGCGTACTCGGACGTGACCATTCCCGCGTCCCCGTGCATCCGGCTCAGCTGGGCACGCAGCCGTGCCCGTGTCCTTGCGTACATCTCAACCCCCGTGAGGTCTCGGTCCGTTCTTCGCTCAGCGCGTACACCCATCGCGCGTTCAGCGCCGTCGGCGCATCCGCCGCCCGTCACCCACCACCTCCTCTCAGCACCCCTCCCGCGAGGCCGATCACCACGGGAAGCACCCCGACCGCGACGAAGGCGGGCAGAAAACACAGCCCCACCGGCGCGGAGACCAGGACGGCCGCCCGTCGGGCCCGGGCGGTGGCGGTGCGCGCCCGGTCGGCGCGTACATCGGCCGCGAGCCGCGCGGCCGGTCCGGCGGCGGGGAGCCCCGACTCGTCGGCCCGCTCCAGCAGCCGCGCGAGGGCCGCGGCGCCCGGTATCGAGGCGAGCCGGCGCCACGCGTCGGCCGGTGCGCCGCCGAGCCGCACCTCCGCCGCCCCGCGCGCCAGCCCTTCCCCCACGGGCCCGCCCAGGGCCTCCCCCACCGCCTGGGCGGCGATCACCGGACCGGCGCCGGCCGTGATACAGGCCGCCACCAGGTCGGCCGCGAGAGGAAGCTGCCGGGCGGCTTCGACCGTGTCGAACTCGTCCCCGGGGCGGGCAGCCGCCCGTTGCCGCCGTTGTAGCCGCCACAGGCCCACGGCGCCGACGATCCCGGCCACCACCCCGACGGGCCCACCGATCAGCACCCAGCCGGCGCCCACGACCCCTGCCGCCGACAGCCCCCACCGCAGGGCGCCCGGCACCGGGAGACGAGGACCGGTACGCACCCGCCGGAGCGCCTGAGCCGTCTCCAGCAGCGAGGCCGCCCGCCGCCGCACTCTCCGCCTCCCACGCAGACCCTTCAGCCACCGCACCGAAAGAGCCACGAGCGCCACCGCTCCCGCGACCGTCCCCAGCCTGTGGACAACCTCCCCGGTCACGCCGCCTCCGCCCGTCGCACGATGCCCAGGGCCCACCACAGCCCCGCCGCTTCCAGCACCCCGCCGACCAGCAGGCAGCCCAGGCCCGCTCCCGTGTGCAGCAGCACGTGCAGCGGATCGGCGCCCATGGCCGAACCGAGCAGGAGACCCAAGGCCGGCAGCCCGGCGAGCATCACCGTGGTGGCCCGCGATCCCGACAACTGAGCACGCAGATCGGCGCGTTGGTCCAGCTCCGTACGGAGCGCCGCTTCGAGCCGCTCGAGCCCGGCGGCCAGGCCCGCGCCCTGGTCCACGGCCACCAGCCAGCAGGCGGCAAGCCCGCGCAGCCCCTCGGCACCCGGTTGCCGGGCCGCCGCGGCGAGCGCGCCGGGCACGTCGCCGCCGAACCGCGCCGCCGCCGACACCGCCGCCTCGGCCTCCCCCAGACCGCCCGACTCCCGTGCCGCGTACTGCAGCGCCTCGCCCGGCTGGCGCCCGGCCCGCAGCTCTCCGGCGAGCGCCGAGCACAGGGCGATCACGGCATCGGCCCGCCGCTCCCGTTCCCGGAGCGCGGCCCGTGCGAGCCGGATCCGGCGCAGCACCGGCACACCGGCCACCCCCGCGACGACCGGCAGCACCGAGGCGCCCAGCACCGCCAGCACCAGCCCGGCGGCCGGCGCCCACCACTCCGCGCGCAACCGCCCCCCAAGGCGGGCCAGTTCGTCGCGGGCCCTCTCCCACACCGGCGGCCCTGCGCCCACCACCCCGCCACCGGCGAGCAGCAACCGCGCCCGCCGCTCCGCGGAGTGCCGCCCGCCCAGCAGCCACACTGCCGCCCCGGCACAGACCACGGCCACCGCCACGGACACCCGCCCGGAAGGCACCGGCCCGGAGAACCCCTCCCCCATGGATGACAATCCCCGCATTCCGCTCACCACTCCTCCTTCGAAAGCCCCGGATCCCTCTCCGAACTCTCCGCACCGAGCACCTTTTTCAGCCGCTCCCACCCTCGTTCCGCCACGAACGCATCCGGGCCCCAGCGCAGCGCCGGTACCGTCCGCACCAGCCCCGAGGCGTCCCGTTCCAGCACCCGCACCTCGGCGATCCGCCGCCGCCCGGAACGGTCCCGCACGAGGTGCACCACCACGGACAGCGCCGCGGCCAACTGGCTGTGCAGCGCGGCCCGGTCCAGCCCGGCGGCCGTGCCCAGCGCCTCCAGCCGGGCTGGCACGTCCGCGGCGGCATTGGCGTGGACCGTGCCGCAGCCGCCCTCGTGGCCGGTGTTCAGAGCGGCCAGGAGATGGACCACCTCGGCGCCGCGCACCTCGCCCACGACCAGCCGGTCCGGCCGCATCCGCAGCGCCTGCCGCACCAGGTCCTCCAGGGTGACGAGGCCCGCGCCCTCCTGGTTGGCGGGTCTGGTCTCCAGGCGTACGACGTGCGGATGATCGGGGCGCAGCTCCGCCGAGTCCTCGGCCAGCACGATCCGTTCCCCTGGCCCGACCAGGCCGAGCAGCGCACTGAGCAGTGTGGTCTTGCCGCTGCCGGTGCCACCGCTGACGAGGAAGGACAGCCGCGCCCGCACCAGTGCCCGCAGGACGCGGTCCCCGCCCGGCGGTACCGTGCCCGCCGCCACCAGTTCGCCGAGCGTGAACGCGCGTGGCCGCACGACGCGCAGGGAGAGGCAGGTGCAGTCGACGGCGACCGGGGGCAGCACGGCATGCAGCCGGGTGCCGTCGGGCAGTCGGGCGTCGACCCAGGGCCGGGCGTCGTCCAGGCGCCGTCCGGCGACGGCGGCCAGGCGCTGCGCGAGGCGTCGTACGGCCGCCGCGTCGGGGAAGGCGACGGCGGTCCGCTCCAGTCCGCCTCCGCGGTCGACCCAGACCCGGTCCGGGGCAGACACCAGGACGTCGGTCACCGAAGGGTCGGCGAGCAGCGGCTCCAGCGGGCCGCTGCCGATCAGCTCGGACCGCAGCCGCTCGGCCGCCCCGAGGACTTCCGCGTCCCCGAGCACCCGCCCCTGCTCCCGCAGCGCCTGGGCGACACGCGCGGGCGTCGGCTCGGCCCCGCTCTCGGCGAGCCACCGCCGCACACGGTCCAGCAACTGGGCTGACATCTCGGCGCCCCCCAGACCCTCGCCGTACCCGAGCCCGTCAGCACTCTTCAGCCCGTCCGCACCCTTCGCCCCGGCAGCGCCCCCGGGCCCGCCGGCAGGGCTCCGGGGGGCACCGGCACGCCCGCCTCCGTTCACCAGCCCCCCGTCCGCCCGGCTCCGTCCGTCGCGATCCTGTCCGTCCGCACGCCCGGCCTCGTCGGCCCGCCCGGCCGCGCTCGTGACGCCCGTCGAAGTGCCCCGCATCCCCGTGCGTCCCCGCCGGGGATCGACCAACGGCCTCATGCGGCACCCGCCTCGGTCAGGGCCCGCTCCCAGAAGGCCGTACAGAACCGGGCCAGCGGACCGCGCGCGTTCCCGCCGGGCGGTGTCCTGCCCTCGCCGGGTCGCCGCAGTCCGGGCTCCACGGGCACCTCGCCCACCAGCGGCAACCCGAGCAACCGGGCCACCTCCCGGTCATCGAGGCCGAGCTCGTACGGCCCCCGTACCGCCACCCGCAGGTCGCGCAGGACCATGCCGACGGCGGAGGCCACACGTGTGGCCGCGGCCACGGCCCGCAGTTCGGCGGGAACCACGAGCAGCCCGATGTCGATCTGGGCCAGAGCCTCGGCGACGCCCTCGTCCACACGGCGGGGCAGGTCGACGACCACGGCACCGCCGCGCCGCCGGGCGGCGGCCAGCACCGCCCGGACGGCCTGCGCCGGGATGGCGACGCAGTCGCCGCGGTCCCAGCTGAGCACCCGCAACGAGTGCAGTTCCGGCAGCGACTCCTCCAGGGCGCCGCCGCCGACCCGGCCGCGCGAGGCGGCGAACGCCGGCCAGCGCAACCCCTCGGCGGCCTCCCCGCCGAGCAGCACATCGAGCCCGCCGCCCAGCGGATCGGTGTCCACAAGAAGGGTGCGCAGCCCCTCCCGCGCGGCGGTGACGGCAAGCCCGCAGGCGAGCGTGGACGCGCCGGCGCCGCCGCGGCCGCCGATGACGCCGACGGTGAGCGCGGGCCGGCCGACACCCTCGGCGACATCGGCGATCCGGTCGACCAGCCATTGCTCACCGTCGGGCAGCACCAGCACATGGTCGGCGCCGATCTCGACGGCACGCCGCCAGACCCCTGAGTCGTCCTGGTCACGGCCGACCAGGACCACTCCGCGCCTGCGCGCGGCCCCGCGCACCCGCCGGGCTGCGTCGTCGCCCACCAGTACCAGGGGCGCGGCCTCCCAGGTGCCCCTGCGCTCGGGCAGCCCGTGATGGACCTCGGGTGTGGCGCCCGCCGCCGCGCACAGGCGCAGCAGGTCGTCGAGGAGTCCGGCGTCCTCGGTGACGATCAGCGGTCCGCCCTGCCGCCCTCCGGTGCCGGGCGGCGGATCGTGTGTGACGGTTCCGGTCACGGGTCGGTCCCCCTTCGATGTATCACTCGCGCGGCCCCTGCGACGGCGCGAATCCAGAACATGTGAAGAACCGGCAACCGGCCTTCATATGGACGGCCGATACGAACCGGCCATACGCGCCCGACAATCGGAACCGGCCATGAACTCGCCGCGAGCGGTGCGCGCAGGAATCACGGTGCAGCGAACCGGGAAATGATGTGGATCTTGGTCGAAATCTGTGGACAACTCAGCCGGTGTGAAAATGGCCATCACCCAAACCGGTGACCCCTGCGCCGGTTCTCGCACGACTGCCACAGCGCAGCCCCACGACTACTCACGGTGACGGATCATGGTGGCGGCGCGGAAGGCGCTCGGTACGGCAGACGCGACCCGTGACGGCCGACAGAAGAGGGAAAACCCACCCGGACATGCGACGACCCCCGCCGGGGGGGAGAGCGGGGGTCGTCTCCACGGCCGACTCGGGGGGGGAGGAGTCGGACCGGGTTAGCACGGTCGCGAACGATCCGTGACTTCCATGGTGTACCCGAGAGGCCTCTCAGGCAAACCCACGCGCCCACCTTACGCCGAATGGGCTGCCCCTATGCTCAAGGGCGTGGAAAACCACTCCTGGCCCCGCACAGCGGCGTTCTTTGATCTGGACAAGACGGTCATTGCGAAGTCGAGCACGCTCACGTTCAGCAAGTCCTTCTACCAAGGCGGGCTGATCAACCGCAGGGCTGTCTTGCGCACCGCGTATGCACAGTTCCTCTTCCTTGCCGGCGGCGCCGACCACGACCAGATGGAACGCATGCGCGCGTATCTGTCCGCGCTGTGCCGCGGCTGGAACGTGCGGCAGGTCAAGGAGATCGTCGCCGAGACCCTGCACGACCTGATCGACCCGATCATCTACGACGAGGCCGCCTCGCTCATCGAGGAGCATCACCGCGCCGGACGGGATGTCGTCATCGTGTCCACGTCGGGTGCGGAGGTGGTCGAGCCGATCGGGGAACTGCTGGGCGCGGACCGGGTGGTGGCCACCCGGATGGTGGTGGGCGAGGACGGCTGCTTCACCGGCGAGGTGGAGTACTACGCCTACGGGCCGACGAAGGCGGAGGCGGTCCGCGAGCTGGCCGCGTCCGAGGGGTACGACCTCGACCGCTGTTACGCCTACAGCGATTCGGTCACCGACCTGCCGATGCTGGAGTCGGTGGGGAACCCGCACGCCGTGAACCCGGACCGGGCCCTGCGCCGAGAGGCTCTCACGCGCGGGTGGCCGATTCTCGACTTCCACCGTCCGGTACGGCTCAAGCAGCGGTTCCCCGGGTTCTCCGTGCCGCCGCGCCCCGCCCTGGTCGCGGCGGCCGCCGTCGGAGCGGCAGCGGCCACCGCGGGACTCGTCTGGTACGCGAGCCGGCGCCGGGGCACGGCCACCTGAGCCCGCTCGCCGGGAATCGGGCGCCGGGTTGCACGCCAGGAATCACACGCAGAACCCGGCGCCCGTTTATGCCCGGTTTAAGACTAAAAGTAAAGAAGTGCGGACAGGGGTTCCGCTTGCCCCTCGCTTGCAGTACAAAGGAGTCAGCGGCCCGCGAGACCGAAGGACATCCGAGAGGATCACCTTTGAAACGCATTCGGCCCACGGACCCAGCATGAACACCGGGCACCCACGCGACGTCGACCCGTCGATTACGGGCCAGCCGCACCAGGTGACGGGCAAAGAACCCGACCTGATGGGCGACATATCGAGGACGCTTGGTAACTCGGTGTTCGTGCCAGCGGCGGTACGAGATCTCGTACCGCCGCAACTCTGTGTACGGGCGCTAAGCACGCGTCTGACACCCCGCACGGGCCCGCGCCCGCTACGCCGCCGTCACGCGGCCCCGCGCTGGAGCGCCTCACACACCGCCGTCGACTCACGTGCGCCCAGCTCGACGGCCTTGGCACAGTGGGTGATCCAAGCCGCCACGCCCTCCGGAGTGCCGGAGACATAGCCGTCCAGGGCCGCCAGGTAGGCCGCGCGGCCCAGTTCGGCGTGGCCGACCTCGGCCGGGCAGACCGACTTCGGGTCCAGGCCGCTCCCGATCAGGACGATGCGCTCGGCCGCTCGCGCCACCAGGCCGTTGTGGGAGACGAAGGGGCGCAGCGCCACCAGCTCGCCGTGCACGACGGCCGCAGTGACCAGGGCGGGCGCGGAAGTGCCTGCGACGATCAGCTCGGACAGGCCCTCCAACCGCCCGGAGACCTCGTCCGCCCCGGGCAGCGGCAGCTCGATCAACGGCTCATGGACGTCCTCGCCCTCCTGGCGCGGCCGCCCGACCGTGTCGTCCGTGCCGGCGGCGGCCACCAGGTGCAGTCGGGCCAGGACCCGCAGCGGCGACTGCCGCCAGATGGACAGCAGCTGACCGGCCTCGGCCGTCAGCCGCAGGGCCGCGCCCAGCACGCGCGCCTCGTCGTCGCCGCTGAAGTCGGTGCGCCGGCGCACCTCCTCCAGGGCCCAGTCGGCCCCGGAAAGCGCGGCGGACCCGCGCGCACCGCGCAGTGCCGCCTCGGAGGTGATCGCGTTGCTCCGGCGCCGCATGATCCGGTGCCCATAGACCCGGTCGACGGCCTTGCGCACGGACTCCACGGACTCGGCCACACCGGGCAGCGCGCCCAGGGCCGCGAGCGGATCGGCGGTCGCGCCTTGCGTACTCATGGGTACGACCCTACGCACCCGAGCGCCACCCTCCCCGAAGGAGTGGTCTTCTTCACGCGGGCTGCCACGTACAGCTATCGCGGCACTACGCTTGGTGAACATGAAAATTGCTTTCGTCGGAAAGGGCGGCAGCGGCAAGACCACGCTGTCCTCCCTGTTCATCCGCCATCTCGCGGCGGCCGGGGCGCCGGTTGCCGCCGTCGACGCCGACATCAACCAGCATCTGGGCGCCGCGCTGGGCCTGGAGGAGGCCGAGGCGGCCGCACTGCCCGCGATGGGCGAGCGGCTGGCGCTGATCAAGGACTGGCTGCGCGGCAGCAATCCGCGCATCGCCTCCGCGGAGACGATGATCAAGACGACCCCGCCCGGCGAGGGCTCGCGGCTGCTGCGGGTGAGTGAGGACAACCCGCTGTACGAAGCCTGTGCGCGTGGGGTGGAACTCGACGGCGGCGCCGTCCGTTTGATGGTCACCGGGCCCTTCACGGACGCGGACCTGGGGGTCGCCTGCTACCACTCCAAGACGGGAGCGGTGGAGCTGTATCTGAACCACCTGGTGGACGGCCGCGACGAGTACGTCGTGGTGGACATGACGGCGGGTTCGGACTCCTTCGCCTCCGGCATGTTCACCCGCTTCGACATCACGTTCCTCGTCGCCGAGCCGACCCGGAAGGGAGTCTCCGTCTACCGCCAGTACAAGGAGTACGCCCGCGACTTCGGCGTCGTGCTGAGAGTCGTCGGCAACAAGGTGCAGGGGCAGGACGACCTCGACTTCCTGCGGGCCGAGGTCGGGGACGACCTGCTCGTGACCGTCGGGCACTCGGACTGGGTGCGCGCCATGGAGAAGGGCCGGCCGCCCCGGTTCGAACTGCTGGAGGACACCAACCGCCGCGCCCTGCGCACGCTCCAGGTCGCCGCCGACGCCACGTACGAACTGCGCGACTGGCACCGCTACACCCAGCAGATGGTGCACTTCCACCTGAAGAACGCCGCCTCCTGGGGGAACGAGCGGACCGGCGCCGACCTGGCGGCGCAGGTCGATCCGGGCTTCGTCCTCGGCGAGGGCGTCACCGCCCTCGCCTGACGACACCCCTGAGCCTCGGACCCCGACTAGGTGTGCCGTTCGGACGGGCCCTGAGACGTCGGTGCTCCGGGCGCGCCCCTGGGCGCCGGGGCCGGCTCGGCCGAGAGGAAGGACGCCCAGCCCTGCGCGGGGGCCTCGCCGACGTCCAGCGTGCGCAGCTTGGCCAGGATCCGCGGGTCCTGGGCGTCCAGCCAGTCGACGAGTTGGTGGAAGGAGACGCAACGCACCTCGGGCTTGTTGCAGACCTCCTTCACGACGTCCTCGACGGCGCGCATGTAGGTGCCGCCGTTCCAGGACTCGAAGTGGTTGCCGATGATCATCGGGGCGCGATTGCCGTCGTAGGCCCGGTAGAAGCCCTTGAGCAGGCCGTCACGCATCTGGTCGCCCCAGTACTCGAACTTGTCGGGGTCTCCCTGGGTCTGTGTGCCCGACTGGCTGACCATGAACTTGTAGTCCATGGTCAGCTGTTCGAAGGTGTGCCCTGGGAACGGCACGAGCTGCATGGACAGGTCCCACAGGTCGTCCTTCCTCCTCGGCCACACCTGGTGGGCGACGCCACTGCTGTCGTAGCGGAAGCCGAGCCGGCTCGCCGCCTTCACGAAGTTCTCCTGGCCCTCCAGACAGGGAGTCCGGGCGCCGATGAGCTCCTTGTCGAAGTCGAAGGGCAGCGGGGCGAGGTTCTCCAGGCCGCTGTTGGTCTTCCAGGTCTTCACGAAGTCCTTGGCCTGGGCGATCTCGCTCTTCCAGTCGTCGACCGACCACTGGCCGACCCCGCCGTTCGGGCCGCAGAAGTGGCCGTTGAAGTGGGTGCCGATCTCGTTGCCCTCCAGCCACGCCAGCCGGACCTGCTGCGCGGTGTCGGCGATGCCCCGCGCGTCGTTGAAGCCGATGTCCGAACTGCCCGGCGCGTGCTGCGGGGCGTCGTACAGGCCCCGCTTGCCCTTGGGCAGCATGGAGACACCGCTGAGGAAGAACGTCATCGTCGCGTTGTTGGCCTTCGCCACCTCACGGAAGTGGGAGAAGAGCTTCCGACTGTCCTCGCCGGCCCCGTCCCAGGAGAACACCACGAACTGCGGGGGCTTCTCACCGGCCCTCAGCCGCTCCGGCCGGAGCAGGTGCGGCTGGGCCCCCGTATACGCGGTGGATCCGTCCCCGATCAGGCGGACGATGCTCCCGGGCGGCTGCTGGACGGCCCCGGGTGCACCAGGCGCGCCCGGAGGGCCCGGTGAGGGGCCGTCGGCGTCACTCACGCACCCGGCGAGCGACGAGGCGCAGGCCGCGGCGGCTACCACGCTCGCGGCGATCCTCTGGGTGGCGGCCATGTTCCGTCCACCTTCTTCCTTCTCTCGTCCGACGCCGTGGCGGCGTGTGCGGGTGGTGTGCCGGGCATGCCGGCAGCGCCGCCAAGGTCGCACGGACGCGAGAAGGAATTAATACGACAAGCCGATAAAAGACTGCATTCACCCATCGAGATGATTGACTGCCCCGTTTGCATCGAAAATCCGTATGCAGACTTTACGTTGCATTACGATTGCTTTACTCAGCGTTGGTTCAGCTGATCCGGAGAAGACCAAAGTTCCGGAGGAAACCAGATTCATGTCAGCCTGCGCCCCCACACATGCGGCAGACTCCGCCCGGCCCCGGCACTCGCATCCACCGCACAGCCCACCCCCACGACGCACCCCTCGACTCACGAGCGCCGATGTCTCGGCCGCCGTCGCGGTCTTCCTGATCGCCCTGCCCCTGTCCCTCGGTATCGCCCTCGCCACCGGCGCCCCGCTTCAGGCCGGGCTCGTGGCCGCCGCGGTGGGCGGACTCGTCGCCGGACGGCTCGGCGGATCCCCGTTGCAGGTCAGCGGCCCCGCCGCCGGACTCACGGTGGTCACCGCCGACCTGATTCACCGTTATGGATGGCGTACGACGTGCGCCATCACCGTTCTCGCCGGCCTCGCCCAACTCGGCCTCGCCTGCCTGCGCATGGCCCGCGGAGCGCTCGCCGTCAGCCCCGCCGTGGTGCACGGCATGCTCGCCGGCATCGGTGTGACCATCGCCGTCGCCCAACTGCACATCGTCCTCGGCGGCAACCCGCAGAGCTCCGTGCTCGACAACCTACGCGCCCTGCCCGCCCAGTTGGCCGACCTGGACCCGGCCGCCCTGGCCATCAGCGTGCTCACCCTGGCGCTGCTGCTGCTCTGGCCCCGGCTGCCCGGCCGGGCCGGGAGCCTGCTGCGCCGGGTGCCGGCCGCGCTCGTCGCCGTCGCGGGCGCCACCGCGATCGCCTCCGCCGGCGGGCTGGTGCTGCCCCGGGTCGATCTGCCGGCCTGGCGCAGCCACGCCCTGGCCGGACTGCCCGAGGGCCCGGTGCTCGGCCTGGCCGCCGCCGTTCTCAGCACCACGCTGGTGTGCAGCGTGCAGTCGCTGCTCGGCGCCGTCGCCGTGGACAAGCTGGTGGCCGCCCGTCCGGGTCCGGCCGCCCCCACCCGCTCCGACCTGGACCGGGAGCTGCTCGGCCAGGGCGCTGCCAACGTTGTCTCCGGCGCGCTCGGCGGGCTGCCCGTGGCGGGAGTCGCCGTACGGAGTTCGGCGAATGTGCGCGCGGGTGCCGTCAGCCGGAACTCCACGATGCTGCACGGCGTTCTCGTAGTGGTTGCCGCGCTGCTGATGGTCCCGCTCCTGGAGTTCATCCCGCTCGCCTCGCTCGCCGCCCTGGTGATGGCCGTCGGCATCCAGATGGTGTCCCTGCACCACATCCGCACGGTGACCCGCCACCGCGAGGTGCTGGTCTACGTCGTCACCACCCTCGGCGTGGTGGCCCTCGGCGTCCTGGAGGGCGTGGCCCTCGGGGTGGCCGCGGCCGTCGCCGTCGCCCTGCACCGCCTCGCCCGCACCCGCATCACGCACATCGAGCAGGAAGGAGTCCATCACGTACATGTGCGCGGACAGTTGACGTTCCTCGCCGTTCCACGGCTCAGCCGGGCCCTGCACATGGTGCCCCACGGGGCGCCTGTCGTCGTCGCCCTGGACGGCTCGTTCATGGACCATGCCGCGTACGAGTCGCTCCAGGACTGGCAGCGTACGCACGCCGCGCAGGGCGGCTCCGTCCAGCTCACCGGCCGCCGCGCCGGAGTCCGCATCGCCGAGCCGGCCGGACCATCCGGATCACCGGGCTGTCGCTGCCGGCCCTGGACACCCTGGCGCAACCACCAGTGCGAGGGCGGCCCACGGACGCTGCCGGCCTCGGGCGACGGCCCTTACCCGGGAGCGGAACCGCTGCCGGTCCCCGACGCGGGAATGGGCGGAGGTACGGCTCGAAGCGCGGGCGCGGGCGCGGACACCGACACGGGATCGGACGCGACTCAAGACGTGGACGCGCATACGGCCCAGGGTGCGGACAGGAGCGGGGGTGCGTTCGAGGGCCGCCGGCCGGCTTCGGACCCCGGTCCGAGCAGACGGCAGCTGGCCAGGGGCATCAGCATGTTCCAGCGGACGGTCGCACCACATGTGCGGGACGAGCTGGCGCGGCTGGCACGCGAGGGGCAGGAGCCTTCCCAGCTCTTCCTCACCTGTGCCGACTCCCGGCTGGTCACGTCGATGATCACCTCCAGTGGTCCCGGCGACCTCTTCGTCGTGCGCAACGTGGGCAATCTCGTGCCGCCACCCGAGGACGACCGGGGTGACGACTCGGTGGCGGCCGGGATCGAGTACGCGGTGGACGTGCTCGGCGTGGGCTCCATCACCGTGTGCGGCCACTCCGGGTGCGGGGCGATGCAGGCCTTGCTCGACGCGGGCACGGGCAGCGGCCACGGCTCCGGCTCCGGCTCGGGCTCCGGCTCCGGCTCCGGCTCCGGCTCCGGCTCCGGCTCCGGCTCCGATAACGCCGGGACACCGCTCGGGAGATGGCTGCGGTACGGGCTGCCCAGTGTGGAACGGATGGCCGACGGCAGCCGCCCGGAGCCCTGGACGGCCGAGGGACGGCCCGCCGAGGCGGTCGAACGGCTGTGTCTGGTCAACGTCCTCCAGCAGCTGGAACACCTGCGCGCCCACGACTCGGTGGCCCGGGCCCTGCGGGCGGGCACGCTGGAGCTGCACGGAATGTACTTCCACGTGGCCGAGGCGCAGGCGTATCTGCTGACGGGAACGGGTGGCAACGAGGTGTTCACCCGTGTGGCGGAGACGCAGGAGTCGCCCAGACCGGTGTGAGGCGGATCCGAGCACGGTCCGGCGGGCCGCACCGGCTGAACCCGGGCGGCCCGCCGTCCGTGGGAACGAATGACACCGATGCCGGGCGCGAGCGGCTCGGGCAAGCGGCTCGGGCGGCCGAGCAGGCAGCGGACGCAGCTCGAGCAGGCACATGGAGGTTCGACAACAGGTCTAAACCAATCTACCGTCGGCCCTTGTCAGCGAGCCCCCGGGTCTGATGAGCTGTGGCCTGGGACACAACGGACACCCTGAGAAAGGGAGATGTCGTGAGCAACGAAAGCCTGGCCAACCTTCTGAAGGAGGAGCGACGCTTCGCGCCGCCCGCTGACCTGGCCGCAGGAGCCAATGTCACGGCCGAGGCGTACGACCAGGCCAAGGCTGACAGGCTCGGCTTCTGGGCCGAGCAGGCCCGCCGGCTGACCTGGGCCAAGGAGCCGACCGAGACCCTCGACTGGTCGAACCCGCCCTTCGCCAAGTGGTTCAAGGACGGCACGCTCAACGTGGCGTACAACTGCGTGGACCGCCATGTGGAGGCCGGGCTCGGCGACCGCGTCGCGATCCACTTCGAGGGTGAGCCCGGTGACAGCCGGGCCATCACCTACGCCGAGCTGAAGGACGAGGTCTCCAGGGCCGCCAACGCCCTGCTGGAACTGGGCGTCCGGAAGGGCGACCGGGTCGCCATCTACATGCCGATGATCCCGGAGACGGCGATCGCGATGCTGGCCTGCGCCCGCGTCGGTGCCGCGCACTCCGTCGTCTTCGGCGGCTTCTCCGCGGACGCGCTCGCCACCCGTATCCAGGACGCCGACGCCAAGGTCGTGATCACGGCCGACGGCGGCTACCGGCGCGGCAAGCCGTCCGCGCTCAAGCCGGCCGTCGACGAGGCGATCGGGCGCGTGGACAACGTCCGCAACGTCCTCGTGGTCCGCCGCACCGGTCAGGAGGTCGCCTGGGACGACAGCCGCGACCTGTGGTGGCACGAGGTCGTCGGCCGGCAGTCGGCCGAGCACACCCCGGAGGCGTTCGAGGCCGAGCACCCGCTGTTCATCCTCTACACCTCCGGTACCACGGGTAAGCCGAAGGGCATTCTGCACACCTCGGGCGGCTACCTCACGCAGGTCGCGTACACGCACTGGGCCGTCTTCGACCTCAAGCCGGAGACGGACGTCTACTGGTGCACCGCCGACGTCGGCTGGGTCACCGGCCACTCGTACATCGTGTACGGGCCGCTGGCCAACGGCGCCACGCAGGTGATGTACGAGGGCACTCCCGACACCCCGCACCAGGGCCGTTTCTGGGAGATCGTGCAGAAGTACAAGGTCAGCATCCTGTACACGGCGCCCACCGCGATCCGTACGTTCATGAAGTGGGGCGACGACATCCCCGCGAAGTTCGACCTGTCCTCCCTGCGCGTGCTCGGCTCGGTGGGCGAGCCGATCAACCCCGAGGCATGGATCTGGTACCGCAAGAACATCGGCGCGGACCGGACGCCCGTCGTGGACACCTGGTGGCAGACGGAGACCGGCGGCATCATGATCTCCCCGCTGCCGGGCGTGACCGACGCCAAGCCCGGCTCCGCCCAGCGCCCCCTGCCCGGCGTCAGCGCGACCGTCGTGGACGACGAGGCGAACGAGGTGTCCAACGGCGGCGGTGGCTACCTGGTGCTCACCGAGCCGTGGCCGTCGATGCTGCGCACCATCTGGGGCGACGACCAGCGCTTCATCGACACCTACTGGTCACGCTTCGAGGGCCGCTACTTCGCCGGTGACGGCGCCAAGAAGGACGACGACGGCGACATCTGGCTGCTCGGCCGGGTCGACGACGTCATGCTGGTGTCCGGCCACAACATCTCCACCACCGAGGTCGAGTCCGCGCTCGTCTCCCACCCCTCGGTCGCCGAGGCGGCCGTGGTCGGCGCGGCGGACGAGACGACCGGACAGGCGATCGTCGCCTTCGTGATCCTGCGCGGTACGGCCGCCGAGACCGAGGACCTGGCCGCCGAGCTGCGCAACCACGTGGGCGCCACGCTCGGCCCGATCGCCAAGCCGAAGCGGATCCTGCCGGTGGCGGAACTGCCCAAGACCCGCTCCGGGAAGATCATGCGGCGCCTGCTGCGCGACGTGGCGGAGAACCGGCAGCTCGGCGACGTCACCACGCTGACGGACTCCACCGTGATGGACCTCATCCAGGCGAAGCTTCCGGCGGCGCCCAGCGAGGACTGAGGCCCGAGCGAGGACCGAGCGACCCGCGCGCTCGGTCAGGACTGAGCACGGCCCGAAGGGGCACCCGGCGGCAGACGCCGCGGGTGCCCCTTCGGGCCGTTCAAGAGCGCACCCGCACACATGGCGAGCGAAGCCGCGCCTCAGCTTAGGTAAACTAAACAAAGCGACGTCAACGCAAGCAGATCCACAAGATCCTCAGGTGTGCCGGGAAGTCTGGTCGGCATGTGCTCGTTCCTGCCCACCGACCGGAGGTTCCCGTGGCCGCGCCCCGCACCAACACCACCAGCAAGTTCCTCGGACGCCTGTCCCTGCCCGAGCGGAACTTCCTCGCAGACGCGCTCCGCACCGAGACCGTCGGCGGCGTCCTGCTGCTCCTCGCCGCGATCGCCGCCCTTCTGTGGGCGAACATCCCGGCCCTGCACGGGAGCTACGAGAGCCTCGCCCACCACCACCTGGGTCCCGCCTCCCTGGGCCTGAGCCTGTCCGTCGAGCACTGGGCCGCCGACGGACTCCTCGCGATCTTCTTCTTCGTGGCCGGGATCGAACTCAAGCGCGAGCTGGTCGCCGGGGACCTCAAGGACCCCAGAGCCGCGGTCCTGCCGGTGGTCGCCGCGCTGTGCGGCATGGCGGTCCCCGCCGTCGTCGACGTGCTCACCAACCTCACCGGCGGCGGCTCGCTCGGCGGCTGGGCGGTGCCGACCGCGACCGACATCGCCTTCGCGCTCGCCGTGCTCGCGGTCATCGGCACCTCGCTGCCCAGCGCCCTGCGCGCCTTCCTGCTCACCCTCGCCGTCGTCGACGACCTGTTCGCCATCCTGATCATCGCGGTCTTCTTCACCGACAGGCTGAACCTCGCCGCCCTCGGCGGGGCCGTCGCCGGACTTGCAATCTTCTGGCTGCTGCTGCGCAAGGGCGTGCGCGGCTGGTACGTGTACGTACCGCTCGGCCTGGTCATCTGGGGGCTGATGTACAACAGCGGGGTGCACGCCACCATCGCGGGCGTCGCGATGGGCCTGATGCTGCGCTGCACACGGCGCGAGGGCGAGGCCCACTCCCCCGGCGAGCACATCGAGCACCTCGTGCGGCCCCTGTCGGCGGGCCTGGCCGTACCGCTGTTCGCACTGTTCAGCGCGGGAGTGTCGATATCCGGCGGGGCGCTGGCGGACGTGTTCACCAAGCCCGAGACGCTCGGCGTCGTCCTCGGTCTGGTCGTCGGCAAGACGCTCGGCGTCTTCGGCGGGACGTGGCTGACCGCCCGGTTCACCAGGGCGTCGCTGAGCGAGGACCTGGCCTGGGCCGACGTCTTCGCCCTCGCCTCGCTCGCCGGGATCGGCTTCACCGTCTCCCTGCTCATCGGCGAGCTCGCCTTCGCGGGCGACGCGGCCCTCACGGACGAGGTCAAGGCCTCCGTCCTCGTCGGTTCCCTGATCGCGGCGGCCCTGGCCACGGTCCTGCTGAAGCTGCGCAACGCCAGATACCGGCGGCTGTGCGAGGCCGAGGAGCGCGACGAGGACCTCGACGGCATACCGGACGTGTACGAGCAGGACGACCCCACGCACCACCTGCGCATGGCCGGCATCCACGCGCGCAAGGCCGCCGAACACCGGCGGCACGCCGAGCTCAGGAAGGCCGAACATGCCGGACGGCGTGCCGAAGTACCGGGCGGGGCAAGCGAGGAGAACGACAGTCCGGCATGATCTGACGGGACGGTACAAAAGCAGCACCGTTCCCAGTCAGGCAGGAGAGGGAGATTGCGATGAGCGCACCCGACGGCAGCCCGGTCGGCGCCGAACGCAGCATCGGCCAGCTGTTCGCCTCGGCGACGACCGAATTGTCGGCGCTGGTGCATGACGAGATCGCACTGGCCAAGGCCCAGCTGAAGCAGGACGTCAAGCGCGGCGCGGCGAGCGGCGGCGCGCTCTCGGCGGCCGGCATCGTCCTGGTGTTCTCGCTGCCGATGCTCAACTTCGCCCTGGCCTACGGCATTCGGACGTGGAGCGGCTGGAACATGGCGGTCTGCTTCCTGCTGTCCTTCGCGGCCAACGTCCTGCTCGCCGGCCTCCTCGCGCTGATCGGCCTGGTGTTCGCGAAGAAGGCCAAGAAGAGCAAGGGCCCGCAGAAGGTGGCCGCGTCGATGAAGCAGACGGCGGGTGTCCTGCAGAACGCCAAACCGCACCCGCGTCCGGAGCGTCCCGCTCTGGAGGACCGGACACCCGAGGCCATCGAAGCTGTGGCACGCTCGTCCTCATGACGGACCCCGCCACCCCTTCGGCGCATTCGCCCTCGGTCGTACGGATCGACGTGCCCGGCGACCGGAAGGTGACGCACCGGGACGTCGCCGCCAACGGCGCTCGCTTCCACATCGCCGAGCTCGGCGACGGCCCGCTGGTGCTGCTGCTGCACGGCTTCCCGCAGTTCTGGTGGACCTGGCGGCACCAGCTGATCGCACTCGCCGACGCGGGATTCCGGGCGGTGGCGATGGATCTGCGGGGCGTGGGCGGCAGCGACCGCACCCCCCGCGGCTACGACCCGGCCAACCTGGCCCTCGACATCACCGGCGTGGTCCGCTCCCTCGGCGAACCGGACGCCGCCCTGGTGGGCCACGACCTGGGCGGCTATCTGGCGTGGACGGCCGCGGCGATGCGCCCCAAGCTGGTCCGGCGCCTGACGGTGGTCTCCATGCCGCACCCGCGGCGCTGGCGCTCGGCGATGCTCGCGGACGTCCGGCAGACCGCGGCGAGTTCCTACATCTGGGGGTTCCAGCGGCCCTGGATCCCCGAGCGGCAGCTCACCGCCGACGACGGCGCGCTGGTGGCCCGTCTGGTACGGGACTGGTCGGGACCGCGGCTGCCGGACGACGAGGCGGTCGAGACCTACCGCCGGGCCATGTGCATCCCGTCCACGGCGCACTGCTCCATCGAGCCCTACCGCTGGCTGGTGCGCTCTCTGGCCCGCCCCGACGGCATCCAGTTCTACCGCCGGATGAAGCGCCCCGTGCGCGTGCCCACCCTGCATCTGCACGGCTCCTTGGACCCGGTGCTGCGGACCCGCAGTGCGGCCGGTTCCGGCGAGTACGTCGAGGCGCCGTACCGCTGGCGGCTGTTCGACGGGCTGGGCCACTTCCCGCACGAGGAGGACCCGGTGGCGTTCTCCGCCGAGCTGGTCAACTGGCTGAAGGATCCCGAGCCCGACCGGTGACCGCGTGACGCGTGACGCGTGACGCAGCGTGAGGATCTCGGCCCGGCCGGTCATGGCGCGTTCCGCGCCGGGTGACCGGTCGGTGACGCTCGCCGGTGCGCCCGGTATCCGAACGTGAACACCTGTCCTTCGAACGGCCATTTGCCCGGCGCATAGGCCAATTGATGCGTCCGTGGGAGGTTATCGACCTTGGGCAGGGGCAGACATCGCAGTATGGGCTGGACGCACGACTACAGTGACGTAGCACGCACCCGCCGTTCGGCGAGCGGTCCGAGCTCCCTCCATGAGGGCGCCCGGCAACTGACGGACGCGGACCCCAGGGTGGGCATTCCGCGCATTCTGCGCCGCCGGGCCCGCTGGGTCTCGATGCGCCTGCGCCACCACCGCGGCTGATCCGCTCCGTCGGCCTCGAGAGCCCGGCACCGGTCTACATCGCGCAGCTGTCGCTGTCCACCTGCTGGTTGGCGGCCCGTCCCTTGGCGATGTCCTGCCGGATCTCGTCCGCCGTCAGCGCGTACCCGGTGTCGGGGTCGTCGAGCGACTTGGCGAACACCACGCCGTAGACCTTGCCGTCGGTGGTGAGCAGCGGGCCGCCCGAGTTGCCCTGGCGGATGGTGGCGTAGAGCGAGTAGACGTCGCGGCCGACGTTGCCGCGGTGGTAGATGTCCGGGCCGTTGGCGGTGATGCGCCCGCGCACGCGCGCGGCACGCACGTCGTACGACCCGTTCTCCGGGAAGCCGGCCACGATCGCGCCGTCGCCGCTGCGTGCGTCCTTGTCGGCGAACCGCAGGGCGGGTGCCTTCAGGTCGGGCACGTCGAGCACGGCGATGTCGCGGCGCCAGTCGTAGAGGACGACTTTGGCGTCGTACCTCCTGCCCTTGCCGCCTATCTGGACGGTCGGTTCGTCGACGCCGCCGACGACATGCGCGTTGGTCATGACCCGGCGGTCGCCGAAGACGAACCCGCTGCCCTCCAGCACCTTGCTGCAGCTGTGCGCGGTGCCGACGACCTTGACCACGGAGCGCTGGGCGACGGCGGCGACGGCGCTGTGCCGCAGGGCCTGGTCCGGGGGCCGCACCTCGGTGATGGGCTCGTCGGCGAACGGGCTGAAGACCTGCGGGAAGCCGTTCTGCGCGAGGGCCGAGGTGAAGTCGTCGAACCAGGTGTTGGCCTGTGTGGGCAGCACCTCGGAGACCCCGATCAGCACCTTGGAGCTGCGGACCTCCTTGCCGACGGTCGGTATCGTCGTGCGGCCGATGAGCGAGCCGATCAGCCAGGCGACCAGCAGCAGGGCGGCGACGTTGACCAGGGCGCCGCCGGTCGCGTCCAGGGCGCGGGCCGGGGACCAGGTGATGTGCACGCGCAGCTTGTTGCCGAGGTGGGTGGTCAGGGCCTGTCCGACCGAGGCGCAGACGATGACGATGATGACCGCGACCACGGCCGCGGTGGTGCTGACCGGTGTGTTGTCCGTCACCGCGTCCCAGAGGACCGGGAGCACGTAGACGGCGGCCAGGCCACCGCCGAGGAAGCCGATCACCGACAGGACGCCGACGACGAAGCCCTGGCGGTACCCCACGACCGCGAACCACACGGCGGCGACCAGCAACAGGATGTCCAGCACGTTCACCGCGTCGAGCCTCGCCTCGTCGTCTTCCGATTCCCACAGTCCGGCCGAGGCCCGCCCCGCCGTTCAGCGGCACAGGACACAGCGTCCTCCCCAGGCCCCGGCCGGAACGGCACGGATCCCCACCCTGTCATGCCCGCCAGTCGAGTGGGACCTGCTTATCGCGGTCCCAGGGCAGCTCCCAGCCCGCGTAATGCAGCAGGCGGTCGATGATTCCGGCGGTGAACCCCCAGACGAGGGCCGATGCGACCAGGAATGCCGGACCTCTGTGGCCGCTGGGGTGGATGGCCATGGCCCGGTTGCCCGGGTCGGTGAGATCCGCCACGGGGACCGTGAAGACCCGGGCGGTCTCGGCGGGGTCGACCACACCGACCGGGCTGGGCTCGCGCCACCAGCCGAGCACGGGGGTGACCACGAAGCCGCTGACCGGGATGTAGAGCCGGGGCAGCACGCCGAAGAGCTGTACGCCGTCCGGATCGAGGCCGGTCTCCTCCTCGGCCTCGCGCAGCGCGGCCCGCAGCGGACCCTGGCCCTTCGGGTCGCCGTCCTCGGGGTCGAGCGCTCCGCCGGGGAAGGACGGCTGGCCGGCGTGGGAGCGCAGCGAGCCGGCCCGCTCCATGAGTAGCAGCTCGGGCCCGCGCTCGCCCTCACCGAACAGGACGAGCACGGCGGACTGGCGCCCCGCCCCGTTCTCCGGGGGCAGGAAGCGGCTCAGCTGCACCGGCTGGACCGTCTCGACGACGCGCACGACCGGCCGCAGCCATACGGGCAGCCCGTCCTTGCTGAGCACGATCGCACCGTCGTGCGACCCGCTCACCGGCCCGTGTGCCGGCCCCTGTGCCGTCCCGCGCATCGTCTCGTGTGCCGGCCCTTGTGCCGTCCCGCTCGCCGTGTCGCCGGCCCTCGTCATCGCCACCCCCGTCCCGATCGCCGTACTGCCGTGTCCAACGCCCGACGGCACCGGGATCGTTCCTCCCGATCCGCCCGAACCGCCGGTTGCGCCGAAACCGTGGGACTCCGTCGGCTTCGCCGGGGTCATCCGGCGGCTCCCAGGGGCGGGGCCGGCTTGCCGCCCGCGTCCAGGTACGCCTGCGGGGGCTTGAGGCGCTGGCCCGGGAAGCCGCCCTTCTCGTACTTCAGCAGCTTCTTCGCCTTCTCCGGGTCGGTCTCGCCCTCGCCGTACGCCGGGCAGAGCGGGGCGATCGGGCAGGCGCCGCAGGCGGGCTTGCGGGCGTGGCAGATACGGCGACCGTGCCAGACGACGTGGTGGGAGAGGTCGGTCCAGTCGCTCTTGGGGAACAGCGCGCCGACGGCCGCCTCGATCTTGTCGGGGTCGGTCTCCTCGGTCCAGCGCCAGCGCCGCACCAGCCGCTGGAAGTGGGTGTCCACGGTGATGCCCGGGTGTCCGAAGGCGTTACCGAGGACCACGAAGGCGGTCTTGCGTCCGACGCCCGGCAGCTTGACCAGGTCGTCCAGCCGGGCCGGTACCTGCCCGCCGAACTCCTCCACCAGCGCCTTGGACAGACCCATCACCGACTTGGTCTTGGCCCGGAAGAAGCCCGTGGGGCGCAGGATCTCCTCGACCTCCTCCGGGTTGGCGGCGGCGAGGTCGTCGGGCGTGGGGTACTTCGCGAACAGGGCGGGCGTCGTCTGGTTGACCCTGAGGTCCGTGGTCTGCGCGGACAGGACGGTGGCGACCAGCAACTGGAAGGGGTTCTCGAAGTCCAGTTCGGGGTGGGCGTACGGGTAGATCTCGGCGAGCTCGCGGTTGATGCGGCGGGCACGGCGGACGAGAGCCGTACGGGACTCACCCTTCGGCGGCTCGGGGGCGAGGGTCTTGGCGGGCGCGGCCTCGCGCAGGACGACGGTGGCCTTCGGCGGCGCGATGGTCACCTTCTTGGGCGGGCGGGCCTTGCTGATCGGGATGGCCTTCTTGGCGGCGGTCTTCCCGGCGGAGGCGGTCTTCCCGGCGGAGGCGGTCTTCCCGGCGGAGGCGGTCTTGCCGGCGGTCTTCTCAGCGACCGGCTTCTTGGCCGGAGCCTTTTTGGCAGGGGCAGCCTTTTCGGCAGGGGCAGCCTTTTCGGCAACTGCCTTCTTGGCAGGGGTCCCCTTCTTGGCGGAGCCCGTCTTCTTGGCGGCGGCCTTCTTGGCGGACACCGTTCCCTTAGCCCCGGTGGAGGCGGAGGCCGTCCTCCTGGACTTGCTCCCGGAGGCACCTTTGGCCGCTTCCGCCGCTTTCCGGCCGCCGCCGGGCTCATGTTCGCCCACAGCGGAATCCTGTTGCGCAGCCACCTGCCCAGCCCCCTAGACCTGTGCTCTCACCGGCGATTTGGACACCCGGCCAGCCTAAAGCCCTGCACCGACATCCGCCCGGGACCTTGAAGATCAGCGTCCGATCGGACCCCTGCCGCGTACGTCTGGACACCTGTGCGGCATCCTTGTGACAGATCACACTGTTTGGACCGTCCGGCAAAATGGGGAACACGGTCCCCTGGCGCACCGGGGGAGCAAGATCCCCTGAGCAGGTCGACAAGGAGAGAACTCGTGGACGACGTTCTGCGGCGCAATCCGCTCTTCGCGGCGCTCGACGACGAGCAGGCCGCGGAGCTTCGCGCCTCCATGACGGAGGTGACTCTCGCCCGTGGCGACTCCCTGTTCCACGAGGGCGACCCGGGCGACCGCCTCTACGTGGTCACCGAGGGCAAGGTGAAGCTGCACCGCACCTCCCCCGACGGCCGCGAGAACATGCTGGCCGTGGTGGGGCCCGGCGAGCTCATCGGCGAGCTGTCCCTCTTCGACCCCGGCCCCCGCACCGCGACGGCGACCGCGCTGACCGAGGTCAAGATGCTCGCCCTCGGCCACGGCGACCTCCAGCCCTGGCTGAACGCCCGGCCCGAGGTGGCCGGCGCACTGCTGCGCGCCGTCGCCCGGCGCCTGCGCAAGACCAACGACCAGATGTCCGACCTGGTCTTCTCCGATGTGCCGGGCCGCGTCGCCCGCGCCCTGCTGGACCTCTCGCGCCGCTTCGGCGTGCAGTCCGAGGAGGGCATCCACGTCGTGCACGACCTGACGCAGGAGGAGCTGGCCCAGCTGGTCGGTGCCTCCCGTGAGACGGTCAACAAGGCCCTGGCCGACTTCGCCCAGCGCGGCTGGCTCCGCCTGGAGGCGCGCGCGGTCATCCTTCTGGACGTGGAGCGGCTGGCCAAGAGGTCCCGCTGACACGGCACCCGCACGGGCACGTCCCGGACGAGGTTCCGCCCGAGGACCTCTCCCCAGGATTCACCCCGCAGGGGGACATCGCGCGCGAGGGTTCCCTCGCGCGCGTGCCGTACGGCTTCGACGCCGACCTGGACCCGTGTGACGGGCCGCCCCGCTCCGTACAGCGGCCGCATCCGGCCGCGGGCCGGTCGGCGGCCTGATCGACGAGGCACTGACTAGGCTAGTGATGTGGCCGGAAAGGTTTGCCGGAGAGCTCGCGGCGTCCGGTGCGGTACGTCGCAAGGCGGAGCATCATCCGTGTACTGGATGTACTCGGGTGATGCGACAACGCGGCGAGGTGCCGGGCCGGGCGTCGCGAGCCGGTGAACCTTTCCGGTCACAGCACTAGATCAGCCCGTGTTCCTTCAGGTAGTCCAGTTGGGCCCGGACCGACAGCTCCGCCGCCGGCCACAGGGAGCGGTCGACGTCGGCGTAGACGTGCGCGACGATGCCGGCCGGGGTGCGGTAGCCGTCCTCGACGGCCGTCTCGACCTGGGCGAGCCGGTGGGCGCGGTGGGCGAGGTAGTACTCGACGGCGCCCTGGGCGTCCTCCAGGACGGGGCCGTGCCCCGGGAGGACCGTGTGCACTCCGTCGTCGACCGTGAGGGACCTGAGCCGTCGCAGCGAGTCCAGATAGTCGCCGAGGCGGCCGTCGGGATGGGCCACGACCGTCGTGCCGCGCCCCAGGATCGTGTCGCCGGTGAGGACGGCCCGGTCGGCCGGGATGTGGAAGCAGAGCGAGTCCGCGGTGTGGCCGGGGGTCGGTACGACCCGCAGCTCCAGGCTGCCGACGGTGATCACGTCGCCCGCGCCCAGGCCCTCGTCGCCGAGCCGCAGGGACGGATCCAGGGCACGCACGCGCGTGCCGGTCAGTTCGGCGAAGCGGGCGGCGCCCTCCGCGTGGTCGGGGTGACCGTGGGTCAGCAGGGTCAGGGCGATCCGCTTGCCGGCCTTCTCGGCGGTGTCGACGACATTGTTCAGATGGCTCTCGTCCAGCGGGCCCGGATCGACGACGACGGCCGGCTCGGAGTCGGGCTCGGAGACGATCCAGGTGTTGGTGCCGTCCAGGGTCATGGCGGAGGCGTTGGGCGCGAGGACGTTGACGGCCCGTGCGGTGGCGGGGCCGGAGAGGACGCCGCCCCGGGGCTGACCGGGGAGCGCTGATGCGTCCGTCATGCGAGGGGACCTTCCTGGGCGTCGGTCGAGTGGTGCCGGCGCGCCGTCACTCGGGCGTCGTACCGCCGTTGGGGATGTGCTTGGTGAACTCGTCGTGGCCCGGCCAGGACAGGACGACCTCGTCGCCGACCAGGCGGGCCCGGGCCAGCACGGGGGTCAGATCACGGGAGGGCGCGGCCGCGAGGGCCTCGGTGGGAGAGCCGTAGCCGACCAACTGGCGCAGGGTGGCGACGGTGGGCGGCAGCATCAGCAGTTCGCCCTTGTCGTAACCGGCCGCCGCGTCCTCGGGGCGGATCCACACCGTGCGGTCGGCCTCCGTGGAGGCGTTTCGGGTGCGCTGGCCCTCGGGGAGGGCGGCGACGAAGAACCAGGTGTCGTAGCGGCGGTGTTCGAACTCGGGGGTGATCCAGCGGGTCCAGGCGCCCAGCAGATCCGAGCGCAGCGCCAGACCCCTGCGGTCCAGGAACTCCGCGAAGGACAGCTCACGGGCCACCAGGGCGGCGCGGTCGGCCTCCCAGTCCGGGCCCGTGGTGTCGCCGACGACCGAGTCCGGGTCGGGGCCGGCGAGCAGGACGCCCGCCTCCTCGTACGTCTCCCGGACGGCCGCGCAGACGATCGCCTGGGCCTCCGCCTCCGCCACGCCGAGCCGGTCGGCCCACCACGCGCGCGTAGGACCGGCCCAGCGGACCCGGAGGTCGTCGTCGCGGGGGTCGACGCCCCCGCCGGGGTAGGCGTACGCGCCTCCGGCGAAGGCCATGGAGGCGCGTCTGCGCAGCATGTGCACGGCGGGCCCGGCATCGGTGTCCCGCAGGAGCATGACGGTGGCCGCGCGCCTGGGGGTGACCGGTGTGAGGGTGCCGTCCGCGAGCGCGCGGATGCGGTCCGGCCAGTCCGGGGGAAACCACTGCCCATTCGCCATGGGCGGAGGCTATCCCGTGGTGGGCGAATGTTCGAGAGGTGCCCGAGGTCAGGGGCCTGCCGCGCACGCTCTTGTGACGTCGGTGGCGGCCCCGCGCCCGCCATGAGCCCCGGTGCGTCGGTCCGCTGCGCCACGGCCCGCCACAACCGGTCGGCGATGCACCGTCCGCACGGCCAGTGGGCTATGTCACCGTCGGCACGGCCGGTCGGCTATGTCACCGTCCGCACGGCCGGTCGGCCACGTCACCGTCGGCGCGACCGGCCCGCACCGGCACCGTGGTCGCCGATGGCCCGCACCGGCGCCCTCCGCTACGGCACCAGCTCGACCTGGATCTCCACCTCCACCGGCGCGTCCAGCGGCAGCACGGCCACGCCGACCGCGCTGCGCGCGTGCACGCCCTTGTCGCCCAGGACCTCGCCCAGCAGCTCGCTGGCGCCGTTGACGACGCCGGGCTGGCCGGTGAAGTCCGCGGCCGAGGCGACGAAGCCCACGACCTTCACGACGCGCGCGATGCGGTCCAGGTCGCCCGCGACGGACTTGACGGCCGCGAGGGCGTTCAGCGCGCAGGTGCGGGCCAGCTCCTTGGCCTCCTCGGGAGTGACCTCCAGGCCCACCTTCCCGGTGACCGGCAGCTTGCCGTCGACCATCGGCAGCTGGCCGGCCGTGTAGACGTACGGCCCGGACTGCACGGCGGGCTGGTAGGCGGCCAGCGGAGGCACGACCTCCGGCAGCGTCAGACCGAGTTCGGCCAGCTTGGCCTCGACCGCGCTCATGCCTGCTTCTCCCGCTTCAGGTAGGCCACCAGCTGCTCGGGGTTCGGCCCGGGCACGACCTGGACGAGCTCCCAGCCGTCCTCGCCCCAGGTGTCCAGGATCTGCTTCGTGGCGTGGACGAGCAGCGGCACGGTCGCGTATTCCCACTTCTTCATGTGGCCGACTGTATCCGCTGCGGTCCGCCGGGCAGCGGCCGACCACACGGCGGTTGTCCGCCCGGCGCACGAGCGACGGCGAGGGCGGTCGGCCGCCGTGCGCACGGCCGTCGGCGGCGGTGGTGGTCCACGTTTTCCACAGGGCGGGAGGCCGACCACGACGCCGGTTGTCCACAGCCTCCCGCGTGCTCGGAGCGCGGACTGGTTAGTCTCGAAGGCGTGAGCAGGCTCCAGGTCGTCAGCGGCAAGGGCGGGACCGGAAAGACGACGGTCGCCGCCGCCCTTGCGCTGGCCCTGGCCACGGAGGGGAAGCGGACGCTCCTCGTCGAGGTCGAGGGCCGGCAGGGCATCGCACAGCTCTTCGAAACCGAGGCGCTGCCCTATGAGGAACGGAAGATCGCCGTCGCTCCGGGGGGCGGGGAGGTGTACGCCCTCGCCATAGACCCCGAACTGGCTCTGCTGGACTACCTCCAGATGTTCTACAAGCTGGGCGGCGCGGGCCGGGCCCTGAAGAAGCTCGGCGCCATCGACTTCGCCACCACCATCGCGCCGGGCCTCAGGGACGTCCTGCTGACCGGCAAGGCGTGCGAGGCGGTGCGCCGCAAGGACCGCGGCGGACGGTTCGTCTACGACTACGTGGTCATGGACGCACCGCCGACCGGCCGCATCACCCGCTTCCTCAACGTCAACGACGAGGTGGCCGGCCTCGCCAAGATCGGGCCGATACACAATCAGGCCCAGGCGGTGATGCGGGTGCTGAAGTCGGCGGAGACGGCCGTGCACCTGGTGACGCTGCTGGAGGAGATGCCCGTCCAGGAGACCGTGGACGGCATCGCGGAACTGCGCGGCGCCCGCCTGCCGGTGGGGCGCGTCATCGTGAACATGGTGCGGCCGCAGCTGCTGGACGCGGCTGACCTGGAACTCGTACGGACCGTGCCGCGGGCCTCCCTCGCCCGGTCGCTGTCCGCCGCCGGGCTCGGCGGCGCACGGCGCGGCGGGCACGCGGAGCGCCTGGTGGAGCCGCTGCTCGGGCAGGCGGAGGAGTACGCCGAGCGGTACGCCCTGGAGGAGGAGCAGCGGTCCGTCCTGGGCGAGCTCGGTCTGCCGCTGCACGAACTGCCGCTGTTCGCCGAGGGCATGGATCTGGCGGGCCTGTACGAACTGGCGACCGAGCTGCGCAAGCAGGGATTGCAGGAAATGTCATGAGCCCGGATCCGGCCCCGGCGAGGGAGACCACGCGCGCGCACGAGGCGTCACTCGGCGCCCGTCGCCTCGCGCCCGCGCGTGTGCTCGACATCGACCCGCTGCTCGACGACCCGGACACGCGGATCCTGGTGTGCTGCGGCTCGGGCGGTGTCGGCAAGACGACGACGGCGGCGGCCCTCGGGCTGCGCGCCGCCGAGCGCGGCCGCAAGGTGGTGGTCCTGACGATCGACCCCGCCCGCCGCCTGGCCCAGTCCATGGGCATCGACTCGCTCGACAACGTCCCCCGCCGGGTGAAGGGCACCGAGGGCGAGGGCGAGCTGCACGCCATGATGCTCGACATGAAGCGCACCTTCGACGAGGTCGTCGAGGCGCACGCCGATCCGGAGCGGGCGGCCGCGATCCTGGCCAACCCCTTCTACCAGTCGCTCTCGGCGGGCTTCGCCGGCACGCAGGAGTACATGGCGATGGAGAAGCTGGGGCAGCTGCGGGCGCGGGACGAGTGGGACCTCATCGTCGTCGACACGCCTCCCTCCCGCTCGGCGCTGGACTTCCTGGACGCGCCCAAGCGGCTCGGTTCCTTCCTGGACGGCCGGCTGATCCGGCTGCTGACGGCGCCCGCGAAGCTGGGCGGGCGCGCGGGAATGAAGTTCCTGAACGTCGGCATGTCGATGATGACCGGCACCCTCGGCAAGCTGCTGGGCGGTCAGCTGCTCAAGGACGTGCAGACCTTCGTCGCCGCGATGGACACCACGTTCGGCGGCTTCCGTACGCGCGCGGACGCCACGTACAAGCTGCTCCAGGCGCCCGGGACGGCGTTCCTGGTGGTCGCGGCCCCGGAGCGGGACGCGCTGCGCGAGGCCGCGTACTTCGTGGAGCGGCTGGCCGCGGAGCGGATGCCGCTGGCCGGTCTGGTGCTCAACCGCGTCCATGGCAGCGGCGCCGGCCGGCTGTCGGCCGAGCGGGCGCTCGCCGCCGCGGAAAATCTTGAAGAACCCCGCATTGTGGATCAGGGAGGCGGGAAAGCTGGACTTCGTAACTCTCCCGAAACGTACGGCGGTTCGGACTCCCCCGAACCTTCACCCTCTTCTCCCGATCCCGTCCCGGCGCCGTCCGCCGACGAGCTGCCCGACGAGCCGTCGGACGCACTGCCTGGCGAACAGACGCCCATGGACTCCGTCCAGGCGTCCGTGGACTCCGTCCAGGCGTCCGTGGACCCGGTCCGGGCGTCCGTGGACCCCGTCGACCAGGTGACCGCGGGCCTGCTGAGACTGCACGCCGAGCGCATGCAGCTGCTCTCTCGCGAGCAGCGCACGCGAGACCGCTTCACCGCCCGCCACCCCGAGGTGGCGGTGGCCGAAGTCGGTGCGCTGCCCGGCGACGTGCACGACCTCGCAGGGCTGCGGGACATCGGCGCCAGGCTCGCGGACAACCGCCGCGAGCTGCCCGAGCCCGGCGAGTGACGGAGGCACCCTCGTGGGTGCCCTCAGCTCACCGCCGCGTAGTTCTCGTACACCTGCTCGTCGTCGAGGGGCACCAGTCCGGCCCCGCGCTCGTACTCCATACGAGCGGTCTCCAGCAGCCGGCGCCACGAGGTGACGGTCGGCCGTCTGCGCAGCAGTGCGCGGCGTTCACGCTCCGTCATGCCTCCCCAGACCCCGAACTCGACGCGGTTGTCGAGCGCGTCGGCGAGACATTCGGTGCGTACCGGGCATCCGGTGCACACCGCTTTGGCCCTGTTCTGCGCTGCTCCCTGAACGAACAGTTCATCCGGATCGGTAGTGCGGCAGGCCGCCTGCGCACTCCAGTCGGTTACCCAGCCCATACCGGCGCCGTCCTCTCCCGAATCGAGGCTCCCCCACGGCGGCAGCGGCATATTCACCGCCGCCAGTTGAGGACGTTACGGAAGGTGGGCACAGCGCAACACCCCCTGCGGGCCCAATCTTGAATGGCCCGAACGGACTATGGGTTAGCGGCAGATCACCCGGGGGAGTGAGGTGGCGACATACACGACGATCCCGGCAGAACAGGACGATTGTGTTACGTCACAACGGACGCCAGATGGCACACGAGGCGATTTCGGGCACGCCACACACGCGCGAGGGACGCGCCGGGCCACCCGACGGGCACCGCATCAACTCCTCCGAACCGCCCCCGGAACACCCCCGGTCAGCACCCCGATCAAAAAAGTCGGGGGAACCGGGAACGTTTCGAGGCCGCCGGACGTATTGATACGTGGCCGCACTGCTGTGACAGTTGAGAGCAGCTTAGGCCAATGCCTGTACGTGTGTCCGGCGAATGAGAACGTAGGCTGCCCTCATGCCAAAGAAGCGCTCGGGCGGAGGCCTGTCGCCCACGCAGCAGGCCGCCAAGTTCCTCGGTGTCAGTGTGCTCGCGGGGGCGGTGATGGCCGGCATCGCGCTGCCCGCGGCCGGCGCGCTCGGCCTGGCGGCCAAGGGGTCGGTCCAAGGGTTCGACGACATCCCCGCCAACCTCAAGCGTCCGCCGCTCAGCCAGCGCACCACCATCCTGGACAGCAAGGGCCAGCCGCTCGCCCAGGTCTACTCCCGGGACCGCACGGTGGTGGAACTGAAGGACATCTCGCCGTACATGCAGAAGGCCATCGTCGCGATCGAGGACGACCGCTTCTACGAGCACGGCGCGATCGACCTGAAGGGCGTGCTGCGCGCGCTGAACAAGAACGCCCAGAGCGGCGGAGTGGCTCAGGGCGCCTCCACCCTCACCCAGCAGTACGTGAAGAACGTCTTCGTGGAGGAGGCCGGAGACGACCCCACCAAGGTCGCCCAGGCCACCCAGCAGACCCTCGGCCGCAAGGTCCAGGAACTGAAGTACGCCATCCAGGTCGAGCAGGAGCTGGGCAAGAAGAAGATCCTCGAGAACTACCTGAACATCACCTTCTTCGGTGAGCAGGCCTACGGCATCGAGGCCGCCTCCCAGCGCTACTTCTCCAAGCACGCCAAGGACCTCACCCTCCCGCAGGCGGCCTTGCTGGCCGGCATCGTCCAGTCGCCGAGCCGCTACGACCCGGTCGGCGACGAGGCGGAGGCCACCAAGCGGCGCAATGTCGTGCTCCAGCGCATGGCCGAGGTCGGCGACATCTCGCAGGCGGAGGCCGACCGGGCGAAGAAGCAGCCGCTGGGCCTGAAGGTCACCCAGCCGCGCAACGGCTGCATCACCGCGGTCAAGGACTCGAGCTTCTTCTGCAAGTACGTCGAGCAGGTCTTCCTCAACGACCCGGTCTTCGGCAAGACCCGCGCCGACCGGGCCAAGATCTGGAACCAGGGCGGCCTGACCATCCGTACCACCCTGGACCCGAAGGCCCAGGCCTCGGTGCAGGCCTCGCTGAAGCAGCACATCTACCAGTCCGACCCGGTCGCGGCGGCGGCCGTGCTGGTCGAACCGGGCACCGGCAAGGTCCTGGCGATGGGCCAGTCCAAGCCGTACGGCTACGGCAAAAACCAGACCGAGATCAACTACTCGGTCGGCAGCGACCGGGGCGGCTCGAACTACGGCTTCCCGACCGGTTCGACGTTCAAGCCGTTCGTGGCGGCCGCGGCGATCGAGGGCGGCAAGCCGCCGTGGCAGGAGTACTCGTCGCCGTACAAGATGCCGTACCCGAGCCCGGTGCAGGCGTGCGACGGCAAGCAGTGGCTCAACAAGGACCACGACACCGTCGAGAACGAGAGCACCTCGGAGCACGGCCCGTACGCCATGAAGGAGGCCATGGCGAAGTCGGTCAACACCTACTTCGTGCAGATGATCTCCGACATCGGCCTGTGCCCGGTGGTCGGCATGACCGACAAGCTCCACGTGGTGCAGGGCAACGGCGACAAGCTGCCGCAGACGCCGTCCATCGCGCTCGGCGCGGTGGGCATCTCCCCGCTCACGATGGCGAACGCGTACGCCACCTTCGCCTCCCGCGGGGTGTACTGCACCCCGATCGCCATCGAGTCGATCAGCCAGAAGATCGGCGGCCAGGAGAAGACGCTGGCGGTACCGAAGTCGACCTGCTCGCGCGCCATGTCCGTGAAGACCGCGGACACCGTCAGCACACTGCTCCGCGGCGTGATCGACTCCGGCACGGGCCGGCAGGCGGGCCTCTCGGACCGCGACAGCGCCGGTAAGACGGGTACGACGGACGAGCGCAAGAACGCGTGGTTCGTCGGCTACACGCCGAACCTGGCGGGCGCGGTGTGGGTGGGCAGTGCCACCCAGAAGGTCAAGATGACCAACATCCGCATCGGCGGCGTGCCGCACGCGCTCGTCTACGGCGCCGACGTCCCCGGCCCGATCTGGCGGGACGCGATGACCGGCGCCCTCCAGGGCAAGCCGGTCCTGCCCTTCCACCTCGTCGACATCCCCGACAAGGAGAAGGACAAGAAGAAGGACAAGGACAAGCACAAGGGCCGCGGGCGCGACGACGGGCACAACGGTGACACCGGCGGCCTCATCGGGGGCCTCTTCGGCGGCGCGACCGACGGCGGCGCGACCGGGGGCGCCCCGGACCCCGGCGCCTCCACCCCGGCGGGCTTCGTCCAGGGCCAGGACGGCGGCATCCACGGGAACGGGAACGGAGGCCGGCGCTGACGGCGGCTGTCGCTGCTGACGGCCGCTGACTGTCGCAGGCGGCGCGGCTGACGCGACAGGAGCGTCGGACGGCGACAGGGACGGCCGACAGCGGCAGGGACGTACGAACGCACGAGCAAGGGGCGCACGGCGGAAAGCCGGCGCCCCTTCGCGTGCGGCTCCTCGCGCCCCCACCGGGAACGAACCGGAGCGGACGGGCGTCCGCCGGGCGCGGGCCGGACCAGCAGGATCAGCCGGCCAGCAGCTTCTTCACCGCGGCGGCGACACGACCGCCCTCGGCCTGCCCCGCGACCTTCGGGTTCACGATCTTCATGACCGCGCCCATGGCACGCGGACCCTCGGCGCCGGCCGCCCGCGCCTCCTCGACGGCCTGGGCGACGATCGCGTTCAGCTCGTCGTCGGACAGCTGCTTGGGCAGGTACGCGGCCAGCACCTCGCCCTCGGCCTTCTCCCGCTCGGCCGACTCCGTACGGCCACCCTGGGCGAAGGCCTCGGCCGCCTCACGGCGCTTCTTGGCCTCCTTGGTGATCACCTTGAGGACCTCGTCGTCGGAGAGCTCGCGCTTCTCCTTGCCCGCGACCTCCTCCTTGGTGATCGCGGCGAGCGTCAGGCGGAGCGTCGAGGAGCGCAGCTCGTCGCGCTCCTTGATCGCGGCGTTGAGGTCTTCGTGCAGCTTCGACTTGAGCGTGGTCATGCTCCTGATTGTCGCAGGTACGGCAACGCCGGTGCGCGGATATTCACCGGTGCCGCGCGCGTGGCCACCGCCCGGCCCGGCCGCGGCGTCCGTGCGGGGCCGTCCCTGCGGAACGTCCGTACCGGACGTCCCCACACGGCCCAATTTCCGCTGTCCGGCCCGCTCCTGAGACGATGGACGCATGCGCGCGCGATACCGAGTTCCCCTGGGCATCACGGCGGTCGCGACCGCCGGTCTCCTCTACTCGGCGGGCTTCGAGGCCCGCTCCTTCCGCCTGCGGCGGGTGACGGTCCCCGCACTGCCCTCCGGCATGCGCCCCCTGCGCGTCCTGCAGGTCTCCGACATCCACATGGTCAGCGGCCAGCGCAAGAAGCAGCGCTGGCTGCGCTCGCTGGCCGGTCTGCGCCCGGACTTCGTGATCAACACCGGGGACAATCTCTCGGACCCGGAGGGTGTGCCGGAGGTACTGGACGCGCTGGGCCCGCTGATGGAGTTCCCGGGCGCGTACGTCTTCGGCTCCAACGACTACTACGGCCCGAAGCTGCGCAACCCCGCCCGCTATCTGCTGGAGAAGGCCAGCGGCCGGCACGGACTGAACGGCAACGCCCCGGCGGTCGGCGCGATCCACAACCCGTGGGAGGACCTGCGCAACGGCTTCGACGAGGCGGGCTGGCTCAACCTGACCAACACGCGCGGCATGCTCAAGGTCGAAGGCGTCTCGGTGGAGCTGACCGGCCTGGACGACCCGCACATCAAGCGGGACCGTTACGCGAAGGTGGCCGGCGGCCCGTCCGGCGTGGCGGACTTCTCCATGGGTGTGGTCCACGCCCCGTACCTGCGCACCCTGGACGCCTTCACCGCGGACGGCTACCCCCTGATCCTGGCCGGCCACACCCACGGCGGCCAGCTCTGCATTCCCTTCTACGGCGCCCTGGTCACCAACTGCGACCTGGACACCGACCGGGTGAAGGGCCTGTCCACGCACACCTCCGAGGGCCGCACCTCCTACCTGCACGTCTCGGCCGGCTGCGGCACCAACCGGTACACCCCGGTCCGTTTCGCCTGCCCTCCGGAGGCGACACTGCTGACGCTCGTGGGCCGGGACTAGCCGGGCGGTAACCCGGCCGGCCCACTCCGATCGCCGGTCATGGCCTCCCTCCCTACGGTGAGGTCATGACCGCCGCCCCCACTCCCCCCACGCCGGATCCGCCCCCACCAGCGGAAACGCTGGAAGCACCACTTTCAGCGGAAGCAGAACCACCCCCCGAACCAACACTGCCACCGCTACCGCCCACCCCTTCATTCCCCCGAGAGATACCGGATCTCCCCGCGATCCCGGGCATCTCGGCAGTGATGCCCGGGAGCGTCCCGGCGACCGCGGTGATGAGCCCCGTCCGGCGCCCGTGGACGGGGGTGTACCGCCTGGTGATCGCCGCGGTCGCCGCGGCGGCGGTGACCGCCGACATGGTGATCGGCCCCCCGCTGCGCGTCCTGAGCCACTTCGCGATCCAGTGCAACATCGCGGTCGTGCTGCTCCTCACGGTCTCGGCCCGCAGGGCCTGGGCCGCCCGCAGCCCCGTCCCCGCGACACTGACCGGCGCCATGGTGCTCTACGTCACGGTCTCCGCCCTGGTCCACCATCTGCTGCTGACCGACACCTCCCCACCGTTCTCGATCACGGGCACCCCCGGCACCCACCCCCTGTGGCAGTCGACGGCCGGCCACCTCCTCCACACGGCGGTGCCGATCGCCGTCCTCCTGGACTGGCTCCTGCTGACCGCCCCCGCCCCTCTGCGCCTGCGCCAGGCGACACCGTGGCTGCTCTACCCCCTGGCCTACCTGGCCTTCTCCCTCGCCCGCGGCGAGCTGCTCCCCGCGGGCACGACGGACCGCTACCTCTATCCCTTCCTCGACGTCGCCCGGCACGGCTACAAGCACGTCCTGGCCAACGCCCTGCTCCTGGGCCTGTCCTGCTACACCTTGGCCGTCCTCCTCGTGGCCGCCGACCACACCCGCCCGAACCTGATCCGCCGCCACCCCAAAACCGGATTTCGTCTCCGGCCACCGGTGGGCTAAAGTAAACGTCGTCGCCGCGACAAGCAGCGACATCGGGGTGTAGCGCAGCTTGGCAGCGCGCTTCGTTCGGGACGAAGAGGTCGTGGGTTCAAATCCCGCCACCCCGACGCCGGTCAGAGGGCCAATCGCATGATCGCGATTGGCCCTCTGTCGTGCTCGGGGGGCCAAACGAATTTGATCAGGCCACCGCGTCGCCCTCTTCCTGGCCCTCCGTGTCCTCCCCTTCCTGATCTTCCGCGAAGATGTCTTCCATCGCTTCGGCGCCCTGCGTGATCACGGGCCGGAGCTGCTTGCGGTAGACCGTCTCCGTGGTCGCCTGGCTGCTGTGACCGACCAAGAGCGCGATCCGCTCCAAGCGGGATGCCGTGGTCGGAGAGCAGGGACACGAAGCTGTGCCGGAGCTCCCGCGGCGTCCACTCAGGCTTCAGCCCAGCCTTCTTCACGATGGCCTTAGGCAGTGGGCGGGCAGGACCGCGCGGGGCCGCGACCGGTTCCCTGTTCCGGTCGCGGCTCCGTCATTGCGTGTGTTGAGACCAGTCACGAGCCGCAGCAGCCGCCCGCCGGGGCCCCTTCGGCAGATGTCTTCGTGCCGAGCTGGATCAGCTGCGGTGCCGGGGCGCAGCATCCGCCGGTTTCGTCCGCTTCCGGGGCGTCGAACAGCCCTGCTCCACCGCACACGCCGGTTGCCGGGAGGGTGAGTTCGACGCGGTCGGCGGACTCGATGTCCCCGTCGATGGCGGCCACGACGGAGCGAACCTGCTCATAGCCGGTCATCGCCAGGAACGTCGGAGCGCGGCCGTAGGACTTCATGCCGACCAGGTAGACGCCCTGTTCGGGGTGGGCCAGTTCCCGGTGGCCGTGCGGGTATACGGTGCCGCAGGAGTGCTGGTTGGGGTCGATCAGCGGAGCCAGCTCGACCGGGGCCTGGAGGCGCTCGTCCAGGCCGAGGCGGATCTCCGACAGGAACGACAGGTCCGGCCGGAAGCCGGTCAGCACGATCATCTCGTCCACCGGTTGCAGGCGGCGCCCGTCCTCGGCGACCACGACCAGGCGGCCGTCGCCGTCGTGCTCTATCGCCTCGGTGCGGAAGCCCGTGACGGCGTCTGCGTGGCCCTCGTCGACTGCGGCCTTTGCGGCCAGGCCGAGGGCGCCGCGAGCCGGGAGCTGGTCGGCGGTGCCGCCGCCGAAGGTAGAGCCGGAGATACCGCGGCGCAGGATCCACACCGCGTGCGTTCCAGCACCGTCGCCTGCCTTGGCCAGGTCGGCGAGGTAGGCCAGCGCCGTGAACGCGGAGGCGCCGGAGCCGATGACGGCGGTGCGCTTGCCCGCGTACCGGGCTCGTACGGCCGGGTCCTTCAGGTCCGGGACACGGTAGGCGATGCGGTCGGCGGCCGCGCGCTCGCCGAGCGCGGGAAGTCCGCTGCCGCCGGCGGGGCTGGGGATCATCCAGGTGCCGGAGGCGTCGATGACAGCGCGGGCGAACAGCCGCTCCTCCCGGCCGTCGGTGTACTCGACGTGGACGACGAAGGGCTGAGCTTCGCGGTCGGCGTCGACGATCCGGTCACGGCCGGTGCGGGAAACGCCGGTCGCCCGGGCGCCGGTCCGCACGCGATCGCCGAGGACATCGGCGAGCGGCTGCAGGTAGAGGTCGGCCCAGTCACCGCCGGAGGGGTAGGAGGCGGGGTCGGGCTTGACCCAGCCGGTCGGGGCGAGGAGCTTTTCGGCGGCCGGGTCGGTCAGCTCGCTCCAGGTGGAGAACAGCCGCACGTGACTCCACTGGCGTACCGCGCTTCCCGCTGTGGTGCCGGCTTCAAGGACGAGCGGTTGGATGCCGCGCTCGACCAGGTGGGCCGCGGCGGCCAGGCCGGCCGGCCCGGCTCCGATGACCACGACGGGCAGGTTCTGCTTTTCCATGGCGAGTGTTCCTCGGTGTCGTTGCGGCGCGCGGTTGGTTCAGCGGAGGGGGGCGTGGGTGGCAAGCGTGAGGTAGGTAGCGCGACACTCGGCATCCGCCCGGCACGCAGCGCCGCATACCTCCGCGCAGCTGTCGCAGACCTGGATGCCGACCAGGTGCCGGGCGGTGGAGCGGGCGAGAACGCCTCGGATCCAGGCGGACATGCGGACTCCCTGTTTCGATTCCTGTCGATGTCGTGCGCGGCAAGCATGGCACCTGTATCGATAGGCGTCAACATAGACATTCATCGAATCTAGAGTCGCTTCACAGAGCATGTAGACCTCGCGGTGACCGGCGGCGGCCAGTCGGGGGCCACCCGCCTGCGGCGCCGGTGACTCTGGCCCGCCTGCTTCGACATGTGTCAACATAGACGTATGTCGAATGTCAACGTGCTGCCGCTGCTCGAGCCCGACGGTCAGGGTGTGGCACCGTGCTGCCCGCCGCTGACCGAGCGGCCTATGACCGCCGAGGAGGCCGAGACGACCGCCCGCATGTTCAAGGCGCTCGGCGACCCGGTCCGACTCCGGCTGTTTTCTGCCGTCGCCTCACACGAGGGCGGCGAAGCGTGCGTGTGCGACATCTCCGACGTCGGCGTCTCCCAGCCGACCGTCTCCCACCACCTGAAGAAGCTCAGGGAGGCCGGACTCCTGACCTCCGAGCGGCGCGGCACCTGGGTCTACTACCGGGTGGAGCCGTCCGTGCTGGCCGCCATGGGCCAGTTGTTGACCAAGGCGTCGACCGCAGCCTGACAGTCAGCCCTACGCAACCCCAACAGCCACGAGGTCTGCCGGAGCTGCCCGAACACGAGGCTCTGGAACAGCTGGCGGCATTCAGCGTGCTCACACGCTGGGTCGCTACCGCCACCGTCGAGACCGCCTAGAACCAGGGCGACTCAGCTGAGAAGCGCCGCGATCTCCCTCACCGCGTCCCGAGCCGGTCGGCCGACGTCGATGAGGGTGGCGGAGGCGGGGCCGGTCCAGTCGCCGTAGCCGAGCAGGTGCAGGCGCGGCTCGTCCACCGTCCGTGTGCCCACCGTGGCGATACGGCCGCGCGGGCCACGGAGTTGGAGTGGAGCGAGGTGGGAGAGGGCGGGTCGGAAGCGCGTGCACCAGATGATCGCCTCCGCCTCGGCGTGGGTGCCGTCCGTCCACTCGACACGGTCGGGCAGGAGACGGGTGAACATCGGAGCGGCTTTGAGCAGGCCGAGGTCGAGCCTCGCGGACAGGCGAGACGGCGACGATGTCGCCGAGGGAGGCGACACCGCCGGTGTCGGTGCGGCCTCGGTCGAGGGCTCGGCGGCGGGCCGTGGCGACGTCGAACAGGGCCCGGCCGTCGATGTCATCAGCCAGGAAACAAGACGGACGCTGGGTCACCCAGGTCGTCTCGATGCCATCCAGGGCGAGGTCGGCGGTGATCTGCGCGCCGGAGTTCCCGCCGCCCACGACCAGGAGGCGTTGCCCGGTGACGTCGGCCGGGCACCGGTAGCCGGTGGTGTGCAACTGGCTGCCTGTGAAGACGTCACGGCCGGGGACGGCGGGAATGAAGGGCCGTGACCAGGTACCGGTGGCGCTGATGGCCGCTCGCGCCCGCCAGGCACCCCCATCGCTTTCCACCCGTAGCCAGTCACCGTCACGGTGCACCCCCTGCGCCCTGACACCGTGCTGGACGGGCAGGTCATAGCTCATAGCGCTTTTCGTAGTCGGCGAGGTAGCCGGTCACATGCCCGGCGTCGGGGTAGGGCTGGCCGGGCTGGACGGGCATGAGCCGCCCCGGGAGAGAGGAGTACGCGGCCGGGGAGAACAGGTGCAGGGAGTCCCAGGTGTGCTGCCACGCGCCGCCCGGCGCGCAGTTGGCATCGAGGATGACAAAGTCGACGCCGAGGCGGCGCAGGTGATGGCCGGCGGCGAGACCTGCCTGGCCGCCGCCGACCACCACCACGTCGGTGCGCGCTGTCATGTAACCAGCTGCTGCGCCGTGAACCTTCTGCGCCCAGCCAGCGACACGTACACCAGCGCGACCAGGACCGGCACCTCGATGAGGGGTCCCACGACACCGGAGAGGGCCTGACCGGAGGTGACGCCGAAGGTGGCGATGGCAACGGCGATGGCCAGCTCGAAGTTGTTGCCCGCCGCGGTGAACGCCAGCGTGGCGGTGCGGTCGTATGCGAGGCCGATCACCTTGCCGAGGGCGAAGGTGCCGAACCACATGACGGCGAAGTACGCCAGCAGCGGGATCGCGATCCGGGCGACGTCCAGCGGCTGGGAGGTGATGGTCTTTCCCTGCAGGGCGAAGAGGATGACGATCGTGAACAGCAGCCCGTACAGGGCCCACGGACCGATCTTCGGCAGGAACTTCGCCTCGTAGGACTCGCGCCCCATCTTCTGCTCGCCGATGCGGCGGGTGAGGAACCCGGCGACGAGCGGGATGCCGAGGAAGACGACGACGTTGAGCGCGATCTTCCACATGGAGATGTCCAGGTGCTGACCGTCACCCAGGCCGAGCCAGCCCGGCAACAGGTCGAGGTAGAACCAGCCCAGCAGACCGAACGCGAAAACCTGGAAGACGGAGTTCAGCGCAACGAGGACGGCGGCGGCCTCACGGTCGCCGCAGGCGAGGTCGTTCCAGATGATGACCATGGCGATGCAGCGGGCCAGTCCGACGATGATCAGGCCGGTGCGGTACTCGGGCAGGTCCGGCAGGAAGATCCACGCCAGGGCGAACATCACCGCCGGGCCGACGAGCCAGTTGATGACCAGCGAGGAGACCATCAGCTTCTTGTCGCCGGTGACGGCGTCGAGCTTGTCGTAGCGGACCTTGGCCAGGACCGGGTACATCATGATCAGCAGGCCGACGGAGATCGGCAGAGAGACGCCGCCGATCTCCACCTCGGCCAGAGCGTCGTTCAGGCCCGGAATGGCGCGGCCCAGGCCAAGGCCCAGAGCCATGGCGAGCAGGATCCAGACGGCGAGGAACCGGTCCAGGGTCGACAGCTTCGCGACGACCGAGGATTCCACGGCCGGCGCGGTTGCTTCGGTGCGGATCACGGACAGGCCCTCTTGTTGTCGGCGGTGACACGGGCAGTGGCGGCGAGATCGGCGAACTGCCCGGCCAGGGTCTCGATGACGTCAGGCCGCAGCTTGTAGTAGGTCCACCGGCCACACGGCTCGGTCTCCACCACTCCGGCCTCACGCAACACCTTCAGGTGGTTGGAGAGGTTGGTCTGCTTGGCACCGGTTTCCTCCACCAGGTGGGTGGTGCACAGCGTCTCGCGGGCAAGCAGAGTGACGATCTGGAGCCTGAGCGGGTCGGCCAGTACCCGGATCAGATCAGTGTCGACTGACGTCATCATGGACTGATACTGTCACATCAGCCTGCGCTGATACCAGTCAGGGCTGATCCCCGTGGTCCCCTCCCGACCTCCTGTCGGGCCCCAGCCTGAAGGGGCAAGAACCGATGTCCTCCAGCCCGCTCGCCTCCGTGCTGTTCGTCTGCGTCCACAACGCCGGTCGTTCGCAGCTGGCCGCAGGATTTCTCTCCCACTTCGCGGGCGACCGAGTCGAGGTCCGCTCCGCCGGTTCCCTCCCCGCCGACCAGGTCAACCCGGCCGCGGTCGAGGCCATGAAGGAAGTCGGCATCGACATCTCCGAGGCCAAGCCGAAGATCCTCACCACCGAGGCCGTCCAGGCTTCCGACTACGTCATCACCATGGGCTGCGGCGACGCCTGCCCGATCTTCCCCGGCAAGAAGTACCTCGACTGGGCCCTGGAGGACCCGGCCGGCAAGGGCGTGGAGGCCGTCCGCCCCATCCGCGACGAGATCAAGACTCGTATCGAGGCGCTCATCGCGGAGATCGACGCCACTGCGGTGCGCGAGCGCTGACGCTCGCTGCTGCCACCAGGGTCGACGATGTCGGGCCCCACCTCGCCGACAGCTCGTTGCGGTACAGCAGCGGAGTACAGCAACCACCGCGACCGCAGTCGACCGGCGAAGACCCGCGAAGACCCGCGAAGACCCGACGACCAGCGTCCTGGACCGCATTGACCGTCCGGCCGATACTTCGGGACGAAGAGATCGTGGGTTCAAATCCCGCGGCCCCGACGCCGTAGTACCAGGTCAGGGGCCTGATCCGCATCGCGGGTCGGACCCCTGAGCTGTTTCTGGAGATCGCTCGGGAGAAATCCGGGAGAAGATCTTGGTCGGCTTCTCCCAGCGGCATCCGCTCTTTCCCTTACGGTGAGGTGCCTAGCGGGGACCGACGTAAGCCCGTGCGTGAATCGGCGGACCCACAGGACCGGCTCGGTGGGGAACCGGGCCAAGGGACCGGCGCTGCACCGGCGGGGAACTCGGAGACCACCAGGTCGTCCGCCCCGACAGGATCCGAGCACCAGGATCGCGCACGTCCTGCCGCACACTCGGACCAAGACGTATTTCTGCTGGAGGACTGCTTGATGACTGACCGGCCCTTGACACTCATGGCGGTGCACGCCCACCCGGACGACGAGGCCACCGGAACCGGAGGGGTCCTCGCCCGGTACGCGGCGGAAGGCATCCGCACGGTTCTCGTGACGTGTACCGACGGCAGTTGCGGTGACGGACCGGGGGGTGTCAAGCCGGGCGATCCCGGGCACGATCCGGCGGCCGTCGCGTCGATGCGCCGTCAAGAACTCAAGGCGAGCTGCGACGTCCTGAAGGTCAGCGATCTGGAGATGCTGGACTATGCCGACTCCGGGATGATGGGCTGGCCGAGCAACGACGCCCCCGGATCCTTCTGGCAGACCCCCGTGGAGGAAGGCGCTGCCCGACTCGCGGAACTCATGCGGCACTACCGGCCTGATGTGGTCGTCACCTATGACGAGAACGGCTTCTACGGCCATCCCGACCACATCCAGGCCCACCGCATCACGATGGCGGCGCTGGAGACGACCGCGCTGACACCGAAGGTGTACTGGACCACGGTGCCCCGCTCGGGGATGCAGCGGTTCGGGGAGATCATGCGCGAATTTCATCCGGACATGCCGGAGCCGGATCCTGCCGAGGCCGCCGCGATGGCCGAGATCGGCCTCCCCGACGATGAGATCACCACCTGGGTGGACACCACCGCGTTCAGCGGCCAGAAGTTCGACGCGCTGGCCGCGCACGCCAGTCAGGGCGAGAACATCTTCTTCCTCAGGATGGGCAAGGAGAGGTTCGGCGAGTTGATGGGCATGGAGACGTTCGTACGTGTCCAGGACGCCACCGGCGCGGCCATACCCGAGAACGATCTCTTCGCCGGACTGCGCTGATCCACCCACTGATCCACCCATCCGCAGCGGAGCCCTGGGGAGCTCGACCGGCACCAGCCAGTGCGGCATCAGCCCGGCCGAACCCGGCTGATGCGGCAGGAGTTGAGCCGTAGGCTTCGGCAGTCAACGCAGACGACAGGGACGGCAGCTTCGGCTGCCGTCCTGGGCGATGACCGGGGACGGCATCGAGCTCACCGGCGGTCCCGCGGGGAGGTGCCGCGAACAGCGCACCGACGCGCCGGCGGCGATGCGGAGGGGCGACGTGGTCAGGTGGCCTTCTGCAGCCAGTCGGCCGCCAGGACCAGCACGAGCACGCTCCCGAACACGACGACCGACAGACGAGGCATCAGGCCGTAGTCGGGCTGGGCCCTGAAATCGCCGCCCGTACGCAGCTGATGGGCCCAGTGCTCCAGCATCCGGCGGCGCACGGAGAGGAAGCCCAGGGGCAGCCCGACGAGGACAAAGGCGCTGAAGAAGAACAACATGTCGGTCGGCAGGGACAACAGGTCGATCGAGAGGGAGGAGACGGCCAGGAGGGCGAAGAACGTCTCCCACCGGCCGGGTGCTCGCCGCCTTCGTCGGGCCGTCTCGCGTACGTCCTCCGGGAGTGCCTCCGCGCGGAACATCATCCGCAGCGACAGACAGGCGATCGCCGTCGCGGCGACGGCGATCACCGTCCAGCCCGCTCCGGGAATCCAGAGATACATGCGCTCCACCCCGCCCTCGGTCCGGACGCACATTCGTGATGTGTCGTTAGGCATACAACCCGACCGGTGTCCCGGACGCCACGGAACCGGCCGGCGGTTGCGTCTCAGCAGCCGCGCGGTTCACCGCCGGGTTCCGCTGCGGCGGCGTCGACACCTGCCGTGACGCGGCGGTAGGCGGCGCGGGCGTAGAGGACGCGGGCCAGCGTCGTGCCCAGGAGGACGGCGGTGAACAGACAGGTGAGCCGGAACCCGTCACGGTGGCCGGCCCAGGTGAGGGTGCCGGCGGGTGGTATCGCGAAGCCGTTGAGGAAGAGCCAGCACAGGACGGCCGTACCGGGGGCCGCGGTGAAGCGGGCGCGCAGGCCCAGGAGCGCCGCCAGCAGGGACAGGACGACCAGGGCGACGGACGGCTGGTTCTGGCCCACGAGTGCGTTGAGGACTGCCACCAGCAGCAGCGCACCGCCGGACGCGGCGGCCCATACCAGCGGCGTGGCCACGGGCTTGGGGACGGGCCGGGCACCGGCACTGAAGGACACCCATTCGATCATGCTTGCGATTCCTTCCGGTGATTTCCGGCACAACTGAGGTCTAAGCCGACCGCTTTGCTCTTCGGTACCGGCAACCCGCAGACGCCCGTCGGCTCGGTCGGCTCGGGACGGTGCTGGGGAACACCGAGTCCGGAGCGCTCGTTAGGGTGTCATTAAAGATTGGCCAAAGAAACATTCGAATCAGACAGGGGGCAGCCGTGGGCGCTGCGCGTATGAGTAGCACGCCGTTGCCGGGAATCGGAGTGCGCTACGACCTCACCACGAGGGAGCAGCGTCCCCTGTCCGTGGTCGCGCACCGGGACGGGTCACGGACCCTGAGCGCGTACCGCAAGGACGATCCGGATGCCTGTGCGCTGTCGGTGCGGCTGACGTCGGGGGAGGCGGAGGCGCTCATCGACGCCCTGAGGCCGCAGCACCACAGCCCGAGTCTGCTGTCGACGACCGAGCTGGGGCTGGTGGCCGAGCGGATCGAACTGGCGGCGACCTCGTACTGGAACGGGCGGGTGCTGGGCGACACCCGGATGCGTACGGAGACCGGTGTGTCGATCGTGGCGGTGCTGCGCCGCGCCGAGGCGATCCCCTCCCCGGGTCCGGAGTTCCGGCTGGCCGGCGGGGACACCCTGATCGTGATCGGCACTCGCGAGGGCGTGGAGGCTGCCGCCGCGATCCTCGGTCGGGAGTGAGTGCGCGTGCACTCCTACGGCACGTTCCTGATCGAGTTCGGCGCGATCATCCTCGGTCTGGGGCTGCTCGGCCGGCTCGCCGGTCGTTTTCAGTTCTCGCCCATCCCCTTGTACCTGCTGGCCGGACTGGCCTTCGGCCAGGGCGGCCTGTTGCCGCTGGGCGCCAGCGAGGAGTTCGTGGCGATCGGCGCCGAGATCGGCGTGATCCTGCTGCTGCTGATGCTCGGTCTGGAGTACACGGCCAGCGACCTGGTCTCCCACCTCAAGACGCAGTACGCGGCGGGTATGGCCGACGCCGCGCTGAACGCGCTGCCGGGCGCGGCGATGGCGCTGCTGCTCGGCTGGGGGCCGGTGGCCGCCGTGGTGCTGGCGGGCGTCACGTGGATCTCGTCCTCCGGCGTCATCGCCAAGGTGCTCGGTGATCTCGGGCGGCTGGGCAACCGCGAGACGCCCGTGATCCTGAGCATTCTGGTGCTGGAAGACCTGTCCATGGCGGTCTACCTGCCGATCATCACCGCCCTGCTGGCCGGGACCGGTTTCGCGGCCGGCGGCGTCACGCTCGCGATCGCACTCGGCGTGGCCGCGCTCGTGCTGCTGCTCGCGGTGCGCTTCGGGCGCCACATCTCCCGGTTCATCTCCAGCGACGATCCGGAGAAGCTGCTGCTGGTGGTGCTGGGCCTGACCCTGCTGGTGGCCGGCATCGCGCAGGAGCTGCAGGTCTCGGCCGCGGTGGGCGCCTTCCTGGTGGGCATCGCCCTCTCCGGAGAGGCGGCCGAGGGCGCGCACAACCTGCTCGCGCCGCTGCGGGACCTGTTCGCCGCGGTGTTCTTCGTCTTCTTCGGTCTGCACACCGATCCGTCCAGCATTCCGCCGGTGCTCGGGCCCGCACTCGTGCTGGCGGTCATCACCGCCGGCACGAAGATCGCCACCGGTTACTGGGCGGCCAGGCGGGCCGGCGTATCCGTCAACGGCCGCTGGCGGGCCGGTGGCACGCTGGTCGCCCGTGGGGAGTTCTCCATCGTCATCGCAGGCCTCGCGGTCACCGCGGGGATCGAGCCCTCGCTGGGCCCGCTGGCCACGGCGTACGTGCTCATCCTGGTGATCCTCGGTCCGCTCACCGCTCGTTACACCGAGCCCGTGGCCCGGAGTCTGACCGCCCGGTGGGGCAGGCCCGCGCCGACGCCCCCGGCGCCGCTCGCGGAGGCGCAGGAAACCCTGGACGATCAGGACCCGGTCGGCCGGGCCTGAGCGAGGACGGCCGGCCGCGGGCTCGCTCGGGCCGGTAGGTGTGCTGTCCTGAACGCCCTCGGCTCCGGGTGAGGGCCACTTCCCCGGCGACGTGTCCGTGGGTCACAGAGGTCTGGACGGCCAGTCGAGCAGCCGGGCGCCGATGACCGCCGTCTGCAGGGTGTAGCGGTGTGCGGGGTCGGTGGGGTCGGTGCCGGTGAGGGTGTGGATGCGTTCCAGCCGGTAGGTCAGGGCCCGTACGCTCAACGACAGTCGACGGGCGGTTTCGGCGGCCACGCAGCCGGTCTCGAAGTACGCGGTCAGTGTTTCGAGCAGGGGCCGGGCTCCGCCGCGGGCGTGTTCCAGCGGGCTGAGGATGCTGCGTACGAGGTCCATCAGGGCCTGCCGGTCCCGGGCGAGTACGGGAAAGACCAGCAGGTCGGCGGCGCGCAGCAGCGGGTCGTCGAAGCCCATGCGCTGGGCGACGTCGAGGGCGTTGAGAGCTTCTTCGTAGCTGTGTCCGATGCCGACGGCCCCGGGCCGGGAGCGGCCGATGGCGACCTGGCCGCCGTCGGTGGCGGCGTGGGCCTGTTTGGCGAAGTAGGTCAGGACGTCGGCCTGGTCGCCGGGCGCGATGCAGAGCATCCGGCCGTCCTTGGTGGTGAACAGGATCCTGCGGTTCTCGAAGCGGCCGAAGAGGGCGTCCTGCACCTGGCGGGGCACGGGATCGGTCTCGTCGTACTTGGCGGGGCCCTCGGCCACGGCCACGACGTGGTCGCGGGAGAGCCGCAGCCCGAAGCGTTCGGCGCGTGCGGCGAGTTGTCCCGGGTCGCCGCGCCCGTGGAGGAGGTCGTCGATGAACTCGCGTCGGGCCGCCTCCTCCTGGCGTATGACCAGGCGCTGGGCCCGCTCGTACCCGTCCGCGAAGGCGTCGATGGCCTGCTCGATGACGGACACGACACTGTCCGGAGCGGCTGCGGCGGGCCAGTCGGTACGGCTGACCGCGAGGTGCTCGCGCACCAGCACACGCCATCCGTGGCCCGACACCGCGGCCTTCGCGCCCAGTGCGCGACGGGAGTCCAGTTCGTCGCGGGTGAGACGGCGTCCGGTGCTGGAGGCGTCCGTCAGGATGTCGGCGTAGCCGTCGAGAAACTCACCGAGTGCGTCGTGCGCGGTCACTTGCCCCTCCTGCCGATACTGATCCCGAATCCTCGCGCGACAGGGCGTGCGACGGCCAGTCCCGCACCGGGATCGCGGTGAGGCCGTGGAGCTCCTCCGTGCGCGTGGGGCCGCACGGAGGAGTCGCCGCTGCCGCCCGGGCGAGAACTCAGACGTGGGCGTGTGCGTCTTCGGCCCGCTCGGCGTCGGCAGTTTCCTCCGCCGGTGGCGCTGCGGCGGGCCGGCGGGTGAGGCGGCGGGCCAGCGGTTCGGTGTAGCGGGCGGCGAGCGGGCCGACGATGACGAGGATCAGCACGTAGGCGGTGGCCAGGGGGCCGATGCGGGGCTCGACACCGACGGCGAGTCCGGCGATGACGATGGAGAACTCGCCGCGGGCGACGAGGGTGCCGCCGGCTCGCCAGCGGCCCGCGCCCTGGATCCCGGCGCGGCGTGCGGCGTACCAGCCGGTGGCGACCTTGGTGAGGGCGGTGACGACGGCGAGCAGCAGGGCGGGGACGAGGACGGGCGGGATGTCCGAGGGGTCGGTGGACAGGCCGAAGAAGACGAAGAAGACGGCGGCGAACAGGTCCCGCAGCGGGGTGAGGAGGTTGCTGGCGCCTTCGGCGACCTCGCCGGACAGGGCGATCCCGACGAGGAAGGCGCCGACGGCCGCGGAGACCTGGAGTTCCTGAGCGATGCCGGCGATGAGGAGGGTGAGCCCGAGGACGACCAGCAGGAGCATTTCGGCGCTCTCGGAGGAGACGGCGCGGCTGATCAGCCGTCCGTGGCGCAGGGCCAGGTAGAGGACGGCGCCGACCGTGCCCAGGGAGATCAGCAGGGTGACGCCGCCGCCGGCCAGGCCGACGCCGGCGAGCAGAGCCGTGAGGATCGGCAGGTAGACGGCCATGGCGAGGTCCTCGATGACGAGGACGCCGAGGACGACGGGGGTTTCGCGGTTGCCGAGCCGGCGCAGGTCTCCGAGGACCTTGGCGATGACGCCGGAGGAGGAGATCCAGGTGACGCCGGCCAGCGCGACGGCGGCCACCGGGCCCCAGCCCAGAAGGAGTGCGGCGACGGCACCGGGTACGGAGTTGAGGACGAAGTCGACCGCACCGGAGGGGTATTGGGTCTTGAGGTTGGTGACGAGTTCGGAGGCGCTGTACTCCAGGCCGAGCAGGAGCAGCAGGAGGATGACGCCGATCTCGGCGCCGGTGGCGGTGAACTCCTCGCTGGCTTGCAGGGGGAGGATGCCGCCCTGGCCGAAGGCGAGTCCGGCCAGGAGGTAGAGGGGTATGGGAGAGAAGCCCACTCGTCCGGCGAGGCGGCCCAGCAGGCCCAGGGCGAGGATGATGGCCCCGAGTTCGATGAGCATGGCGGTGGTGTCGTGCACGGGCGTCTGTCCTCCCGTTCGGTTCGGCGACGGCGTCGAGTGCCTTCTTGGCTGGGGCGGCGCGCGGGCGCTGCCGGTGGGGTCGGCGACACGGCCCGGCACAGGCGGTGCCGGTCGGGCCGAGTGGGCGTGCCCGGCCGGGGCTTGGCGTACTGGTGCGCCTCGGGACACAAGCAGGTCGGTGTCCGACCGGTCGGCGGTCCGCGCACGGTCGCGCGACACCTGGTGCGGGCGTCGGACCGCGGGATCAGACGCCGAGAACGACGCGGCCCGGTTCAGGCACGCTGTCACGAGCGGTTGCGGGCACTTCAACGGCCCGGACGACTCGATCCATGTCACGCCCCCCGCCGCATCTAGATCCAGAAGTTCTGGATGACAACTCCTCTGAATGAGCGGACTGCCACTCAACGGAGCGTCAAGGCTCGGTAAAGAAGCATACCGTACGACAAATTACGCATAGTCGAACATTCATTGACGTACCATCCGCAAAGGGGCGGAGATCGAGGCGATCGACCGAGCGTCGTACGGTCCGTGCCGCGGTGACGGCTGACACGCACCGCGTACACGCCCTGTCCCGGCTCGGCCGGTGCGTGTGACGTACGAGGCCGGTTTATGGGGGCTGACCATGCGGCGGGCCACGGCCCCAGGTGGTCAGCCACGCGGAGCACCCGCCGGTTGCTTCAGGACGTGCCGCCCATCCAGCCCGCCGCGTCCAGTCGGAACGCGCCCGGCGCCACCACGGTGCTCAGGTCGTCCTCGATGGCGCTCAGGCGGTCCTCGCCCAGCCGGGCCGCCCACTCGGTGCGTAGCCGCTCGAAGATCGCGGCCGAGCGGGACAGGACGTCGAAGCCGCGTGCGGTCAGGCGCACCACCTTGCGGCGGGCGTCGGTGGGATCCTCCGCGCGCTCGGCGTAACCGAGGGCGACCAGGCGGTCGACGGTTTTACCGGCGGCCTGTTTGGAGATGCCCAGGCGGCGTGCGATGTCGCTGGCGGCGCTGCCCTGCGGGCCGATCGCCTGGAGGGCGAACCCGTACGCCGGGCGCACCTGCGGGTGTCCCTGCTCGGCGAGTTCGGTGTGCAGCGCGTCGATGAGCGTCCGGAAGCCGGCGAACAGCAGCAGCGGCAGCTCGTAGCCGGCCCTCGGCCGGTCCGCGTCGCCGCCGTGTGCTTCCGCACCCTTTCCTGAACGGACAACCTGGTTTACCATCTCATCGTCAACCATGTTGACCATCTTAGGAGGTGCCATGTTCACCGCACACACCATGGAGAGCGCCCCGCAGGCGTCGCGACCGGCGATGCGGTCCGTCGCCGACCGCTTCGGAGGGACGCTGCCGGACGCCGTGGCCCGGCTGGCCACGTCCCCCGAACTGCTCGACGGGTTCCTGTCGCTGAGCGCCAGTTTCGAGCGCTGCACCCTGGACCCGCTCGCCAGGGAGGCCGTCATCATGACCGTCGCCGTCCGCAACCGGTGCCACGTCTGCATCGCCCTGCACACCGGCGAGCTCCGCAAGCTCGGCGCGGACCCCGAACTCGTCGCCGCCCTGCGCGAGGGGCACGCCCCGACCGACGAACGGCTCGCCGCGATCCGTACGTTCACCCTCGACGTCCTGACCCGTGCGGGCGCGGTGGACGACGACGCGGTCGAGGCGCTGTTGGCCCACGGCTACACGGAGCGCAACGCCCTGGAAGTCGTCCTCGGCATCGGCGCCTACACGATGTCGACCTTCGCCAACCGCCTCGTCCGGGCGGCATAGGTCCGGGGCCCGGCCGCGGAGGACCGGACCCTCAGGCGATGAGGCTGATCGCGGCCCCGATGCCGCCCAGGACGAGGGCGACGGCCGCTTCGGGCCAGCCGCCCGAGCCCCAGCGGAAGAACCGGTCGACGGCCAGCCGGCCCGGGCCGATGGCGGCGACGGCCAGGGCGACCACGGCGATGCAGACGTTGTACTCGACCCCTTGTTCCGTGATCCACAGGCCGTTCGCGCCACCGACCGTCACCATGGCGTTGATCATCACGCCGATGAGTGCGGCGGCGGCCAAGGGGGTGAGCAGGCCGAGAGCCAGGCCGATGCCTCCGAGGAGCTCGGAGGCACCACCGATCACCGCGAAGACCGTTCCCGGGCGGTAGCCGAGGCTCTCGAGATAGCGGCCGGTCCCCGTCAGGCCGTTGCCCCCGAAGAGACCGAACAGCTTCTGTGCGCCGTGCCCGGCCATCAGCAGTCCGAAGGTCAGCCTGAGGAGCAGCAGGCCCGCGTCGGCCGCGGACGTGACAGGGGCGGCGGCGCCGGGCGCGGCCGTGTCCGTGGGGCGCGCGGGACGGGCCAGGATGCGCTTGGTAACCATGAGACGCTCCGGACGGTCCGGATTCCCCGATGCTTCCGATACCCGGGGATGTCCAGGTTTTCGATGCCCGGACATCCCGGGTGCTTCCGGTTCTTGGTTGCTTCCGATCCTTGCGCAGCCGGCAGCGTCGTGCATCTGGGGCGCGGCACGAAGGGCCGGCCCGGAGGGTTTCCTCCCGGGCCGGCCCTTCGGCCGTCCGAAGCCGCGCGGATCAGAACGAGACGGCCACCCCGACCTGGCGGTACTGGCCGAGGGTGCCCAGTGCGGTGCCGAGCGCTCCGGCCGTGACGTCCTGGGCCTGGCCCAAGACGTCGGAGTCGCTGATCGCGGTGGGGCCGGCGACGACACCGGCGTGCGGGCTCAGACCGCCCAGACCACCGGAGACGTCGTCGAGTTCGGCGTCGGAGATCTCGGTGGTCCGGATCCGGGGAGCGGAGTTCATGGGGGACTTCCCTTCGCATGGGGTGGGGCACCTGGGGCGGTCCCGCTGGGGACGGCGAGCCGCCGCGGCCGCAGGCGTGCGGCATCCGTTCCCGGACGCCCTCGCGTCACCGGCGGCGCAACGGATCAAACCACGGACCGCGCCGCGCATCTACGCAACGGCCCTGCGCGCCGGGCACGTGGAACGCTCCGGTCACGCATCTGTGCACACGCCGCGACGACGCGGGAGCGGCTTCTCCACATGCTCCACGACATGGTCGTCGAATCCTGGCGCGAGAAGTGTTGCCGGTGTGGGTCTGAACGGGACACGCCGCACCGTCCGGCACGCTCCCGCGCTCTCGCGCCGCCTCCCGTGCCGCCGTTGCGCGATCGCCGTGAAGATTCGCGGCAGCCGGGTCCGCGGCCCCCCGGCGGACCCCGCGGCCCGCAACCCAGCGAACACCATCGGACACAGAAACAGGAAACTTCATGATTTTACGGACAACAGCCATCCCATTCGCGTCCTGCACCGTATCCAGTGAAAGACCCGCTCAAAGAAGAGCGGACAGGAGAGGAAGCACGCTATGGCGATCTTCAAGGATCTCTTCCCGGCCAGGGGTCACGGCGGTCATGGAGGCCACGGTGGCCATGGCGGTCACGGTGGCCACGGCGGCCACGGCGGCAGTGGCCGCGGGTACGGACACGGACACGGATCCGGTCACGGCCGCTCCTGGGGCGGACGCGGGCGCGGTTCGGGTCACGGCCACTACTGATACATGAGGTTCACCACCACTGACAAAGGGCCGAAAGGCCCGAGCGGACCGGCTCGTGAAGGAGCCGGTCCGCTCCGTCGGCATGCCCGGCGACATGCCGGACGGCGACTGCTCCAGGCACGCGAGCTGCTGCGCGGGCGCCGACTGCTGCGCGGTCTGCTGTCGGTCGACGCGGACCCGGACGCCGTGGTCGCGGCCGCCCCGCCGCTGTCCGTGCGCGAGGTGTTCCGGCGGTTCTGGCCGTACACCCGCGGCCGGCGTGGACGCCTGGTGCCGCTGGCGCTGTTCAGCGTGCTCGAACCGCTCGTCGAGGGCGGGGAGCTGTGGCTGTTCAAGACGGTGGTGGACGAGGTCCTCGTCCCGAGGGACCTGGCGCCGTTCCTCTGGATCGCACCCGCCTACCTGGGGCTCATGGTCGTCTCCGGGATTCTGCAGTGCGTCGACGACGTGCTGTCGGCCTACGTCAGCGAGAGTTTTCTGCGGGCACTGCGCTCCGATGTCTTCCGGCACGTCCAGGGGCTGTCGCTGGGGTTCTTCGAACGGCGGCGGCTCGGGGACCTGCTGTCCCGGGTCACCGGCGACGTGGACGCCGTCGAGACGTTCCTGCTGTCCGGTGTGGCGGACGTGCTGTACTACGTCATCCAGCTGGGCGTCTTCCTCGGTCTGCTGTTCTATCTGAGCTGGGACCTCACCCTCCTCGCCCTCGTCATCGTGCCGCTGTTCTGGGGCGCCGCCCGGCACTTCTCCCGGCTGGTCAAGGACGCGTCCCGGGAGCGCAGGCGGCGCAGCGGCTCGCTCACCGCGGTCGCCGAGGAGTCGCTGGGCAATGTGGCCCTGGTCCAGGCGTACAACCGGCAGGCCTGGGAGGGCCACCGCTTCGAGCGTGAGAACCTGGGCAAGTTCCACGCCGCGATGGCCTCGGCGCGGATCCGCGCCGTCTACCGGCCGCTGGTCGAGCTCATCGAGGTGTGCGGCGCCCTCGCCGTCATCGGTCTCGGCACCTGGAAGCTGGCCCAGGGGCAGCTCACGCTGGGCGGCCTGCTGGTCTTCCTGGCACTGATCAGCAAGCTCTACGGCCCGGTCCGCGACCTCTCCCGGCTCGGCACCACCTTCTTCGCCGCCTCCGCCTCCGCGGAACGGATCGCCGAACTGCTCGACCAGCGGCCCGAGGTCACCCAGGCCCCCGACGTCCGGCGGATCCGGCGGGCGCGCGGCGAGATCGAGTTCGACGCGGTCTCCTTCCGCTACCCCGGCACCACCCGCCCCGCCCTGTCCGACGTCTCCTTCCACGTCTCCCCCGGCGAGACGCTGGCACTGGTCGGCGCCAGCGGGGCCGGCAAGTCCACCGTCGCCAAGCTGCAACTGCGCTTCTACGACCCCGACCTGGGCGCCGTCCGCCTCGACGGGACCGATCTGCGCCGCCTCGACCTGACCGACGTGCGCGAGAGCGTCGCGGTCGTCCTCCAGGAGACGCTCGTCCTGCACGGCACGGTCCGGGAGAACATCGCCTACGGCCGGCCCGACGCCACCGAGGCCGAGATCGTGGCGGCGGCACGCGCCGCCGACGCCGACGACTTCATCCGGCTGCTGCCGGACGGGTACGACACGGTGGTCGGTCAGCGCGGCCGGACACTGTCCGGTGGGCAGCGCCAGCGCCTGGCGATCGCCCGCGCGATGATCAGGGACGCGCCCGTGCTGCTCCTGGACGAGCCCACCACCGGCCTCGACGCCCAGTCCGGCCATCGGATCATGGATCCGCTGCGCCGCCTCATGGCCGGCCGTACGACCGTCGTCATCTCGCACAACCTGCTCACCGTCCGCGACGCCACCCGGGTGGTGGTCCTCGACCACGGCCGGGTCGTCGAGTCCGGCAACCACGACGAGTTGTTCCTCCGCGACGGCGCCTACGCCCACCTCCACCGGCTGCACGCCGCGACGAGCGGCCCGGCGGGCACCATGACCGGCCCCCAGGGCAACGGATCGGGGAGGATGCGGCCGTGACCGGGACCCAGGTGCGCGCCCCGGCCGCCCCCGCTCCGCCGCTGCCACCGGGCACCCGGCCGGTCCCCGGATACGTGCTCCTCGCGCATCTCACGCGCACCGGATGGCTGGACCTGTACGACTCCTGGAGCGAGGAACGCGACTGCCGGTGCGTCGTCAAGGTGGTGCGCCCGGACCGCCGCGGCGAGCCGGACCTGACCGAACGGCTGCTGCGCGAGGGGCGGTGGCTGCTCGACTTCACCCACCCGCACCTGGTCCGCGCCTACGAGTTCTTCGTGGAGCCCGAGCCGCTCGTCGTCCTGGAGACACTGAGCGGGGAGACCCTGTCCCACCTCGTCCACCGGCTGAAGCGGCGGCCGGCCGCCACCGACGTGGCCGTGCTCGGTGCACAGATGTGCTCCGCGGCCCACTACCTGCATGGCCAGGGCCTGCTGCACCTGGACCTCAAGCCCGCGAACATCGTGGTGGAACGCGGCCACGTCAAGGTGCTGGACCTGAGCCTGGCCCGCCCGCCGGGCCTGGCCCCGCCCGGGATCGGCACCTTCGCCTATCTCGCTCCCGAGCAGGCGCGCGGCGAGCCGCTCACGGCCGCGACCGACGTGTGGGGCATCGGCGTCACGCTGTACGAGACGGCCTGCGGAAGCCTTCCCTTCCTGCCGCCCGGCGACCACTGCGCGAGCTCGTACGGCTACGGCTCCGGCTCCGGCTTTGAGGACGAGCGATACCCGCAGCTGGAGGAGACCGCCCCGCCGGTCGCGGCACGGCGGCGGCTGCCGCGCGAGTTCGCCGCGCTCATCGACGGCTGTCTGCGGGCCAAACCGCGGGAACGGCCCACGGTCCCGGACCTGGCGACGGCCCTGCGCGCGCTGTTCCCCGCCCCCGGGACACGCGAGTGAGCGGCTTCGGCCCGGACGGCGGGACGCGGCACGGGTGGGAACCGCGGCGGGCGGGTGTGCCGCGGCGCACGCGGGCAACCCTCGCGCGGGCACGCGGGCGGGGAGGCCTCAGGTCTCCGCGCCCGTGGCGAAGTGGGTGGTGGCCAACACCGTGCCGTCGAGTGCCGTCAGCCGCAGGCCGCTGAGCCCGTCGCGGTCGGCACCGGCCGGAGTGGGGGCTCCCCACGAGCCCTGACCCTTGTGAAGGCTGAAGGTGCCGACCCGGACGGTACTGCCGTCCTTGTGCACCAGCAGGCAGGAGACCCGGCCGCTGTAGGGGGTGCCCGCTCCGGCGAGGTCGACGGTCATGAAGATCCAGCCGGGGGTGCCCGCGTGCGCGTAGACCTCCCCGGCCGGCTTTCCCGCCTGGGCCTGGGCGGACATCAGCCCGCCCCACAGCATGTCCGTGTCGCGGTTGGCGGTGGGCTGTGCGGGGCGGGCCACGGTGCCCTGGATGGCCGTGCCGACCGACCAGCCCCCGAACCCGACGGCCAGGACGAGCAGCGTGGCGACGGCGGCGACCCCCGGGCGTATCCGCCGGGCGAACCGGGCCGACCGGGGCGGGGCGAGCGTCCGTCCCTCGTGCGCCGCCGCGCCCGACGCCGCGTCCTGCGTCAGCATCTGCGCAACCCGGGTCTCGAACCCGACCGGCGGCTCGCTGCCCGGCAGCAGCCCGATCAGCCGGTCGCCGACCTGGGTCAGCTGCCGGATGAGCTCGCGGCAGTCGGCGCACCGCTCGAGATGTGCGACGGCGCCGGCCCGCTCACGGCCGGGCAGCACACCGAGAGCGAGCTCGGCGCCGATCTCGCGCAGCCTGTCGCACATCACGTCATTGGGCATGGTCGTCGCCTCGGCACTCGGACGCGAGGGTGGTCCGCAGCTTGCCCATGGCCGCCCGGACCCGGGTCTTGGCCGTGCCCAGCGGGATCTGCTCCCGGTCGGCGATCTGCTGGGCGGTCATGCCGTAGATGCCCGCCATCACCAGCGCCCGGCCCTGCTCGCGTGGCAGTTCCGCGACGGCCGCCCGGAGCCGGGTCGACGCCTCGTCGGCCAGGGCGTGCTGCTCCGGGGTCTCGCTGACGACTCCCAGGACGGCGTCCAGGTCCTCGGGCGGCACCGGCTCCGTTCTGCGGGACCGGACGGCGTCGATGGCGAGGTTGTGGGCGATGGTGGTCAGCCAGGTCGTCACGGACCCGCGCCGCGAGTCGTAGATCTGCGCGTGCCGCCACGCCCGCTCGAACGTCTGCTGGGCGATGTCCTCGGCGAGTTGCGGGTCTCCGGTGACGGCGATCGCGACACCGAAGACGCGATGCTGGAACCTCCTCACGAAACTCACCGCGAGCTCCGGGTCACCAAGGGCCAGCCCGGACAGCAGAGCCTCGTCCGGCAGGCGGCCCACGGTCAACCGGAACCTTGACATATCCCTATATACGGGCCGAAAGCGCCAAGGGATCTCCCGACCGATATGGAATCCCATATTCCGATTCTCCTCCGGGCCGGCCCGCCCGCATGTTCTCCGACGGACCGGCCCGGCACGGCTGCCCTGCCGCCCGGGGGCCGGGTCGGTCAGAGCGCGTCGGCCAGGCGGTCGACCTGATCGGGGTCGAGGCCGTAGCAGTAGAGCATGACCTCGTCGGCGCCCAGGTCTCCGTAGGCGGCGACGGCCTCCCGGACGGCCCGCGCGGTCGTGAGCATGCCGGAGACCATGCGGTCGGGCATGCCGGTGAAGGCGTAGTACGCGTACATGGCGGACCGCGCGTCCTCGACGACCCGCTCCGGACCCAGCGCCACGTTCACCTGCGCCACCAGGCGCGGGGCGCCCTCGCGGCCGTGCTCCTTCCACTGGCCGCGCACCGTGTCGAACAGGCCGCCCGCCCCAGACGGCGGCGCGGCCGCGAGGAAGCCGTCGCCCCAGCGGGCCACGCGCTCCAGCGCGACGGGCTTGAAGCCGCCGAAGAGCACCTCGGGACCGCCGGGGCGGAACGCGGCCGGGCCGACGGGACCCACGCCGTCGCCGTACGGTTCACCGGACCACAGGCGGCGCAGCACCGGCATCTGTTCGTCCAGGCGGCGGCCCCGGGTGCGGATGTCGACGCCCGCGGCCCGGTGGTCGTCCTCGCGGCCGCCGATGCCGAGACCGAGGACCAGGCGGCCGCCGGTCATCCGGTCCAGGGTGGCCGCCTGCTTGGCGAGCAGGACGGTGTCCCGCAGCGGGGCCAGCAGCACCTCGGTCTGGACGCGGATCCTCGAGGTGGCCCCGGCGAGGACGGCGAGGGCCACCAGCGGTTCGGGGTTGTCGTGGACCAGCCGGTCGAGCAGGCCGAGGGTGGTGAAGGGGCCCGCCTCGGCGCGCCGGGCCCAGGTGAGCAGGGCGGCGGGGTCGCCGATGGGAAGACCGATTCCGACGTTCATGAAGAGCCTCCGTGGAGAGGAAACGCGCGACAGGGAGAAGGACGGGTCGACAAGGACAGCTGCCGCCCTCTCCTGCGCCTCGGCCGATGTCTCGGGGAGGCGGGGCGCTCCCGCTCTGCGGCGTACTTCCGGGGAGGTCTCTTCGAAGTGCCGCCAGTCTAGGCGGCGTCCGGCCACGCGAGCCACCGCGTTTCTCACCGGTCCCGTGTCTCGTCGTACGGGCCGTGCGGGTCGTACGGGGCCCGGCGGAGCGGACCGGTCGGGCGGTGTCCGCCGGTGGAACCACCCGTCCCGGTGCGGCAGTCTGTCCTCTCGTGGGGAGCGTTCCGAATCAGGGTGGTGCGCCCGGTGACGCGGGCGGTGCGCACATGGTGGTCTGTGGTGACGACGGCCTGGCGTACCGGCTGGCCACCGAGCTGCGCGGTGTGTACGGCGAGCAGGTGACGCTGGTCGTGCCGCCCTCCGGGCGCTCGGTACGGCCGCCGGTGGTGGGCCGCGTCCGCGTGGCCTCGGCACTGCTGGACCGCGTGGTGAGCGCGGCCGTGAGCCGGGCCGGCGGCGGCAACGGCAACCGGGACGGCGACACCGGCCAGGACGGTCAAGGGCTCGCCGCCGACCGGGTGTTGGAGGCAGCCGAGCCGACCGAGGCCGTGTTCGCGGAGGCGGGCGTGGACCGGGCGACCGCGATGGCGCTGGTGTACGACGACGACGAGACCAACATCCGTGCCGCGCTGACCGTGCGCCGGCTCAACCCGCGGCTGCGGCTCGTGCTGCGCCTGTACAACCGGCGGCTGGGGCAGCACATCGAGGAACTCCTCGACCAGGCGGCGGCGTTGGCGACCGGCGACGACGGCACCTGGCTGGGCGCCGACGCCTCCACGACCGTGCTGTCCGACGCCGACACCGCCGCGCCCGCGCTCGCCGCCAGCGCGGCCGTGGGCACCACCAAGGTGGTGCAGACGGACGGGTTGCTGCTGCGCGCGGTGGAGCGGCCGCAGCCCGCGCCGGGACAGGTCGCCGATCCCGGACTGTGCACGCTCGCGCTGCTGTCGGCGTCCAACGGTGATCCGGCGGGCGCGGACGGGTCCGAGGGCGGCGACCAGCCGCCCCACCTGCTGCCGGACGAGACGGCGGTACGGGAGGCCGCCGGCCGCGGAACCGTGGTGCTGGAGCAGGTGTCGTACTCCGCCGGCCGGGGAGCCGCCGGGCGTGGGGTGGGGGTCGGGATCGTTCCGCCGCTGACCTCGCTGTTCTCACGGCGGCTGCGCTGGTCGCTGGCGGGGCTGGTGGCGTGTGTGTTCGCGCTCGCGGTGGCGCTGTGGCTGGTGACCGGCATCCATCCGCTCGGCGCGCTCTATCTGACGCTGCTGGACCTGTTCGCCATCGACGATCCGGCGATCGGGGCGCCGACCGGGCGGCAGGTGCTGCAACTGCTGTCGGGGCTGGTCGGGTTGCTGCTGCTGCCGGTGCTGCTGGCGGCGGTGCTGGAGGCGCTGGGCACGTTCCGGTCGGCGTCCGCGCTGCGCAAGCCGCCGCGCGGGCTCGGCGGGCATGTGGTGCTGCTGGGACTGGGCAAGATCGGCACCCGGGTGTTGACGCGCCTGCGGGAACTGGGCGTACCGGTGGTGTGCGTGGAGTCGGACCCCGAGGCGCGGGGGATGGCGACGGCACGGCGGCTGCGGGTCCCGGTGGTGCTCGGGGACGTCACGCAGGAGGGGGTGCTGGAGGCCGCGAAGATCCACCGCGCCAAGGCGCTGCTCGCGGTGACCAGCGCGGACACCACGAACCTGGAGGCCGTGCTGTACGCCCGGTCGGTGCGGTCAGATCTGCGGGTGGTGCTGCGGCTGTACGACGACGACTTCGCTACCGCGGTGTACCGCACCCTGCGGGCCGCGCACCCGCACGCGCAGACGCGAAGCCGGAGCGTGTCGCACCTGGCGGCGCCCTCGTTCGCCGGGGCGATGTTCGGTCGGCAGATCCTGGGCGCGATTCCGGTCGAGCGGCGGGTGCTGCTGTTCGCGGCGGTGGACGTCGACGGGCATCCGCAGCTGGAGGGCAGGACGGTCGCGGAGGCCTTCCGAGCCGGGTACTGGCGGGTGCTGGCGCTGGACGCGGACGCCGCCGCGGCCGCGGACGCGGGGCCGGGGGCGGCGGCGCAGGACCGCCGTGAGCCGGCCGCCCAGCAGGCGGCCGAGGACGTGCGACGCACCTCGGGCCTGGTCTGGAACCTGCCCGCCACGTACGTCCTCCGCAAGGAGGACCGCGTGGTGCTCGCCGCGACGCGACGCGGCCTCGCGGAACTCCTCGGCCGCCGGTCCCGGGCACGAGCGGGGACGTAGCGGGGGTGCCGGGGGCCCGGGGTGCGCGGCGTGCGCGGACCTCGGGTTCCGTCCCGTCGCCCCCGCCCGTCCCTTTCTGGCCCCGCTCCGTCGTCCCCGCCAGTCGTTCCGCCCTGGGCCCCGGGCAGGCCCGCTCCCCCGGGTCCGGGGACAGCGGACGGCCGCGCGGGAGGAGGCGCGTGGCCCGCGCCTCCTCCCCGGCGCGTCGGCGTCTCCACCCCGCGCCCGCGCAGGCCCCTCGCGCTACCGCGGCAGGTGACGCTCGGCGAAGTCGAGTTCCAGGCGGAGCTGCTTGATGCGTTCGTCCACGACGAGGGATCCGTGGCCGGCGTCATAGCGGTAGACCTCGTGGACGGCGCCGCGGGCCTGGAGACGATTGACGTAGTTCTCGATCTGGCGGATGGGGCAGCGGGGGTCGTTGACGCCGGCGGAGATGTAGACCGGGGCCTTGACCTGGTCCACGTAGGTGAGCGGGGAGGACGCCTCGAAGCGTTCGGGGACCTCCTCGGGGGTGCCGCCCAGCAGGGTGCGGTCCATGGCCTTCAGGGCTTCCATCTCGTCGTGGTACGCCGTCACGTAGTCGGCGACCGGTACCGCCGCGATGCCCAGCGTCCAGGCCTCCGGCTGGGTGCCCAGGCCCAGCAGCGTGAGGTAGCCGCCCCAGGAGCCGCCGGTGAGGATCAGCCGCTCGGGGTCGGCCAGGCCCGAGTCGATCGCCCACTGCCGGACCGCCGCGATGTCCTCCAGCTCGATCAGGCCGACCCGGTGCTTCAGGGCGTCCGTCCAGGCACGGCCGTAGCCCGTGGAGCCGCGGTAGTTGACGCGGACCACCGCGTAGCCGTGGTCCACCCAGGCGGCCGGGCCCGCGGCGAAGGAGTCGCTGTCGTGCCAGGTGGGGCCGCCGTGGATGTCGAAGACCGTGGGCAGCGGGCCCGTCACGCCCGCCGGCCGTTGGACCAGGGCGTGGATGCGGCCGCCGGGGCCGTCCACCCAGACGTCCTCCACCGGGACCGAGCCCGGGGACTTCATCCCGGGCGGATCCAGGACCACCCCGCCGTCCGTGGAGCGGACGGCGGACGGCTCGGCCGCCGACGACCACAGGTACTCCACACTGCCGTCCGGACGGGCCGTCGCCCCCGAGACCGTGCCCGGCAGGGTGGGGATCCGCGTCAGTTCGCGGCCCGCCAGGTCGTAGCGGAACAGCTCGCTGCGGGCCTCGAAGCTGTGCGCGACGAGCAGCCCGCTGCCGTCCGGGTACCACTCGGCGCTCACGTCGCCGGGCAGGTCCAGCTCCAGGTCCGTCTCCTCGCCCGTCGCCACGTCCCACACCAGCGGCTCCCAGCGGCCCCGCCGCTGGTGACCGACGAGCAGCCGGGTGTCGCCGTCGACGGGCGCGAAGCCCAGCACCTCGAGGCCGAGCTCCAGCGTCCCGCCCTTGGTGTCGTCCAGCTCGGCCACCTGCGTGCCGTCCGGGCGCAGCACGCGCAGCGCCGAGTGCATGGCGTCGCCGTGCTCGGTGTGCTCGACCGCGATCAGCGAGCCGTCGTGGGACAGGTCCCCGACACCCGCGGACTCCCGGTGCCGGTAGATCTCCACCGGGTCCTCGCCGGAGCCCGGGCGCGCGAGGTGGATCGTCGTACCGTCCTCGTCCGTCGAGCGGCCCACGACCGCCGTACGCCCGTCCCGGCCGAGCGCGAGGCCCGCGGGGTAGGACGGCTCCAGCGCGGGCACGGCCGCCTCGTCGGGACCGCCGCTGAACGGCTGGCGGCGCCAGACGCCGAACTCGTCGCCGTCCTTGTCGTCGAACCACCAGATCCACTCGCCGTCCGGGGACAGCACGCCCTCCGTGGTGCCGTTCGGCCGGTCCGTCGCCTGGCGCTGCTCGCCGCTCCCGCGATCCCAGGCGTACAGCTCGTACGTCCCCGTCGCGTTCGACACGAACAGGGAACGGTCCGGCGCGTCCTCCGCCCAGTCGGGCAGCGAGACCCGGGGCGCCCGGAAGCGCTTCTCCCAGTCCGGCATCCGCTCCTGCCGGTCCCGCCCGGCCGCAGCCTGGCCCTGATCGTCCCGCTGGTCACGCACCGCGGACCCGTTGCTCTCAGTCATGGCCCCATAGTGCCTGGCCGGACCGACAGTGCGCCGCCCCCGCTCCCCAGCCTGTGGACAACGGGCCCGTCCGGCCCCACGCAGCCTGTGGAAAACCTCGCACCACCCCGACCCCGCGACCGGTCCGCCCGGCCGGGGGCCGTACCGTTGAGGGCGTGTACCGGTTCCTGCTGACGCCCCGCTGGTGGGGCATCAACCTCTTCGTGCTGCTGGCCGTCCCCTTCTGCGTCTTCATGGGGTCCTGGCAGCTGAGCCGGTTCGACGCGCGGGTGCAGGAGCACCGGACCGCGTCCGCGCAGGCCGCGTCGGACCGCGCGGAGGCCCCCCGCCCGCTGGCCCGGCTGCTACCCGTCGACAAGCGGACCTCCGGCATGCGGGCCACCGCGACCGGCCGGTACGGCGAGCAGCTGCTGGTCCCCGGCCGTGAGCTGGACGGCAAGCGCGGCTTCTACGTGCTGACGCTGCTGCGCACCCACTCCGGCAAGGCGCTCCCGGTCGTCCGGGGCTGGCTGCCGGGCGACGCGAACGCGGCCAAGGCCCCCGCGCCCCCCGCGGGCGAGGTCACGGTCACCGGTGCGCTCCAGGCGTCCGAGACGCCCGGTGACAACGGGGTCAGCGCACGGGGTGGCCTGCCGGCCGGACAGACCTCGGTGATCAGCGCCGCCTCGCTGGTCAACCTCGTGCCGTACGACGTGTACGACGCATGGGTGACACTCGACAAGGCGGACTCCGGGATGAAGGCGGTGCCGGCCAAGGCCCCCGACAACACCGGGCTGGACCTGAAGGCCTTCCAGAACCTCGGCTACACCGGCGAGTGGTTCGTCTTCGCCGGGTTCGTGGTCTTCATGTGGTTCCGGCTCGTACGGCGCGAGGTGGAGACCGTGCGGGACGCGGAGCTGGGGCTGGTGCCGGAGGAGCGGAAGGGCGAGCAGGCCGCCGCCGTGTGACCGCTCGCGGTCGGCGCGCCTGCGCGGGCCCGCCGCCGCGCCCTACGACGCGGCCAGCACCCCCGTGTGGTAGACGGTGCCCGCGCACGCTTTCGGCACCGTCGCCGAGACCGCCGGTGAGCCCGCCTCCGGCGTGTGGGTGACCACGACGCTGCCGTCGGCCGTGCCGCCGTCCTCCGTCATCAGCTGGGTCTTGGTGTCGGGGACGGTGCCCGTGCCGGTGGACGTGCCACCCGTCGCGCCGGAGTCCGGGCTGGAGGACGGATCGGGTGAGGGCGCGCCGGTCGGCGTGCCGCCGCTGCCGGCGCCGCCGCTGGTGGTGGGGCAGGTCTCGGAGGGCACCCAGGCGAACTTCATCTCGTACGCCGAGCCCGGCGTCAGTACCAGCCCGGCGACCTCGGTGGAGGGGTTGGGCAGGGCGGTGGCCGGATCGCCGGCGATGTGCTGCGTGACGGTGATCTTGCTGGTGTCGGCGGCGCCCTGCGCGAGCGTGGTCACCGTGCCGGGCCCGCCGACGGTACAGCTGCCCTTGGAGACGTTGGTGACGCGGAAGGTGCCGTAGACGGCGCCCGAGGTGTCGGGCGCGCCGATCGTCGCGGTGGCGGAGCCCAGCTGGGGCGCCTTGCACACGGGGGCCTCGGTGTCGGCGGAGGCCGAGGGACCTCCCGTGTCGGCGCCCGCGTTTCCGCCGCCAGGAGTGGCGCTCTTGCCGTCGCCCCTGTGGTCGTCGGGCCTTCCGCTGCTGCCCTTGCCGGGGGTCCGGCCGGAGGCGCCGCTCGCGGTGCCGTCGCCGCCGTCCGGGTCCTTGCCCTGACCGGTGCCGCCCTGGGCCTGGGAAGCCTGGCCGGCGATGGCCGGGTCGACGCCGGAGCCGCCGGCGTCGGAGACGTGCACGAGTGCGGGGATGGCAGTGCCGATGAACAGGGCGGCGGCGGCCATCCCGACGGCGGCCTGCCGCTTGCGGGCGCGTCGTGCCGGAACCGCGTGCCGGAGGTGGTCCAGCGCGCCCTCACGCGGCTCGACCTCCTGGACCGCCTGGTGCAGCATCCTGCGCAGCGCCAGCTCGTCCGGGTCGAGCCCCTCGGGGTCCGTTTCGTCGGGGCTGTGCTTCACGTGTCCGTTCCCAGCGTGCGATTGCGTGTCGTCCTGCGCCGGCCGCGTCGGCTCGTGCCACGCGTACGGCTCGTGGCGCTCGTGCGACTCGCGTCCCTCGGCGTTCTCGCTCATGCCCGCGCCTCCATGGCGATCCTGAGCGCCGCGATGCCGCGTGAGCCGTACGCCTTGACCGAGCCGAGCGATATCCCGAGGGTCTCGGCGACCTGCGCCTCGGTCATGTCCGCGAAGTAGCGCAGCACCAGCACCTCGCGCTGGCGGCGCTGGAGGCCCTTCATGGCCTTGATAAGGGAGTCGCGCTCCAACTGGTCGTAGGCGCCCTCCTCGGCGCTCGCCATGTCCGGCATCGGCTTGGAGAGCAGCTTCAGACCGAGGATGCGGCGGCGCAGGGCCGAGCGCGAGAGATTGACGACGGTCTGCCGCAGGTAGGCGAGCGTCTTCTCGGGGTCGCGGACCCGCTTGCGGGCGGAGTGGACGCGGATGAAGGCCTCCTGGACGACGTCCTCGCAGGAGGCGGTGTCGTCGAGGAGGAGCGCGGCCAGGCCCAGCAGCGAGCGGTAGTGGGCGCGGTAGGTCTCGGTGAGATGGTCGACGGTGGTGCCGGCCGCCACGGTCTCCTCGGCGCCGTCACGCTGGTTCGGTATGCGGGCGGGCCGCGCTGCGGGCATGGGGGCGATCACCGGCAGGCCACCGGACGAGCCGGACATTCCAGGCGTGAGCGGTCGGAGCGCCGCACCGCCCGGCCGCAGGCCGCCGCGGGTCGCCGCTTGGAAGTCGAGTACCTCTGCCACGCCAGTTGGACACGCCGCCCCCCTCGGGGGTTGTACGTGCCGAGCGTCACTTTCGCACCGAGTGTGCCGAGCGACGCGGCCGACCACGTTCTCGCGTCAGGCAGCACCCCGTCCGGTGCCCCACATGCCCTCATGCGTCCCGCTCTTCCCTCTGTGTCAGATGACGAGAGCGCCCCACGCCCTCGCGGCGTCCCCACGCCCCCGTAGGGCGATCGCAAAGACGCTCCCCGCCCTGCGCGCGGTTGCGGAGGGCGGGGAGGGAAATCTTCGGACGCCGAGGCAGCACGGTTCAAGCGGTACGGATCATTGATCCGACCACATTTCTTACACCGATCCTACGCAGGTGCGGAGCCGTGGCCGGGTGTTTCCCCCGGGTAACAGGTGCCGGTGCGGCCTCAGTCGGCCTCGGCCGCCACCAACTCCGCGATCTGCGCCGTGTTCAGCGCGGCGCCCTTGCGCAGATTGTCACCGCAGACGAAGAGCTCCAGCGCGGTCGGATCGTCCAGCGCCCGCCGCACCCGGCCCACCCACGTCGGGTCGGTGCCCACCACGTCGGCCGGCGTCGGGAACTCGCCCGCGGCCGGGTCGTCGCACAACACCACACCGGGTGCCGTGGCCATGATCTCCCGCGCCTTGCCCACGGTGACCTCGCCCTCGAAACGGGCGTGCACGGTGAGGGAGTGGGTGGTGACCACCGGGACGCGCACACAGGTCACGGCGACCGGCAGGTGCGGCAGCCCGAGGATCTTGCGGGTCTCGTCCCGCACCTTCATCTCCTCCGACGACCAGCCGTCGTCGCACAGCGACCCGGCCCACGGCACCACGTTCAGCGCCACCGGCTCCGGGAACGGACCGGTGTCGTCGCCCACGGCGCGCCGTACGTCGCCGGGGCTGGTCCCCAGTTCCGTGCCCGCCACCAGGGACAGCTGACGACGCAGCGTCTCCACGCCCGCGCGGCCGGCCCCGCTCACCGCCTGGTACGAGGAGACCACCAGCTCGCGCAGCCCGAACTCGGCGTGCAGCGCGCCCAGCGCCACGATCATGGTCAGGGTGGTGCAGTTGGGGCTGGAGACGATCCCGCGCGGGCGCCGCCGTGCCGCGTGCGGATTCACCTCGGGCACGACCAGCGGCACGTCCGGGTCCGCGCGGAAGGCCCCGGAGTTGTCCACCACGACCGCGCCCTTGGCGGCGGCGACCGGCGCCCACCGGGCGGCGACCTCGTCGGGGACGTCGAACAGGGCGATGTCCACCCCGTCGAAGGCCTCCTCGGCGAGCGCGGCCACCTCGACCTCCTCGCCGCGCACGGCCAGCTTGCGGCCGGCCGAGCGCGGCGAGGCGACCAGGCGGATGTCGCCCCAGATGTCCGCGCGCTGGGACAGGATCCGGAGCAGGACCGAGCCGACGGCTCCGGTCGCTCCCACGACCGCGAGCGTCGGTCGACCGGTCATCGTCGTACGCCTCCGTCGCGTCCGTGAAACGACTCGCGCCCCTGCGGCGGAACGGCGGCCGGGAGGACGGTCATCGCCCGGTGCCGCCGTAGACGACGGCCTCGTCGCTGTCGGAGTCGAGTCCGAAGGCGGTGTGCACGGCGCGCACGGCCTCCGGAACGTCGTCCTTGCGGGTGACGACCGAGATGCGGATCTCGGATGTCGAGATGAGCTCGATGTTCACGCCCGCGTCGGACAGCGCGGTGAAGAAGTCCGCGGTGACCCCGGGGTTGGTCTTCATACCCGCGCCGACCAGGGAGATCTTGCCGATCTGGTCGTCGTAGCGCAGGGAGTCGAAGCCGATGCCGGCGCGGTTCTTCTCCAGCGCGTCGATGGCCTTGCGGCCCTCCGCCTTCGGCAGCGTGAAGGAGATGTCCGTCAGACCGGTCGAGGCGGCCGACACGTTCTGCACGACCATGTCGATGTTGATCTCGGCATCGGCGATCGTACGGAAGATGGAGGCGGCCTCGCCGGGCTTGTCGGGCACGCCGACCACCGTGATCTTGGCCTCGGAGGTGTCGTGCGCGACACCGGAGATGATGGCCTGCTCCACCTTCTTGTCCCCTTGCTCGATCGGCTCGCTGCTGACCCACGTGCCCTGGAGTCCACTGAAGCTGGACCGCACGTGGATCGGGATGTTGTAGCGCCGGGCGTACTCCACACACCGGTGGAGCAGCACCTTCGACCCGGACGAGGCCAGCTCCAGCATGTCCTCGAAGGAGATCCAGTCGATCTTCCGGGCCTTCGTCACCACCCGCGGGTCGGCGGTGAACACGCCGTCGACGTCGGTGTAGATCTCGCACACCCCGGCGTCGAGGGCGGCGGCCAGCGCGACAGCGGTGGTGTCGGAGCCGCCACGCCCCAGCGTGGTGATGTCCTTCTTGTCCTGGCTGACGCCCTGGAAACCGGCGACGATCGCGATGTTGCCCTCGTCCAGGGCGGTCCGGATACGGCCCGGCGTGACGTCGATGATCCGGGCCTTGTTGTGGACCGAGTCGGTGATGACACCTGCCTGGCTGCCCGTGAACGACTGGGCCTTGTGACCCAGGTTTTTGATCGCCATCGCCAGCAGGGCCATGGAGATCCGCTCTCCGGCGGTCAGCAGCATGTCGAGCTCGCGCCCGGCAGGCATCGGGGAAACCTGCTCGGCGAGATCGATCAGCTCGTCCGTCGTGTCGCCCATCGCGGAAACGACCACGACAACGTCGTTGCCGTTCTTCTTCGCTTCCACGATTCGCTTGGCGACGCGCTTGATGCCCTCGGCATCGGCTACGGAGGAGCCTCCGTACTTCTGCACGACAAGGCCCACGTGCGCTCCTCGCTCAGTCCGTGTGTATCGCACTTACGCAATGCAGTGCGGTCGGCTCAGTCTATCGAGCGTCCGAATTTCCCCCCTGCGATATCGCATGGTGAGATCTTCGGCGCCCCTCTGTTCAGGACGGCTCATGCCCAGGGGACGCGACCGCACTCGGAACGTGGCCGGGGTCACAGCGCCGGGAGACATCACGGGAGGACCGGGGACGACGCGGAGGGACACGGGGCGACGACGTCCGGGCGGGACGGTCCGTCCTCCGGCGACGACGTCGGGTCAGCGCCGTCCGCGCAGGCCCAGCGGGGCCGCGATCTCCTCCGCCATGACCTTGCCCGCCTCGAACTCCAGGGTCTCGTCGCCCATGCCCTGGTCGGTGTCGAGACCGTCCAGCTCCTCCAGGGGCTGGTTGAGGCGGACGTGGTTGACGATGGACTGGAGAGCGCGCAGCACGGCGGAGGCCGTCGAACCCCAGTTGGAGAAGTAGGAGAACTGCCACCACCACAGGGCCTCGGTGGTGCGGCCCGCGCGGTAGTGGGCCATGCCGTGGCCCAGGTCGGTGATGACGTCGGCGAGGTCGTCGGAGATCCGGGCCGGGACCGGGGCCCGGCGCGGCTCGTAGGGGTCGAAGACCTCGGAGTAGACGTCGATCGGCTCCAGGAGGCGGGCGAGGTTCTCGCGCAGGGTGTCTGCGTCCTGCTCCGGGCCGGAGTCGGGCTCGTAGCGCTCGTCGGGGACGAAGTCCTCGTGCGCGCCGAGCCGGCCGCCGGCCAGCAGCAGCTGGGAGACCTCCAGCAGGAGGAACGGCACCACCGAGTCGGGCTCGTCGCCCCTGGCGACCTCGGCGACCGCGACCAGGAAGCTCTCGACCTGGTCGGCGATCTGGACCGCGAAGTCGTCCGGATTCTGGCTGGTCGCGTGCAGCGTGGCGTCAGACATCTAGGAGTCGTCTCCCCTCGAAGGCGCGGCCGAGGGTCACCTCGTCCGCGTATTCCAGGTCGCCACCCACCGGGAGGCCGCTGGCCAGGCGGGTGACCTTCAGGCCCATGGGCTTGATCATGCGGGCGAGGTACGTCGCGGTCGCCTCGCCTTCCAGATTCGGGTCCGTGGCCAGGATGAGCTCCGTGACCGTGCCGTCCGCGAGACGGGCGAGGAGTTCCCGTATCCGCAGGTCGTCCGGGCCCACGCCCTCGATCGGGCTGATCGCGCCGCCCAGGACGTGGTACCGGCCGCGGAACTCACGCGTGCGCTCGATGGCGACGACGTCCTTCGGCTCCTCGACCACGCAGATGACGGACGGGTCGCGGCGGCTGTCGCGGCAGACGGCGCACAGCTCCTCCTGCGCCACGTTGCCGCAGGTCGCGCAGAAGCGGACCTTCGCCTTCACCTCCATCAGGGCCTGGGCGAGCCGCCGTACGTCCGTCGGCTCCGCCTGGAGGATGTGGAAGGCGATCCGCTGGGCGCTCTTGGGACCGACGCCGGGCAGCCGCCCCAGCTCGTCGATGAGGTCCTGGACCACGCCTTCGTACACCGGACTGCCGTCCCTTCCCGCCTGCTGCTTCGCTCTTCGTAACCGTAGTGGCCGGGCGGCCCCTCAGAAAGGCACCCCGAGGGGTCAGAAAGGCAGCCCGGGGATTCCGCTGCCGCCGCCCAGGCCCTGGGCCAGCGGGCCGAGCTTCTGCTGCTGGAGCGCCTGGGCGTTCTCGTTGGCCGCCTGGACGGCCGCGACGATCAGGTCGGCGAGGGTCTCGGTGTCCTCCGGGTCCACCGCCTTGGGGTCGATCTTCAGCGCGCGCAGCTCGCCGGCGCCGGTGACGGTGGCCCGCACCAGGCCGCCGCCCGCCTGTCCGTCGACCTCGGTCCGCGCCAGTTCCTCCTGGGCCCGCTGAAGGTCCTGCTGCATCTTCTGCGCCTGCTGGAGCAGCTGCTGCATGTTGGGCTGGCCACCACCGGGAATCACGATCAGCTCCTGCTTTCGTACGCCGTGTCTGGATGCCGGGCGGAGTATCCCCGCTGGCATGAGCCTACGTGGTCCAGGGAGGTGGCGCCCCGCCACTCTTTCGAGTGAGTCACGGGTGGGCCCTATACCTGATCAAGGCCCCCTTCCGGGCGGTTAAGCGACGCTTCCCGCCTCTTCGCCACCCATTGGGGGGTAGGAAGGGGGCCGGCGCGTCAGCCAGCGTCACAGACCGTGATCAGTAGGGAGTGCCGGGTGGGTCAGCCGGAGATGCAGCCCGAGGATTCGCGACGGGACGGGCGCGGCGACGGGGCGGCCAGGCTGCGGCCGGGCGACCTGACCGGGCGGCCGTTCCCGCTCGGCGACTGGGGCGAGCCGGCCGAGCGGCTGGACGAGCTGTACCGGTGGGTGGAGCGGGGCGCGCTCGAGACCGCGTCCTGGTACCTCACCGAGCGGGTGTGGAAGCGGCGCGGGGCGCGGGTGCTGCGGTGCGGGGCGACGGCGGGGGCGGTGGCCGGGGCGGCGCTGCCGCTGCTGGATCTGACGCGGGCCGTCGACGGGGTGGCGCCCTGGGGATATCTGGCGCTGCTGCTGTCCGTGGCGTGCGTCGGCATCGACCGGTACTTCGGGGTGACCTCCGGCTGGATGAGGGACGTGGCGACCGCGCAGGCCGTGCAGCGGCGGTTGCAGGCGCTCCAGTTCGACTGGGCGTCCGAGAACGTGCGGGAGGTGCTGGGACCCGCCGAGGGCACGGCGAGCGAGGCCGCCGAGCGGTGCCTGACGGTGCTGCGGCGGTTCTCGGAGGACGTGACCGAGCTGGTGCGGACGGAGACGGCCGACTGGATGGTGGAGTTCCGGATCGGCTCCGCGCCGATGGGCCTCCGGTCGGCGGTGTCCGGCCCCGGCCGGCCGGAGGCGAGCACCGCCGGAGGCGGGCGTGTGCCGCTGCCGCCGGGGGGTGCGCGGCCCAACATGCCCCGGCAACGGCCGCCGGAGCCGCGCTGACCGCCCGCCGCCGTCGCCCCCGTCACTCTTTGGCGCCTGTCACTCCTTGGTGTAGGTCAGCTGCTCCCCTGTGCTGGTGTTCACGCGCCGCAGCCTGCCGTCCGACAGAAGGCTGACCTGCGTGGCCGCGCCCGGAGAGCAGCCCTGCGTGCCCTGGCCGACGGTGAGCGAGGACGGCCCGATCTCCAGCGGACCGCCGTCGACCGGCCTCCGGGTCAGGTCGGCCCGGAACACACAGTGGTAGGTGCCGCCGCCCTGCAGCGGGCCGTCGGCGACGAGCGTGAGGACCGTGTCGCCCACCTCGCCCTGACTGATGGTCAGGCGGCGGGGGTTGGCTCCGTAGACGTTGTCGATCGTCGTCGCCCAGGTGCCTAGGTAGGCGACCGGGACGACACCGTCCGAGGGGGTGGGCGAGTCGGGCGACGACGTCTCCGGCGACGCGCCGGGGCCTGTCGCGTCGGCCGGGGTGGTGGGCGCGGTGGCGGTCGGGCCGGGGCCGGGGCCGCCCTTGGCGTCGTGGTCGCCGCCGCTGCGCATCAGGGCGTACACCGAACCGCCCGCGACGAGCGCGACGACCAGCGCCATCGCGACCAGCGCGGCGGTGGAGCGGCCGCCGCCGCCCCGGCGCGGTCCGTGCTGCGCGGGAAGCGGGCTCGGTCCGTACGGCGGCGTGGAACCGACCGGCGGCGGCCCGTACGGCGGGGTCGCGCCCAGGCCGCCGTAGGGGTTGTGCGCCCCGGCCGGCGCCCAGCCGCCGGGCTGCTGCGGAGGGCCGTAGGGGCCGGGGGCCTGCTGCTGCGGGTAACCGTAGCCCGGAGGCGCCGGCGCCGGCCCGGGCGTTGGCGGCCGGCCCGCGACCATGGTGGGCAGGTGATCGACGGGCGGCTGCGCCCCGCCGGCGCCCGGCTGCCCGGGCACGGGCGGGGTGGAGACGGGGGCGGCGGGAGCCCCGGCAACGACGCCGGGAGCGGCGTGAGTTCCGGCAACGCCGCCCGGAACAGGCGGAGTTCCGGCAACGGCCCCGGGAGCGACCGGGGCACCGGAGGCGCCGGGAACGGGGGGCGTTCCGGCACCGGCAGCGGCACCGGGGGCGGCGGGGACCTCAGCAGCTCCAGGAACGGGCGAGGTCCCGGCAGCGGCGGTGGGAACGGCTGGAACACCGCCGGCGGCGGGAGCGGCAGGAGCCGCCGGGGATCCGGCAGCGACGGCGGGAGCGGCGGGAACCCCGGCGGCGCCGGGAGACGCCGGGGGCCCGGCTGCGGCCGGCGCAGTCGGAGATCCGGGGGCGGCGGCGCCCGGCAGGGCCGGAGGTCCGGCAGCGGCGGGGTAAGCCGTCCCCGCCGCTCCGGCAGCGGCTCCCGCGCCGGCACTCGCTCCGGCTCCGGCGCTGCCGGGCTCCCCCTGGTCGGCAGCGGCCGCCGCTGCCGGACCCGCCTGCACATCCTTTGTCGGCTCGGGACTCCCGGCCCCCGCGACGGCCCCGGCGACGGCAGCGACACCCTCCGAACCTGCTGCACCCGCCGCGCCCGCCGCACCCCCCGGCGTCCCCTGCGGCTCCCGTTCCTCCGGGTTCTCCGCGTCCAGGAGCCGCACCGCGTGGCGGCCGAGCTGGGCCACCAGGGCGCTCGGCAGCCAGGGGTCGCGGAAGCGGCCGTCGGCCAAAGTGTCCTCGGCGCCGGTGCGGTCGAGGATCCAGTCGAGTGTGGGCCGCACCGCCGGGTCCTTCCTCAGGCAGGCGCGGACCAGGTCGGAGATGCCCTCGGGCAGCGCATCGAGGTCGGGTTCCTGCTCGGCGATGCGGTACATCAGCGCGTGCACACCGCTGTCGGAGGTGCCGAACGGCAGCGTGCCGGTCGCCGCGTAGGCGAGCACGGAGCCGAGGCAGAAGACGTCCGCCGCGGGCGTGACCCGGTCGCCGCGCACCTGCTCGGGCGCCATGAACCCGGGCGAGCCGACCAGCGCGCCGGTCCGGGTGAGGCCGCCGTCGGTGACGGTCTCCAGGGCCCGCGCGATGCCGAAGTCGATGACGCGCGGGCCGTCGATGGTGACCAGCACGTTGGAGGGCTTGAGGTCGCGGTGGACGAGCCCGGCCGCGTGGATGTCCTTCAGGGCGCCCGCGAGACCCGTCCCGAGGATCCGTACCGAACGCTCGGGCAGCGCGCCGTGATCGTGCCCGACCACCTGTTGCAGGCTGGGTCCGGCGACGTACCCGGTGGCGACCCACGGCACGGCGGCCTCGGTGTCCGCGTCCAGCACGGGCGCCGTCCAGTGACCGCCGACCCTCCGGGCGGCCCGCACCTCCTGCCGGAAGCGCGCCCGGAACTCCTCCCGCTGCGCCAGCTCCCGCCGGACCAGCTTCACGGCGACCGTCCGACCCCGGTCCGACCGGGCCAGATACACCTGCCCCATGCCGCCGGCCCCGAGCCGCGCGAGCAGCCGGTACGCGCCGATCTGCTGCGGATCGCCGGGCCCCAGCTCCTCCATGGCTCAGCGCCTCCCCCCGATGCCCGACCGATGTCCGACATCCCCCCGATACGTCCCTGCTCGACAGCCCGAGGATAGTGCCGCCACCGGGAGTGACGGAGCGGCCCGTGTCTACGGTTCCGTAACGGCGGCCGGCCGTACCGGCACCCCGCGCCCCACCACCCCACGCCGCGCCACCACGCCCCACGCCGCCCCCCACCACGTCGCTCCCCGACAACCTGTCGCTAAATCCCCCGGAGCGCAGACAGGACGCCCATGCCGGGTCCGTGTCCCGGACATCTACGCTCGCGGCCATGACCCCTCAGTCCTCTCAGCCCCCGCTGAGCCCCGAGCCGAACCCCGAGGCCGGTGCCGCCGTGAAGGCCGCCGACCGGGCGCACGTGTTCCACTCCTGGTCCGCGCAGGAGCTCATCGACCCGCCGGCCGTGGCCGGCGCCGAAGGGTCGTACTTCTGGGACTACGACGGCAGGCGCTACCTGGACTTCGCCAGCGGGCTCGTCTACACGAACATCGGCTACCAGCACCCGAAGGTCGTCGCCGCGATCCAGGAGCAGGCCGCACGGCTGACCACGTTCGCGCCGGCGTTCGCTCTGGAGGCGCGCTCGGAGGCGGCCCGGCTGATCGCCGAGCGGACCCCGGGCGACCTGGACAAGATCTTCTTCACCAACGGCGGTGCCGACGCCGTCGAGCACGCCGTGCGCATGGCCCGGCTGCACACCGGGCGGCCGAAGGTGCTCTCGGCGTACCGCTCGTACCACGGCGGCACGCAGCAGGCCATGAACATCACCGGCGACCCGCGCCGCTGGCCCTCCGACAGCGGCACCTCGGGGGTCGTGCGCTTCTGGGCCCCCTTCCGCTACCGCTCCCGCTTCTACGCCGAGACCGAGGAGCAGGAGTGCGCGCGGGCCCTGGAGCACCTGGAGACGACGATCGCCTTCGAGGGGCCGTCGACCATCGCCGCGATCATCCTGGAGACGATCCCGGGGACGGCCGGGATCATGGTGCCGCCGCCCGGCTATCTCGCCGGGGTGCGCGAGCTGTGCGACAAGTACGGGATCGTGTTCGTCCTGGACGAGGTGATGGCCGGGTTCGGGCGGACCGGTGAGTGGTTCGCGGCGCAGCTCTTCGACGTCGTGCCGGACCTGATGACCTTCGCCAAGGGGGTGAACTCGGGGTACGTGCCGCTGGGCGGTGTGGCGATCTCCGGGAAGATCGCCGAGACCTTCGGCAAGCGGGCCTATCCCGGCGGTCTGACGTACTCGGGGCACCCGCTGGCGTGCGCTGCGGCGGTCGCGACGATCAACGTGATGGCCGAGGAGGGCGTCGTGGAGAATGCGCGGCGGCTCGGCACCGAGGTCGTGGAGCCGGCGCTGCGCGAGCTGGCCGAACGGCACAGCAGCGTCGGCGACGTACGCGGTGTCGGCATGTTCTGGGCGCTGGAGCTGGTCAAGGACCGCGAGACCCGCGAGCCGCTGGTGCCGTACAACGCGGCCGGGGAGGCGAACGCGCCGATGGCGGCCTTCGCCGCCGCCGCGAAGGCGCACGGCCTGTGGCCCTTCGTGAACATGAACCGCACCCACGTGGTGCCGCCGTGCAACGTCACGGAGGCCGAGCTGAAGGAGGGTCTGGCCGCCCTGGACGCCGCCCTGTCGGTGGCGGACGAGTACACGAGGTAGCCCGCCGGATCGGGACACTCCTGTTCCCGCCTCACCGGGCGGTCGAGGCAACCCGAACGCGTAAGGTGGCGTGCTCGTAGACATACGTACGTACGCGACCCCGTGGACGTACGTTCGAGGACGACGAGCACGCCACCTCACGCGTAAGGGAGACGCCCCGATCATGCCCGGCATCAGCGGCACCCCGGCCGTGACGCGCAGCACCCTGCGGCAGCAGATCGCGGAGGCGCTCCGGGACGAGGTGCTGGCGGGGCGCCTTCAGCCTGGGCAGGAGTTCACGGTGAAGGAGATCGCCGAGCAGTACGGGGTGTCCGCGACCCCGGTGCGCGAGGCGCTCGTCGATCTGTCCGCACAGGGCCTGCTGGAGGCGGACCAGCACCGCGGGTTCCATGTGCATCAGTACTCGCCGGCCGACTTCCGCGAGATGATCGAGGCTCGCAGCCTGGTCACGGACGGCATGTTCCAGGCCGTGGCCGACGGCAGGGCGGCCCTGCGCGACCCGCTGGACCCGCGGACGGCGGCCGCCCTCGCGGGGGTGCGCCGGCGCGGCGAGGAGGCCCAGCGAGCGGCCCGCGCCGGTGACCTGACCGTGCTGATCGGCTACGACCTGCGTTTCTGGCGCGAGCTGGGCCTGCTGTTCGGCAACCCCCATCTCGCCGACTTCCTCAACCGGCTGCGCGTGCAGTCCTGGGTGTGCGCGGTGCAGCACCTGCGCCGGCGCGACGATCTGCGCGAAATGCTGTGGTGCGGACATACCGAACTCGCCGAGGCGCTGGTGAGACGTGACGTTCCGGCGGCCCGGGCGATCGTTGCCGCGTACAACGCGCACTCCCTCGTCATGGCCGACCGGATGGCGGGAGCATGAGCCGATCCGCCCCCGGGGCCGAGGAGCCGCCCGCCCCCGACGCGCACTTCGCCGACCGGAACGCCGCTGCGCCGCCCGCCGACGCGCCGCCGGTCGAGTTGTCGGTCGTCATACCCGCCTACAACGAGCACGAGCGCCTCGGCCCCACCCTGGACGCCGTCACCGCCTACCTCGGCGACAACGAGGGCCGCTTCGGCAGTTGGGAGATCGTCGTCGCCGACGACGGCTCCACCGACGGCACCGGCGGCCTCGTCACCGTCCGCCGGGACCCGCGGGTCCGGCTCGTCGGCGGCGGGCGCAACCGCGGCAAGGGCCACGCCCTCCGTCTGGGCGTCGCCGCCACCCGGGGCCGGCGCGTGCTGGTCACCGACGCCGACCTCGCCGCCCCCATCGAGGAGCTGGAGCGGCTGGACAAGGCGATGAGCGAGGGCGGCGCCGCCGCCATCGGGTCCCGCTCGGTGCCCGGCGCGACGATAGGCAGCCACCAGCACCGGGTGCGCGAGCTGATGGGCCGTGCCGGGAACGTCCTCATACGCCGGGTCGCGGTGCCCGGCATACGCGACACCCAGTGCGGCTTCAAACTCTTCGACGGCGAGCGGGCCCGCACCGCCTTCGCCGCCTCCCGGCTCAACGGCTGGGGCATCGACGTGGAGGTGCTCCAGCACTTCCGGCGCGCCGACTGGCCCGTCGCCGAGGTCCCGGTCCGCTGGTCCCACCAGGCCGGCTCCAAGGTCGGCCCGCTCGACTACGGTCGGGTCCTCGCCGAGCTCGCCCGGCTCAAGGCGCGCACCGCCCGGCCCGCCGACGTCCTCGCGGTCCTCGCCTTCCTGGTGATGGCGGTGGTGCTGTACTCCGGCCGCCTGAGCGACCCCGGCCACCGCTACCTGCCGGACTCGCTCCAGGACCAGAACCAGTGGGAGTGGTTCTTCGCGGTCACCGCCGACAGCCTGGCCCATCTGCGCAACCCCCTCTTCACCGACCTCCAGAACTTCCCCGACGGCGTGAACCTCATGGCCAACACGGTCATGCTGGGCCTGTCCGTCCCCTTCGCCCCGATCACGCTCGCCTTCGGCCCCGCGGTCTCGCTCAGCGTCTGCATGACCCTGGGCCTGGCCGCCACCGCCGCCACCTGGTACTGGCTGATCGTCAAACGGGTCGTACGGCACCGGGGAGCGGCCTTCACGGGCGCCTCACTGGCCGCGTTCGCCCCGCCGATGGTCAGCCACGCCAACGCGCACCCGAACTTCGTGATCCTGTTCATGATCCCGCTGATCATCGACCGGGCGCTGCGCCTGTGCGAGGGCGACCGGGTCCGCCGGGACGGGATCGTGCTGGGGCTGCTCACGACGTACCAGATCTTCCTGGGCGAGGAACCGCTGCTGCTCGCGGCGATCGGCATGACGCTGTTCGCCGCCGCCTACGGGGTGGCGGACCGGGAGGCGGCGAAAGCGGCCTGGCGGCCGCTGCTGAGGGGCCTGCTGATCGGCGGCGCGGTCTGCCTGCCGATCGTCGCCTTCCCCCTGTACTGGCAGTTCGCGGGCCCGCAGAGCTACCAGAGCGTGCTGCACGGCGACAACGCGGGCAACAGCCCCCTGGCCCTGCTGTCCTTCGCCGAGCGCTCCCTGTTCGCGGGCGACGCGGCACAGGCCGACGCCCTGTCCCTCAACCCCACCGAGCAGAACGCCTTCTACGGCTGGCCACTGGTCCTGCTCGCCCTCGGCATCACCGTACGGCTGTGGGAGCGGACCCTGGTGAAGGCGCTGGCGGTGACGGCGGTCGGCGCGGCGTTCCTCTCCCTGGGCCCGAAGTTCCGCCTGCCGATGACCGACACGGTCTACCCCGGCCCCTGGGCACTGCTCGCCCACAAGCCGCTGTTCGAGTCGGTCATCGAGGGCCGGGTCGCGATGATCTGCGCCCCCGCGCTCGGCATGCTGCTCGCGCTCGCCCTGGCCCGGCTGTCGGGGGCCCGCAAGGTCAGCACGCTCTACGCCGTTCTGACGGCCGTCGCCCTCGCCCTGCTGCCGGTGGTGCCCGCCCCGCTGAAGTCGGCGGACCGCGCCCCGGTGCCGGCGTTCATCGCGGACGGCATGTGGAAGCCGTACGTCCGCGACGGCGAGTCACTCGTTCCGGTGCCGCTGCCGGACCCGGGCGCGGCCGAGGCCCTGCACTGGCAGACGGCGGCCCACCTCGGCTTCAAGCTTCCCGGCGGCTACTTCAACGGCCCCTGGGGCCCCGACCGCATCGGCATCTACGGCGCCTCCCCGCGCTACACCTCCAACCTGCTGCGGGACGTGCGCTACACCGGCAAGGTGCCGGCCATCGGCGAGAACTGGCGGGCGCAGGCCCGGCAGGACTTCGCCTACTGGCACGCGGGCGCCCTGGTCCTCGCCCCGCAGCCCAACGACGGCCCGCTGCGCAAGGCGGTCACCGCACTGGTGGGCCACCCGGGGAAGTGGACGGGCGGGGTGTGGGTATGGGACCTGCACGAGGGGAGCTGACGGGGACCCGCACCGACTACCCTTCTCTGACCGCGTTTTCCCGACCGTGTCGTGTGCTTCGCACCGGATGAGGAGCCCTCTTTGGCCTGTGACCTGTGGCTGGTACCGCTCGTGGACGTGTTGTGCCACACCCCCGACAACCCGTTCGCCGAGGAACTCGCGCAGTACAACAAGGTGCTGGCCGAGAACGGGCTCCCGCCGGTGCCGGTGTACCAGTACATGCCGGGCCTGTCCGGGGAGGTCGCGCCGGTGGCCGGCTTCGACTACGACGCGCTGCACTTCCTGCGCCGTTCCTACCTCCTCCAGGTCTGCGGCCTGCCGCTGACCCCGGTCGACGAACTGGGCGGCGACTACGAGCAGCTGCTGGAGATGTTCGAGTCCACGGCACAGCAGTCCCACCTGGTCTGGCACTACGACCACGCCGGCGCGTACGTCCCGCTGGACTTCCCCCATCCGCTGTCCAACGACGAACTCCTGGCGAGCGGCGGCCCACTGGGCTCCTCGCAGGCCCTGCTGCGCGAGCTGGAGCACGTCGCCCCGGCCATCGGGATCGACCCGGCCAACCCACCGGCGGCCCCGGAACCCCCGTCCGCTCCCACCGAACTCGAACAGCCGGCCGCTCCCGCCCCCTACGACCCCAGCCCCTTCGCCCGCGAACGCCACGTGTGGCTCGGCCTGCACGCGGCCGCGACCCGGAGCCTCGCCCAGGGTTCGATGATCGTCTTCAGCTGAGCCCGGCGCCACGGGTCCGGGCGGTCACCCGGGCTCCGTGGCGGCGGGCAGCGAGGAGACGACGGCCTAGGCCGTTTCGGCACGGCGCGCCTCGGAGGTGTCGCGTGGGGCGTGGGCCAGGAACTCCCGGGTGCGTCCGGTGAAGGCGATCCGCCCGTGCTGCAGGACGGTGACCTGGTCGGCCTCCTCCGCGAGATCGGCGACGTCAACGCGACGAGACCCACCCAGACGGGCGCGGTCCACGCGGCGGGGCTGGTACGCAGTCGGGTACGGAGGTTCACGAGTCTTCGAGCCGCCTTCCCCCGTAGCGAACCTGTCGCACCCGTTGCCGGTCGACGCATGCGGCGGCGGATCGGTCACATCCGCCGAGCACGCTGGTCACGATAGACACATGGCACCCGAGCGGATCAAGGGCCGTCCGGGGGCACCGGCGCACTGCGGCAACGAGCGTGACGGGAAAGCGACTTCAGCGACGGCGAACCGGCACATGAGGGCCGGCGGGACGGCTTTCGAGTGTCCTGTGCCGTCCCGGTGAAGCGGAGGAGCCACGAGGCGGAGCCGGGAGACGGAGGGGTGGCCGGAAATCACCTTCATACATGCTGAAGTGAGAGCTGAACCACAGCACACACGCGGCGTGCGGAAGTTCAGGCTTCGGGGTCGTTCAGGCTCCAGCGGTCGGTGGTCTCGACGCGCAGCAGGCAGCGGTCGGGGACCGGGACGGTCAGCCGGGCCCTGCCGCGTCCGGCGGCCAGGACAGGGCCCGCGTGGAGCGAACGGCTGACCGTGAGAAGGCGGAACGGGCCGTCACCGTGGTGCTCGAACCGCAGGGACGGCAGGCCCGCCGCCTTGACCACGCTCTCGATGCCCCGGCCCGTCAGCCGGGTGCCGCGGCGCAGTTGCCGTGTCTCGCCGGCGGGGCGCAGCGTCAGCCGCCACGGACCGGGGACCGTCACCTCCAGCAGCATCACCGCGCCCCGCTGCGGCGGCACCAGAACCCGGGCGCGGGTGACGTCCCTGCCGCACACGCCCTTCACCAGTTCGGTCGCGCGACCGAACCCCGTGCCGGACACCGCGTAGGCGTCGTGCTCCCGGCCTTCCGACTCGAAGACCAGGAGGACCCGGCCGCCCGTCCCGGGCCTGTGCACGCGGACCCGGGCCGGCCCGGAGCCGTGGGTCCAGGTGAGGCCCTGCCCGTCGGCGCGGGCGGCGACGTCCAGCCGTTCCAGGGCCGCCCGCCCCCGCTCCAGGATTTCCGGAACCCGGTCGGGGGTGCTCGCCTTGGCGTCCTCGTACGCCTGGAGGGCCGTGGCGTAGTCCGCCAGGTCGTCCGGGGTGCTCGCGGGCCGAGGCGTGTAGGGGTGGTCGGTCAGCAGCTCGCCGTACTCGGTGACGGCCTGCTCGGCGGCGCGGACGGCGTCCGCCCTCCGCTCCGGTCCGGGTCGTGACGCGGGTTCGAGCCGTGACCCCGGTCCGCGTGACTCGGGTTCGCGTCCCGGTGAGGGCTCGCGTCCTGACGCATGCGCGGATCGCAGCGCGGGCTTCGCGGCGGGCCCGGGTCCGAGTGCCCGTCCGGCCACCGGTCTCCTCGTCGGCCCGGACGCGAACCGGCGGGCCATCAGCGCCGGCGGCACGACGAGGGCCGCGTACATCAGAAGGGCGGCCCCGCCGTCGCCGACCGGCAGCAGCCCCACCGCGACGACCAGTACGGCGAAGGTGACCGTGCCGCTGATCAACCCGTACGCCACGCACCTGCCCCAGGACGCCCTGACCGGCTTCACCTGGCCACCCCCCGGTCGGTCCCGACGGCTCACCGCACTGTCCGTGAACCATCGTGCACCGGGCAATCACGGGCGAACAGAGGTGGACCCGGGCAAGTGGAACGGGTCCCCGTTGCCGGTCACCGGCAATGTGGGGGACGAGGGCGGACACGGGCCCACGGCGGCCGACGCGCGCGGCGGCGGCCGCCGTTCCCGGCAGGTCTACGGCACCGGCCGGGTCACAGGAACGAGTTGATCTCGATCGTCTCGTCGCGGCCCGGGCCGACGCCGATCGCGGAGATCGGGGCGCCGGACATCTCCTCCAGGGCCTTGACGTAGGCCTGGGCGTTCTTCGGCAGGTCGGAGAAGGTCTTGGCCTTCGAGATGTTCTCCTGCCAGCCGGGCAGGTACTCGTAGACCGGCTTCGCGTGGTGGAAGTCGGTCTGGGAGTACGGGAGCTCCTCGACCCGCTTGCCGTCGATCTCGTAGGCCACGCAGACCGGAATCTGCTCCCAGCCGGTGAGGACGTCGAGCTTGGTGAGGAAGAAGTCCGTGAGGCCGTTGACCCGGGTCGCGTAGCGGGCGATCACCGCGTCGAACCAGCCGCAGCGGCGGTCACGACCGGTCGTCACACCGCGCTCGCCACCGATCCGGCGCAGCGCCTCGCCGTCCTCGTCGAACAGCTCGGTCGGGAACGGGCCCGAGCCGACACGGGTCGTGTAGGCCTTCAGGATGCCGATGACCCGGCTGATCTTCGTCGGGCCGACGCCGGCGCCGGTGCAGGCACCGCCCGCCGTCGGGTTGGAGGAGGTGACGAAGGGGTACGTGCCGTGGTCGATGTCCAGGAGGGTGCCCTGGCCGCCCTCGAACAGCACGACCTTGTTCTCCTCCAGGGCCTGGTTGAGGACCAGCACCGTGTCGGCGACGTACGGCCTGATCTGCTCGGCGTAGCCCAGCAGCTCCTCGACGACCTGGCCCACGGCGATCGCGCGCCGGTTGTACAGCTTGGTCAGGATCTGGTTCTTGACGTCGAGCGCCGCCTCGACCTTCTGGGTGAGGATCGACTCGTCGTACAGGTCCTGCACGCGGATGCCGACACGGTTGATCTTGTCCGCGTAGGTCGGACCGATGCCGCGTCCGGTGGTGCCGATCTTGCGCTTGCCGAGGAACCGTTCCGTCACCTTGTCCATGGTGACGTTGTACGGCGTGATGATGTGGGCGTTTCCGCTGATCAGGAGCTTCGACGTGTCGACGCCGCGCTCGTTCAGACCGCTCAGCTCGGAGAGCAGGACCGACGGATCGACGACGACGCCGTTGCCGATGACGGGAGTACATCCGGGGGAGAGGATTCCGGAAGGGAGGAGATGCAGTGCATACTTCTGGTCGCCGACGACGACCGTGTGGCCGGCGTTGTTGCCGCCCTGGTAACGCACCACATAGTCCACGGAGCCGCCGAGCAGGTCGGTGGCCTTTCCCTTGCCCTCGTCACCCCACTGAGCACCGAGCAGCACAAGTGCGGGCACGCGCGTACACCCCTTCCGGGCGGGGCATGTCCAAGGTCAGGGGCGTACGCGGGTTCACCGCCGCGTACACCGCGCGACCGTCGTCGGCCGCACAAACCGTCGGACCGGATGCCCCGGAATAGACGAAGCCCCTGGCGCAATAGCGCAAGGGGCTCTTGCACAAAGATGCTACCCGAGGAAGTGAGGCAGGACCGAGGTGGCGACCTTCGCGACGTCCGATCAGCTGCTGGTGGTCATCGACCCGGTCGCCAGGCGGACGGACGGGGAGTCCGTACGGATCGCGAAAGACGTGCTCAGCGCGGGTGCGGCCACCAAGGTGTGCCTGCCGGACGGGCCGGAGGAGTTCGCCCGGGCGCTGGCGCGGCGCGGCTCGCGGCGACCGGTGGTGGTCGGTGACGACCGGGCGCTGCTGCGGGCGGTGTCCCTGCTGCACCGGCAGCGGGAGCTGGCCGCCTGCGCGCTGTCGGTCGTACCGGTCGGAGATGTCATGTCCCTGGCCCGCTCGCTGGGTGTGCCAGCGGGGCCGGTGGCGGCGGCGCGGGCCGTGCTGGACGGGGCCGTACGGCGTCTGGACCTGCTCGTCGACGACAGCGACGGGGTGGTGCTGGGGACGCTGCGCATCCCGCCGCTCGCTCCGCACGAGGTGCCTGCGGGCGCGACGGCATCGCCCGCCGAGGCGCCCTCCACGCCGGGCCACCCCTGGCTGCGGACCTGCCAGTCCCTCGTACGGACCCTGGTGGCCCGCCCGGCCCGGACGGCGTCCGACGCCGGTCCCGAGCCCTCCCGGCTCCGGGTGGAGGTCGACGGGGAGCTGGTGGTGGACCTGGACCAGCCCGTGGAGGCGGTGTCGGTCGTGCCGGGAGCCGCCGGAGTGGCCGAGGTGGAGGTACGGCCGCTCTCCGTGGGCGCCGCGGGATCCCCGGTGCGGGCGGAGGGACGCACGGTGACCGTCTCGGGGGCGCACTTCCGGTACCGGGCGGACGCGCTGGTGTCCGGGCCGGTGCGGACCCGGACGTGGACGGTACGGGAGGGGGCCTGGGGACTGGTGGTGCCCCCGGCGGGGTGAGTCAGGCCTGGTCCTCGGGCGGACGGAACCCGCTCGTGTCGAGGGTGCAGTCGAAGGGTTCCGGGATGGGGAGCTTCTCGCCGAACGGCTTGCTGATCCGGAACTCGTACCCCGCCGCCGACGGGGCCCCGTAGGCCGTCGCCTCCTGTTTCTGCATGTCGAGCACCAGGTACACGGGAACGCCCGCCCTGCCGTACACCTCGACCTTGCCGATCAGGTCGTCCTTCCGGGTGGCGGTGGACGTCAGCTCGGCGACGAAGGAGAGGGCTTCGCCGTCCAGGTGGTAGCTGTCCGATTCAAGGACTCGCTCATGCGCCGCCCAGACGTCCGGGCCGTACGCGCTCTCGTCTCCAGGAAATACGAACAGGTTCGGGGTCCGGTCGATGACGTGTCCTTCGGGGAGGTGCGGCGTCAGCTGTTCGGAAACGATGCGCATGATGCGGGTGCAATACCCCTTCGACCACGGCGACAAGACGATGCTCCCCCTGACGATCTCGGCTTTGAAGCCTGTGGGTGCGACGGCTTCATCCACCGCAACGAGTGCGTCCAGCAACGCCTCGAAGCCTTCGGGCTCGATGCCGCTCATCGTCGGTCGCTCAGTCATCAACGTCATGATGCGCCCGCCTCCGGATGCAGACCAGCCCACCACACGGAGTAGTGGATCGACTACATCCACAGGGTGTGATCACGAAGGCCCGAACAGCTCCTCCCGGCGCACCCGCCAGCGCTCCATCATCGCCGCGACCTCACCGTCGACGAACTCGAAGAAGGCCAGCGTCTCGGCCAGCCGCCGCCCGGCGGGGGTCTCGGCGCCCAGGCTCTCGACGCCCTCGCGCAGCGCGTGTTCCCAGCGCTTGATGACCGCCTCGCGATTGGTGAGCGCCTCGTACCACTGGCCGGCGTGGACCCGGTAGCGCTCGCGGCGCGAGCCGGGCTCCCGCTCGCGCGAGACCATGTGGACCTGCGCCAGGTAGCGCACCGCGCCGGAGACCGCGGCCGGGCTGATCTTCAGCTGCTCGCTCAGTTCGCTGGAGGTGAGCGAGCCGGTGTCGGAGGAGAGCAGTGCGGCGAAGACGCGGGCCGGCATCCGCTGCAGCCCGGCCTCGACCAGCTGGGCCGCGAAGCCTTCGACGAACGTCGACACCGCCTCCGGGTCCCGCTCCGGCGCCTTCTCGTCCGCCATGCCCGCGTCCTCTCCCCTCGTCCCGATGCGCCCCCGAGTTTACATGCTTCTTTAACTTCACAATTTTCTGAAAGTAGCGTAACTTCCGAAGCATGACGAAGGCAATCACCGTCTCCGGCCTCCACAAGGCGTTCGGCGCCGCCCACGCGCTGGACGGACTCGACCTGGACGTGGAGCGGGGCGAGGTCCACGGCTTCCTCGGCCCCAACGGCGCCGGGAAGTCCACCACCATCCGGGTCCTGCTCGGACTGCTGCGCGCCGACTCGGGCGCCGCCCAGGTGCTGGGCCGCGACCCGTGGACCGACGCGGTCGAGGTGCACCGCCGGATCGCGTACGTCCCCGGCGACGTCACCCTGTGGCGCAACCTCTCCGGCGGCGAGGTCATCGACCTGTACGGCCGGCTGCGCGGGGGCCTCGACCAGCAGCGCCGCGCCGAGCTGATCGAACGGTTCGAACTGGATACGACGAAGAAGGGCCGGACCTACTCCAAGGGCAACCGGCAGAAGGTGGCCCTGGTCGCCGCCTTCGCCTCCGACGTCGACCTGCTCATCCTGGACGAGCCCACCTCGGGCCTCGACCCGTTGATGGAGGAGGTCTTCCAGCGCTGCGTGGCCGAGGAACGCGACCGCGGCCGCACCGTCCTGCTCTCCTCCCACATCCTCAGCGAGGTGGAGGAGCTGTGCGACCGGGTGAGCATCATCCGCAAGGGGCGCACCGTCGAGAGCGGTTCGCTGGCCGACCTGCGTCACCTCACCCGCACCAGCGTCACCGCCGAACTCGCCGGCCCGCCCGACGGCCTGGCCCACCTGCCCGGCGTGCACGACCTCGACGTGCGGGGCCGTCACGTCCGCCTCCAGGTCGACACCGACGACCTCGACGCCGTCCTCCGGCAGTTGAGCACGACCGGTGTGCGCTCGCTGAGGTCGACACCCCCGACGCTGGAGGAACTGTTCCTGCGGCACTACCAGGACGACGTCGCCGAGGTGTCCCGATGACCGCCCTCGCGACCGCCACGCCGCGCGGTACACGCCAACTCGCCGGCACCGGGACCCTGTTGCGCTTCGCCCTGCGCCGCGACCGGGTGCTGATCCCCGCCTGGACCGCGGTGAACGCACTCATGGTGCTCTCCATGCCGAACACCCTGAAGGGCCTGTACGGCACCGCGGCCGAACGCGCCGACCTGGTGCGCCAGATGGAGACCAACGCCGCCTTCCGCGCCCTGATCGGCCCGGTCTTCGACACCTCGATCGGCGCGCTGACCGCCTGGCGGGTGGGCGTGTTCGCCGCCGCGCTCGCCGCCGTGACGAGCCTGCTGGTCGTCGTACGGCACACCCGGGACGAGGAGGAGAGCGGCCGCCAGGAACTGGTGGCCTCGGGCATGGTCGGCCGCCGCGCCTCCCTCACGGCGGCGCTGCTGGCGGCGGCCGTGGCGAACGCCCTGACGGCCCTGCTGGTCACAGTCGGCCTGGCCGGGCAGGGGGCCTCGGGTGCCCTGTCCTTCGGGCTCGGCCTCGCCGGAGTCGGCATGGTCTTCGCCACGACGGCGGCCATCGCCGCCCAGCTCACCGAGAGCGCGCGCCTGGCCCGCGGGATGACGGCGGCGGTCCTGGGAGCGGCCTTCGTGCTGCGCGCGGCCGGCGACTCCGCCGCCGACGACGGGTCTTCGGTGCTGACCTGGCTGTCGCCGCTGGGCTGGCTGGAGAACCAGCGGTCCTTCGCCGGCGAACGCTGGTGGGTGCTGCTGCTGTTCGCGGCGGCCACGGCCGTGCAGGGCGCGCTGGCGTACGGGCTGGCGGGGCGCCGGGACGTGGGCATGAGTTTCCTGCCCACCCGGCCGGGACCGGCCGCCGGCCGCCTCGGCACCGCCGCCGCGCTGGCCTGGCGGCTCCAGCGCGGCGGCGTGCTCGGCTGGAGCATCGGGTTCTTCGTGGCGGGGATCGTCTACGGCGGACTGACGGACGGGGCGGCCGACCTGGTCCGCGACAACGACAACGCCCGTGAGATCTTCCAGCGGATGGGCGGCCAGTCGGGGCTGACGGACGCCTTCCTCGCCTCGATGGTGGGGATGCTCGGACTGATCGCCGCACTGTACGTCGTGGCCTCGGTGCTGCGGCTGTACGGCGAGGAGACCTCCGGCCGGGCGGAACCCCTGCTCGCGAACGCGGTCGGCCGGCTGCGCTGGGCCGCCGGACACCTCGCCGTCGCCTTCGGCGGCTCGGTGTGGATCATGCTCCTCGCCGGCCTCGGCTTCGCCGTCGGCTACGGCGAGCGGGTCGGGCCGATCCTGGGTGCCTGCCTGGTCCAGGTCCCCGCGATCTGGGTGATCGGAGGCCTCGCGGTGCTGCTGTACGGCGTGCTCCCGCGAGCCGCGGTGGCGGCGTGGGGCGTGGCCGGCGCCGTGCTCCTGCTGGGCTGGGTCGGCCCGGCCCTGGACGTGCCGCAGCCGATTTTGGACATCTCTCCCTTCGGCCACCTCCCGAAGCTGCCGGGCGGGGGGATGGCCTGGGGGCCGGTGGTGATGCTGACCGTGGTCGCTCTCGCCCTGGTGGCGGTGGGGCTGGTGGGACTGCGCCGGCGCGACATGACGACCTGACCTCCAAGGCGGCCCCGGACACGTCCCTGACCGCACGGCCCGGGCAGGCCGTGCTCCTCAGCCCACCGCCACGCTCAGCCCCCTCAGCCCCCGGATCACGAAGTTCGGCTTGCGCTCCGGCTCGGCCGCCAGGGTGAGGGCCGGAGCCCGCTCCAGCAGGGCCGCCATGGAGGCCGCCAGCTCGATCCGGGCCAGCGGGGCGCCGATGCAGTAGTGGATGCCCGCGCTGAAGGAGATGTGCGGGTTGTCCCGCCGGGTCAAATCCAGCCGCTCGGGATCGGTGAAGACCTCGGCGTCGTGGTTGGCCGAACCGAACAGCATGGCGATCTCCGCACCCCGCGGGATCGTGGTGCCGTCGATCTCGATCTCGTCCAGCACCCACCGCTCGAAGAGCTGGAGCGGAGTGTCGTAGCGCATCAGCTCCTCGACGGCGGACGGGATCAGGGAGTGGTCCGCGCGCAGGGCGGCCAGCTGGTCCGGGTTGCGGAAGAGCGCCCACCAGCCGTTGACCGTCGCGTTCACCGTGGCCTCGTGACCGGCGTTGAGGAGCAGCACGGCCGTGGAGATCATCTCCTGCTCCGTGAGCCGGTCGCCCTCGTCGTGGGCGGCGATCAGCCCCGAGATCAGGTCCTCGCCCGGTTCCCGGCGGCGGGCCGCGATCAGCTCCCGTAGGTAGTCCGAGAACTCCACCGAGGCCCGCACCGCCCTCCTCGCCGTCTCCTCGGACGGGTTCAGCTCGTACATCCCGCAGATGTCCGCCGACCAGGGCCGCAACTGCGAGCGGTCCGACTCGGGGATGCCGAGCATCTCGGCGATCACGGCGACGGGCAGCGGTTCGGCGACGTCCGTCAGCAGATCACCGCCGCCCGCCTCCACCAGCGCGGCGACCAGATCGTTCGCCAGCCGGTGGACGTACGGCTTCAGGCGTTCCACCGTCCGCGGGGTGAACGCCTTCGACACCAGGCGCCGGATCCGGGTGTGGTCCGGTGGCTCCAGGTCGAGCATCCCGTGGTCGTTGAGGACGTGGAACGGCTCGTGCTCCGGCGGAGGCGGCGTATGGCCGAAGTCCTCGTGCGAGAACCGGTGCTGGTAGGTCCGGCCCAGCCGGCGGTCCCGCAGCAGCGCCGACACGTCCGCGTGGTGCGGCACGAGCCACTGGTCGCTCGGCTCGTAGTAGAGCACACGGCCCCGGGCACGCAGTTCGGCGTAGGCGGGACAGGGGTCCGAGACGAAGGCCGGGTCCCAGGGGTCGAACGGGAGACCGGACGAAGCGGAGGGGGCGGAAGGAGCGGCCATACACGGACGCTAGCCCGGCGTCCCCCGTCCTGACCAGGGGCCCCGTGACCGGGGACTCCCGACCGGAGGCACCCCCTGACCAGGTGGGTCCCTCTCCCCCGGCGCCCTATCCCGGCGTCACCAGTCTCGCCTCGTAGGCGAACACCGCCGCCTGCGTCCGGTCCCTGAGGCCCAGCTTCACCAGGATCCGGCTGACATGGGTCTTGATCGTCGACTCGGCCACCACCAGGCGCCCGGCTATCTCCGCGTTGGACAGGCCCTGCGCGATGAGCACCAGCACCTCCGTCTCCCGCTCGGTCAGATCGCCGTACGCCGCCTGCGCGGACGGCATGAGCCGAGGGGCCTCGGGCAGCTTCGAGAACTCCGTGATCAGCCGCTTGGTCACCGAGGGCGCGAGAAGCGCCTCGCCGGCGGCCACCACTCTGACGCCCTCGGCCAGTTGGCGTGCGGAGGCGTCCTTCAGCAGGAAGCCCGAAGCACCCGCGCGCAGGGCCTGGTAGACGTACTCGTCCAGGTCGAAGGTGGTGAGCACCAGCACCTTCGACGCCCCGCCGGCGGCCACGATCTCCTTCGTCGCCTCGATGCCGTTCAGCTCCGGCATGCGGATGTCCATCAGGACCACGTCCGGGGCGAGTTCACGGACGCGGTCCACTGCCTGACGGCCGTTGACCGCCTCCCCGACGACCTCGATGCCCGGCATCGCGTTCAGCAGGACCGAGAAGCCCTCGCGCACCATCATCTGGTCGTCCGCGATCAGCACACGGATGGTCATGCCTCGCCCTCGATCACCGTCGGAACCGGCAGGAACACCGCCACCTCGTACCCCCCGCCGTCCACCGGGCCGGCCGTCATCTCGCCGCTCAGCATGGAGACGCGCTCCCGCATGCCGGTGATGCCGTGCCCCGCTCCGGGCGAGGGCTGGATCCGGGACGGCTCGGGCGGCGGACCGTTGACTATGCGCAGGCCCAGGCCGCCGAGCACATAGCCGATCTCGACCCGGGCGCTCGCGCCGGGTGCGTGCCGCAGGCTGTTGCTCAGGGCCTCCTGGACGATCCGGTACGCCGACAGCTCCACGCCCTGCGGAAGCTCCCGCACCGCACCCGTCACCGCCTTCTCCACCTTCAGGCCTGCCTCCCGGACGTTGGCCAGCAGCGTGTCGAGGTCGGCGAGGGTGGGCTGCGGGGCCTCCGGAGCCTCGTAGTCCTCCGCCCGGACGACTCCGAGGACGCGGCGCAGTTCGGTGAGGGCCGCCACCGCGTTCTCCCGGATCGTGGCGAAGGCCTTCTCCAGTTCCGGCGGAGGATCCTGCACCCGGTAGGGCGCCGCTTCGGCCTGGATGGCGACCACGGACATGTGGTGAGCCACCACGTCGTGCAGTTCGCGGGCGATCGTGGTGCGCTCCTCCAGCAGCGTGCGGCGGGACCGCTCGTGAGCGGTCACTGTCTGCTGGGCGGTCACCGTCTGCTCGGCCTCCCGGCGTATGTGCCAGACGGTGACGGCCAGCAGGGCCACGGCGGACACGACCAGCATGGGCGCGGAGTCGTTGCTGAAGTGGTAGCCGAACACGCCCTCGACGACGACGGCGTACAGAGCGGTGAGCAGCCACATCCATCCCGCTGTGCGCGGCCGGGTGCGTATCGCCACGACCGTGAGCACCGTCAGGTGCGAGAGGAAGCTGCCGGGCTGCCACGGCCAGTCGCCGAAGGTGTCGGCGGCCACCGATGTGACGGCTCCCGCCGCCAACGACAGCCAGAACGCGCCGACCGGGCGGACCAGGGTGAGAAGCACCGGCACCAGGGCCAGCAGGGCGGCCATCGGCGCCCACAGGCCGTCGTCGGCGCTGATCCAGGCGGTGAGCATGGCCAGCACGCCGACGCCCGCGACCAGCAGGTGCGGAGCCCAGGCCGCGTACTCCCGGGTGCGGCCGGACAACCACCCGGCCAGGCGGCCGTCGACACTCCTGCGGTGCAGAGGGCGGTAGGCGAAGGCGTCGTGGAACAGGTCCTGCCGCAGCCCGCTCAGCGCGTTCACGACCAACCGGTACTCGGGGCTGCGCCCCTCGTGCGGGTCGAACGCGCCGTCCGGCGCCGTCTGCGTGTGCGTCTTCTCGGTCACGCTGAGAACGGTAGGCGTCCGCGGGTGTCGCGGTCGTCCCCAGTGAGGGGGGTCCTTCGGCCTCCCTCTCAGGTACTACGGGTGCTCCCGAGCCCGTCCAAGTCCGTCCGTGTCCGTCCGCGGCCCGAGGCCGCCCCCGCGTTCAGTACCCGGAGGGGCGCACCAGTCCCGACTCGTAGGCGAAGACCGCGGCCTGGGTGCGGTCCCTCAGGCCCAGCTTCACCAGGATGCGGCCGACGTGCGTCTTCACGGTCTGCTCGGCGACGACGAGGTGCTCGGCGATCTCCGCGTTCGACAGGCCGTGCGCGATCAGCGTCAGCACTTCCGTCTCACGCTCGGTCAGGTCGCCGACCCGCTCCTTCAGCGGGGCGCGGGGTCTGTCGTTCATCCGGGAGAACTCGGCGATCAGCTTGCGGGTGATCGCCGGCGCCAGCAGGGCGTCACCGGCGGCGACCACCCGCACGGCCTCCGCCAGCTGGTCGGCGGAGGCGTCCTTCAGCAGGAAGCCGGAGGCCCCGGCGCACAGCGCGTCGTACACGTACTCGTCGAGGTCGAAGGTGGTGAGCACCAGGACCCTGGTGCCCGGCGTCTCGGTGGTGACGCGGCGGGTGGCCTCGATGCCGCTGAGCTCGGGCATGCGGATGTCCATCAGCACGACGTCCGGCGCGAGTTCGGCGACCTGGGCGACGGCGTCCAGACCGTGCACGGCCTGACCGACCACCTCGATGTCCGGCTGGGTGTTGAGCAGCACGGTGAAGCCCTGCCGGACCATCTGCTGGTCGTCGGCGATGAGTACGCGGATGCTGCCACTCGTCATCGGAATTCCTCCGTGGATACCCCCGCCTTCAGGCGGGGGAGGAAACGGACTCCTGCGGAGCAGGGCAGGAAGGCCGGTTCGCCCTCCGGGCGGATCGGTGTCCACCATCAACTACCCCACCATGGTCACAAGTTGCCGTGCTAGTTTGTGAGCCATGGCCACTCACGTGAAGCGGGCGTTCAAGTACCGCTTCTATCCGACCGATGCGCAGGCAGCCGAGCTGTCGCGCACGTTCGGATGCGTGCGCAAGGTCTACAACATGGCGCTCGCGGCCCGTACCGAGGCCTGGGTGCGGCAGGAGCGGGTCAACTACAACCAGACCTCGGCCATGCTGACCGCGTGGAAGAAGACCGAGGAGCTGGCCTTTCTCAACGACGTCTCCTCCGTTCCACTGCAGCAGGCGCTGCGGCACCTGCAGGCCGCCTTCGCGCACTTCTTCGCCAAACGCGCCAAGTACCCGCGTTTCAAGGCGAAGAAGAAGTCCCGTGCGAGCGCGGAGTACACCTCCTCGGCGTTCCGGTACCGTGACGGCTCTCTGAGGCTGGCGAAGATGACCGACCCGCTGAACATCGTCTGGTCCCGCCCCCTGCCCGACGGGGCATCGCCGAGCACGGTGACCGTGAGCCGCGATGGCGCGGGACGCTGGTTCGTCTCGCTGCTGTGCGAGGATGCGCGGGTGAAGCCGCTCGCGGCCACCGATACGGCCGTCGGCATCGACGTCGGCCTGGACCACCTGCTCACCCTCTCGACCGGGGAGAAGATCGCCAACCCCCGACACGAGCGCCGTGACCGCGAGCGCCTGGCCAAGGCCCAGCGGGAGTTGTCCCGCAAAGCCAAAGGGGAAGGCGCCAACCGGCGCAAGGCCCGGGCGAAGGTCGCAAAGATCCACGCTCGGATCGCCGACCGCAGGCGCGATGTGCTGCACAAACTGACCACTAGACTCGTGCGTGAGAACCAAACGCTCGTGATCGAGGATCTGACCGTGCGCACCATGGTCAAGAACCAAAGCCTGGCCCGCGCCATCAGCGATGCCGCGTGGTCGCAGTTCCGGAGCATGCTGGAGTACAAGGCCGGCTGGTACGGGCGGGAAGTGGTCGCGGTGGACCGCTTCTTCCCCTCCTCCAAGCTGTGCTCCCACTGCGGCGCCCTCCAGCTGGAGATGCCGCTGAACGTCCGCACGTGGACGTGTGACAGCTGTGGCACGGCCCATGACCGGGACGTGAACGCGGCGAAGAACCTTCTGGCCGCCGGGCGGGCGGTGTCTGTCTGTGGAGCCGGTGTAAGACCTCAACGGAGAACTCCGGGCGGGCAGTCGGCAGTGAAGCAGAAAACCCCACGGCGCGAGCCGTAGGAATCCCCCTCGTTCACGAGGGGGAGGAAGTCAAGGGTGGTCTTCTCCTGTCGGATGGGGTGGACCGGGAGCGCGTGGGCCGAGGGCCGGCGGAGCCGGCGAATCCTCGGGGCTCCCGGGCACGGCCTGTGGTTCGACGTCGACGACGGGTGCGTTGCCCGGGGTGGTGAAGTCGGTGTGCAGGACGGGCAGGGCGCGCGCGTCGGCCGCGGCGGCGAGCGGGGCAGTGCCGTCACGGGGCAGGAAGGCCGACACCGCGAAACCGCCGTGCAGCGTCCTGGCGGCGGTGACATGGCCGCCCAGCATCGCCGCCCGTTCGCGCATCCCGAGCAGCCCGTGCCCGGCGCCCGGCGAGGGCGGCGCCGGGTGCCGCGGACGGGAGTTGACCACGCTCAGGAACAGGCCGTCGGGGACATGGGTGACCTCCACGCGGACCGCCGAGCCCGGAGCGTGCCGCAGGGCGTTGCTGAGCGCCTCCTGCACGATGCGGTACGCCGACAGCTCCACGCCGGGCGGATACGGCTGGGTCTCCCGTCGGGTGTCCTCGACGTCCAGGGTGACCGCCAGGCCGGCGGTGCGGGTGTTCTCGACGAGGGCGTCCAGGCGGTCGAGGGTGGGCTGCGGGGCCTGCGGCGCGGCCCGGCCGCCGGACTCGCCGAGACCGTAGGGGTCCTCGGGGTTCTCCGAGCGCAGCACGCCGAGCACCCGTCTCAGTTCGGCCAGTGCCTCCAGCGCGTTCTGCCGGATCCCGGCGAGGTTCTCCTTCAGCTCCTCGGACGGGTTCTCCGTCAGATGCGGGGCCACCTGGGCCTGGATGGAGATGACCGACATGTGATGGGCGACCACGTCGTGCAGCTCGCGGGCGATGCGACTGCGTTCCTCCAGCAGAGTGCGGCGGGCCCGTTCCTCGGCGGTGAGCGTGGTCTGCTGCACCAGTTCCGCACGGGCCACGCGGCGGCCGCGCAGCGCGGTGCCCAGCACCACCACGACCGCGGACAGGACCACACCGAGCACCCCGGTGGACGCGTAGTTCGCCGCGCCCCACAGGCCCTGGAGGGCGTAGGTGACCAGCATGGTCAACCCCAAAGCCTCCGCGGCGACGCGGGTGCGGACCCGCAGGGAGAGCAGCAGCAGGACGAACAGGTGGGCGACGATCCCCGCGGCCGTCCACGGCCACTGGAAGTCTCTCGCCCGCCCCGACAACAGCGGCCCGTGGACCGCGACCGCTCCCAGCAGCATCGCCGCCGTCGACAGCCACCACGCCGGAACGGGCCGCCACAGGGCCAGCACCATCGCACCGCTCTGGCCGAGCGCGATCAGGAACGCCGTCCCGGGGGCCACATGGCCGTTGTCCTGGAGCTGGGCCGTGGCACCGATCAGGACGCCGAGCGCGGCCACCCACACGATCCCGTGCGGCAGCCAGCGCAGCCACACCGAGGGGGGCAGTGGATCCGCCCGCACGGTCCACAGGTCCTCACGCAGCACCCGCAGCCCTCGCCGGACGAGGTTCCCCCTTCGCATCACGCGTCCACCCTAGGGCCGGACGGGTGAGCCGTCCCGGGACGACGGGACCGCACCACCAGGGAACGACGCCGGCCGCCGGCCCGCTCGTATCCGCGGAACGCCGCCCAGCACACGGCCAGGACCAGCGCGAACACCGGGAGCCAGGCCAGCCGGGCCACCACCCAGCCCAGGGAGTCGGGAAGGGTGTGCAGGCCGGGGAGGCGGCCCGCGAGCAGGCCCGTGGCCGTGGTCGCCATCAGCGCCGTCTGGTGCCACAGGAAGATCGTCATCGCGGAGAGGTTGACCAGGGCCACGGCCGCCCAGGCGAGCGGACGCCGCATCGCGCGGCCCAGATGCTCGCGCACCAGCAGCGCCAGGCCGCACTGGGCCAGCCCGAAGGTGACGGCGGCCAGGGTCGGCGGGTCGAGGTTGGAGACCGTGGCGCCCGGCACGCCGACCATCGACGCCGGATAGCCCGCCCAGGCGACGAGGCCCGCCGTGGCCGCCGCCCCACAGGTCAGCAGGAGCCAGCCGGCGCGGCGGCGCCGGAGTTCGCCACGGGTCCAGGCCGCGCCGAGCGTGTACGGCACGAGCCAGCCCGCGGGCAGGTTCAGCCAGCCGAGCCAGCCGGGCGCCCCGAAGCCGAAACGAAGGAGGTCCACATGCAGAACGACCACCAGAGGCCACAACGGGTTGAGCCGGGTCAGCAGCGGAGTCGCCGCCGTCAGTACGGCGAAGACCAGGAGGAACCACATGGGGGACAGGGCCAGCTTGACGAGGGTGCGCACGGTGCCCGGGTCCGCCCCGGTCAGGAGGAGGGCGGCCGCGGCGACCGTCCAGAGGCCCAGGACGGCGGCGACCGGCTTGAACAGGCGGGACAGCCGGGCGTGGAGCCATCGCGGGTAGCCGGTGCCGCGGGCGCGGGCCGACGCGTAGCCGCGGGTCGCCACATGCCCGCCGACGAGGAAGAACACGGCGAGGGTCTGGAAGACCCAGGAGACGGGGGCCAGCCAGGGCATGCGCTGGAGGGGGCTGGCGGTGTGCAGCGCGCGGTGCGCTCCGCCGCCGGTGTCCGCGACCAGCGCCGTGACCAGCCAGTGCCCGAGGACCACGCCGAGGATGGCCAGCGCCCGCAGCGCGTCCACGGCCCGGTCGCGGTGCGCGGGAGTGGCGGCGTCGGCGTGCCGGGCCGCGTCTCGCGCACGGGTCAGCACGTCAGTCACCTCGCACCTCCTTCGTGGCGCCCAGGACGATCCGGGTCAGGTTGGTCAGGGACGGGGAGCCGGGGGTGAAGTAGGCGCTGTGACCGCCCTGTCCGGCCGGGAAGGTACGGGCACCGAAGGCCGGGTCCATGGGGTCGGTGCCGAAGCCGACGGTCGTACCGAGGAGGTCCACGTCGACATGCGGCACGTGCGCCACCCAGTCGTCGGCGCCGCGCGCCGCCCAGACCCGGGCCCGGGTGTGCAGCGCCCGCACGGAGTCGGCACCGGTGCCGGGGCTGCCGAGGAGGACGATGTCGTTCACGTCCAGACCGGCGGCGGCTCGTCCGCACACCACCGTGCCGTAGGAGTGGCACACCAGCGTGACGCGCGGGCCGCGGCCCGTCACGCCCCGCAGCTCGCGTACGAACCGGCGCAGAGGCGGGGCCGCCTGCTTCGCGCGGCCGGTGGTGAGGACCGTGGTGCTGATCGTGCCCGGCGTCCGGTAGCCGAGCCAGGCGACGACCGCCGTGCGCGTCGCGGCGCGGGCCTCCCGGCTGAGCTCGCGGGAGAGCGCCGACGCGCCCGCGCGGAAGCGGTCGTAGGTGTCCAGCGAGGTGTCCGAGCCGGGGACGAGGACCGCGACGCGGTCCGCGTGCGCCAGGTCGCCGATCACCTCCACGGCACGGCCCGGGCCCCGGCCGTCGAAGAAGAGCAGCCGGTGCGAGGGCGCCGCCAGCTCCCGGTCCACGGCCGCGCGGTGCGCGTCCCCGTGCGCCGCGGCCATGCGGGCCGCCTGCTCGGCGTTCGCCCGGTTGGCCGCGTAGGCCGCGTCCAGGCCGGCCCGCGTCGGGGCGGGAAGGACGGCCGGGGCCGGGGCAGGGATCCGGGGGCGGGCCGCGGCCGAGAGCGGCACCACCACGGCCGCGGCGACGAGGCCCGCGAGGAGGGCACGGAGCCCCCGGCCCCACCGCCGAGCGCGCCCTGGGGCGGGGTCGACAGCCCGGCCCGCGCAACCGTCCCCCCGCTCCCGCGCTACCGGCTCCCGCTCACTCTCTTCCCCCTGCTCCCGCTCACTCTCTTCCCCCTGCTCCCACCCCTGCCCCTGCTTCTGCTCGACGACGGTCGTCCGCCCAAGCCCCATGGCTGGTCTCCCCCTCCGCTCCGCCCGCCCGTCGGGCTCGTCCAGAGGGGAAATTACGGATCCGGCCGCGTCGTCCGCGTCCCGCCCGAGAGCTGTTCCGTGCCGTAGCTCTCAGGTACTACGGGTCTGACACCCCCGGGTTCGGCGGCTCACCACGCCAGCTGCGCGATCTCCTCCGCCACCACCGCGCACGCGTCCGCCGCCGGGTCGATCAGCGGGAAGTGGCCGACGTCCTCCAGCAGGGTCAGCCCGACGACCTCGCCTGCCTTGGCCGCCGCCTCCGTGTACGACTCGGCCACCTCCTCCGGAACGTCCACGTCCGCACGCCCCTGCACCAGCGTGGTCGCGATGCCCGTCGGCAGCAGCAGGGCCGGGTCGGCATACGGCCGCCGTACGTCGAACTCGTCCGCGCCTCCGAGCAGTTGCAGCGCCGCACCGCCGCACACGTTCAGCTTCCCGGCGACCGCGAAGTCCGCGATCGGCGCGAGCGCCACCACGCCCCGCAGCGGCGCGGGCCGGTCGGTGCGCCAGGGCGCGTCGGCGGGCAGGACGTGCCGGGCCGCCGCCCACAGGGCCAGGTGACCGCCCGCGGAGTGGCCGGTGATCACCGTGCGCCGCGTGTCCGCCTGCGGCAGCACCTTCCGTACGAGCGCGGGCAGCGCGTCCAGCGCGGCCGCCACGTCGTCGAACGTCTCCGGCCAGCGGCCCGCCACCGCGTCCTGCACCGCGCCGTCCGGGCCGGCGCCGCCACGCCGGTACTCGACGTTGGCCACGGCAAAGCCCCGACGGGCGAGGAAGGCCGCGAACGGGGTGATGTGCCGACGGTCGTACGGCGCCCGCCAGGCCCCGCCGTGCAGGACGACGACCAGCGGGGACAGGGCGGGTGCGGTGGCACGAGGGGCGTAGAAGTCGATCACCTGGTCGGGGTGGGCGCCGTACGCGGCGGTGCCGTCGGGGTCCACGATCGCGTGCGAGAAGGCGGACTCCTCTTCGGCGGCGGCTCTGGCAGCGGCGGCGTCCGGCATGCTCCAACCTCTCAGCGGTGTAACGGGGTTCGGCGGACCAGGTGAGATGGCGGTGACGGTATCAGGACGATGACGTGGGTGTTCGTCCGTGGGGGTGCCGCCGCGACGGCGGCACCCCGCACCGCTTCACGCCCCGGACCGTCCCGGCGTCCCGGCGTCCGGCTCTCACGCCGGGTGCAGCACCTCCCCCAGCACTCTCGCGGCCCGCTCCGCGTCCCCGAAACCCACATACAGCGGGGTGAAACCGAACCTGAGCACGTCCGGGTAGCGGAAGTCGCCCACCACTCCCCGGTCGATCAGGCGTTTCATCACCTCACCCGCGTCCCGGCAGCGCAGCGCCACCTGACTGCCACGCTCCGCGTGCGCCCGCGGGGTCAGGGACTCCACCAGGCCCTTTGGCACGTACGCCTCGACGCACTCCAGGAAGAAGTCCGTCAGGGCGAGGGACTTGGCGCGGACCGCCGTCACCGTCACGCCCTCCCAGACTTCGAGCGCCGCCTCCAGGGCGAGCATGGAGAGGATGTCCGGGGTGCCGACCCGGCCGCGGAGCGCGCCCGCCGCCGGCTCGAAGGACGGCCGCATGCCGAAGGGTTCCACGTGCGAGTTCCAGCCCGGCAGCGGGGAGTCGAAACGGTCCTGCAGGTCGCGGCGGACGTACAGGTACGCCGGTGCGCCCGGGCCCCCGTTCAAGTACTTGTAGGTGCAGCCCACCGCGAGGTCGACTCCGTGCTCGTCCAGCCCCACCGGCAGCGCACCCGCCGTGTGGCACAGGTCCCACACCGACACGGCGCCCACCGCCCGCACCGCCGCCGTGAGCGACGGCAGGTCGTGCAGCCGGCCGGTGCGGTAGTCGGCGTGGTTGAGCAGCACGGCCGCCGTGCGGTCGCTCACCGCCTCCGGCACCTCGACCGGGGCCACCGGGCGCAGCGCGCACCCCGTCATCCGGGCCGCCGACTCGGCGATGTACCCGTCCGTGGGGAACGTCGTGGCGTCCACCAGGATCTCGTCCCGGCCCCCGCCCGCGAGCCGTACGGCGCCCACGAGCGCCTTGAACACGTTGACACTCGTGGAGTCGCCGACCACGATCTGGCCCGGTGCCGCGCCGACCAGCCCGGCGATCGTGTCACCGATCCGCTCGGGCGCCGTCCACCAGCCGCTCTCCTCCCAGGAGCGGATGCGCAGCTCGCCCCACTCACGGCGGACCACGTCGGCGACCCGGCCGGGGACGTTCGCGGGCAGCGCGCCGAGCGAGTTGCCGTCCAGGTACACCACGTCGTCCAGCACGAACCGCGAACGCACCGACGCCAGTTCGTCGGCGGCGTCCAGCTTCTCCGCGCGCAGTGCCGGTTCAGACATGGGACCTCGCCGTCCACAGCTCGGGGAACACGTTCTTCTGCGCCCGCTTCTCCAGCCAGGCCACCCCGGCGGAGCCGCCGGTGCCCTGCTTGGCGCCCATCGCGCGGCGGGTGGCGACCAGGTGGTCGTTGCGCCAGCGCCACACCAGTTCCGCCACGTCCGTCAAGGCCTCGCCGAGCCGGGCGGGTTCGGCGTCCTCGTCGCCGGCGTAGAGCTCCGTCCAGACGGCCTCCACCTGCTCGGACGGCTCGTAGCGCAGCGACACGTCGCGGTGCAGGACGGTGTCCGGGACCGCGTGCCCGCGCCGGGCGAGCAGCCGCAGCACCTCGTCGTAGAGGCTCGGCTCGTGCAGCGCCTTCTCCAGTTCGGCGTGGGCGCGGGGCGCGCCCCGGTGCGGGACGAGCATCGACGCGGACTTCTCACCGAGCAGGAACTCCATCCGGCGGTACATCGCCGACTGGAATCCGGAGCCCTCGCCGAGGGCGCCGCGGTAGCTGTTGAACTGGGCCGGGGTGAGCTGTCCGAGCGGCTTCCAGGAGGCGTTCAGCGCCTCCAGCTCGCGTACGGACCGCTTCAGCGCGGCGATCGCCGACGGCACGTCGTCGGCGCGCAGGGCTGCGGCCGCGGTCTCCCACTCATGGACGATGACGGTGAACCACAGCTCCATGACCTGGGTGGTGACCAGGAAGACCATCTCTCCGGGATCGTCGGAGAGGGTGTGCTGGAGGTGGGTGAGCACGTCCGCCTTGACGTAGTCCTCGTACGGCGTCGTGCCCTCGAAGTCGAGATGCGGGGTCTCGGGCTCAGCGGTCTCGTCGGGCCGAGGGGTCGGGTGAGCCTGGTGGGACATCGCTGTCTCCTGCATGTACTCCGGGTAGCGGTCCGCCCCTGCCGATGCCGGCACGGGGGCCCCGGTCCCCACCCGCATCCTGCGCAACACCCACGGAGATCGCAAGGCCCGTCTGATCACACAGACGGGCCAGGTCACGCAGGCGGACCGGTGACGCACGAGGCCGGGTCACGGGCGGCGCGGTCCACCTGCGTCCTGCGTCCCGCGTGTCGCCGCGTGTCCCCGCGTACGTCCCGGCGTGCGGCTCAGCCCAGAGTCTGAGCGGCCGTCTCGGAGGAGTCCTTCAGGAACTGCGAGCAGCGCATGTACTCCTCCTGCTCGCCGATCGCCTGCGCGGCGCGGGCGAGGGCGTGCAGGGCGCGCAGGAAACCGCGGTTGGGCTCGTGCTCCCAGGGGATCGGGCCGTGGCCCTTCCACCCGTTGCGCCGCAGGGCGTCCAGACCGCGGTGGTAGCCGGTACGGGCGTACGCGTACGACTCCACGGCCGCGCCCCGCTCGAAGGCGTCGTCGGCCAGCTGTGCCCAGGCCAGCGAGGACGCCGGGTACCGCGCCGCGACGTCGGCGGGCGAGGTGCCCTGCGCGAGGAGCTCGCGGGGCTCCGGGTCGTCGGGCAGATGGGTGGGGGGCGGACCGCCGAGAAGGTTCTCGTGAATACTCATGGCTTCAGTCTGCGGCATCCCGGCGGGCGTGGTGCGCCCGCCCGGCAGCCCTCGGCTCAGGCCCGCGGGTCCGGTTCCAGCGGCGGGGTCGTCACGAGGCCGTGGGTGCGGCACTCGGGGCGGCGGCACGCGGGGCCGGGGCGGCGCACGGTCGCGAAGGCGAGGATCGCCCCGGCCACCAGCACCGCCGCGATGATCGGCATCGCCCGCCGGAACGCGGCGTCGAAGGCGTCGGCCGAGCGGTACGCCTCCGGGCCCATCCCGGCCAGCAGCGGCAGCGCGGCCACCGCGATCAGGCCGGCCGCGCGGGCCGCCGCGTTGTTGATGCCGCTGGCCAGGCCCGCCCGGGAGGTGTCGACCGAGGCGAGGACGGTGGCGGTCAGCGGGGCGACCAGGACGACCATGCCGGCGCCCATGACCAGCAGGGCGGGCAGGACGTCGGTGACGTAGTCCGCGTCCTTCCCGACGCGCAGCATCAGCAGCATCGCGCCCGCGCACAGCAGTGGGCCGACGGTGAGCGGGACACGCGGCCCGATCCGGTCGGCGAGGGCGCCCGAGCCGGCCGAGAACAGCAGCATGAGCACGGTCGTGGGCAGCAGGGCGGTGCCCGCCTGCAGCGGCGAGTAGCCGGCCACGACCTGGAGCTGGAGCGTGGTGAGGAAGAAGAAGCCGCCAAAGGCCGCGTAGACGCACAGGGTGACCAGGTTGACCGCCGTGAACTGGCGGGAGGCGAAGATGCCGAGCGGCATCATCGGGTCGGGCACCCGCTTCTCGACCTGGACGAAGGCGACGGCGGCGGCCACTCCGGCGATGGCGGTCAGCGCGACGGCCAGTGAGCCGCCGCGGGCCTCGATCAGGGCGTACGTCACCAGGGCGAGGGAGACGGCGCCGAGGGTGGCGCCCAGCACGTCGAAGTGACCGTGGGCGCGGGCCTTCCCGGCCGCCGCGCCGGCTCCGCCGGGCCCGGCCGGGGCGACGCCGCCGGTCGACTCGGGGACGTGCCGCAGGGCGACGGGGACGCAGAGCAGGGCGAGCGGGACGTTGAGCAGGAAGACCCAGCGCCAGCCCGGGCCGTCCACCAGCCAGCCGCCGAGGAAGGGGCCGACCGCCGCGCCGATGCCACCGAACCCGGACCACAGGCCCACGGCCCGGCCCCGGTCGTCGGGGTGGAAGGAGGCCTGGATCAGGGCGAGGGAGCCGGGGGTCAGCAGGGCGCCGCCGATGCCCTGCAGGGCGCGGGCGGCCACGAGCAGGGTGGAGCCGGGGGCGATGCCGCACAGCAGGGACGCCACGGCGAACCAGACCACGCCGAGCACGAAGATCCTGCGGCGGCCGTACAGGTCGCCGAGGGAGCCGCCGAGGAGGATCAGGCCCGCCAGGGTGACCATGTAGGCGTTGACCGTCCACTGGAGGGTGGCGAGGCTCGTGTTCAGGTCGTGGCCGATGCGGGGCAGGGCCACGTTGACGACGGTCGAGTCCAGCATCGCCATGCTGGAGCCGAGCACTGTCGTGAACAGGATCCACTTGCCCTGTGCGGACGACAGCCGGATGTCGGGCATGGTGGGATCATCCCGCGTCAGCCGCCACGGGGCCAGACGAGCGACGGACCCGGCGCTCGGCGCACCGGATCCGTCACGGACAGATGAAGACGGGCGAGGCCCCGGGAGGGCCGGCCGCGTTACTTGATCTTCGTGCCCGTCGAGCGCAGGTTGCCGCAGGCCTCCACGACGCGGGCCGCCATGGACGCCTCGGCCAGCTTGCCCCAGGTGCGCGGGTCGTAGGTCTTCTTGGAGCCGACCTCGCCGTCGACCTTCAGGACGCCGTCGTAGTTCTTGAACATGTGGTCGGCGACCGGACGCGTGAAGGCGTACTGGGTGTCGGTGTCGATGTTCATCTTCACCACGCCGTTCTCCAGCGCGGTGCGGATCTCCTCCTCCGTGGAGCCGGAGCCGCCGTGGAAGACGAAGTCGAACGGCTTGCTGTCGGCGGGACGGCCGAACTTGGCCGCGACACCCTCGTTGAGCTCCTTCAGCAGGTCGGGCCGGAGCACGACGTTGCCCGGCTTGTAGACGCCGTGGACGTTGCCGAAGGACGCGGCCAGCAGGTAGCGGCCCTTCTCGCCCAGGCCGAGGGCCTCGGCGGTGCGGATCGCGTCGTCGACCGTGGTGTACAGCTTGTCGTTGATCTCGTGGGTGACGCCGTCCTCCTCACCACCGGTCGGGGTGATCTCGACCTCGAGGATGATCTTGGCGGCGGCGGTGCGGACCAGCAGCTCCTGCGCGATGGCGAGGTTGTCGGCGAGGGTCTCCGCGGAGCCGTCCCACATGTGGGACTGGAACAGCGGGTTGCGGCCGGCCTTGACGCGCTCCTCGGAGACCGCGAGCAGCGGACGCACGTACCCGTCGAGCTTGCCCTGCGGGCAGTGGTCCGTGTGCAGCGCGATGTTGACCGGGTACTTCTCGGCGAGCACGTGCGCGTACTCGGCCAGGGCCACGGCGCCGGTGACCATGTCCTTGCTGTACTGGCCGCCGAGGAACTCGGCGCCACCGGTGGAGATCTGGACGATGCCGTCGCTCTCCGCCTCCGCGAACCCGCGCAGTGCCGCGTTCAGGGTCTGGGAGGACGTCACGTTGATGGCCGGGTAGGCGAACTTGCCTGCCTTCGCCCGGTCGAGCATCTCGTTGTAGACCTCGGGGGTTGCGATGGGCATCTGTCCGCTCCTTGTATGTGCGGGGTGCGTTCTGCGTGTTTACGGCCCTGACCTAGGGAGTGACGTCATCGTCGGCCCCATCTTCGCAGAAGATGCCGGTTGCTTCGGACACCCTTCCAACCTGTGGATGCCGGGTCGCGGACCGCCCGTGGGGGTGGGTCGTGCGGCCCGGATCCCGCTCCGGACCACGCCACCACCCGTGCCTCAGTCCAGGCCCAGGTCGTCCTTCGAGTACGCGAACACGTACGGCACGCCCGCCTTCTCGGCGATCGTCTCGGCGGCGCCCGTCGCCCGGTCCACGATCGTGGCGACGCCGACGACCTCGGCGCCGGCCTCCCGCAGCGCCTCGACGGCGGTGAGGACCGAACCGCCGGTGGTGGAGGTGTCCTCGACGGCGAGGACCCTGCGGCCCGCGACCTCGGCGCCCTCGATACGACGCTGCAAGCCGTGCGCCTTGCCCGCCTTGCGCACGACGAACGCGTCCAGCGTCCTGCCGCGCGCGGCGGAGGCGTGCAGCATCGCGGTGGCCACCGGGTCGGCGCCCAGGGTGAGGCCGCCGACCGCCTCGTAGTCCAGGTCGGCGGTCAGGTCGAGCATGACCTGACCCACCAGCGGGGCGGCCACCCCGTCGAGGGTGATGCGACGCAGGTCGACGTAGTAGTCGGCCTCCTTGCCCGACGACAGCGTCACCTTGCCGTGCACCACGGCCTTGTCCTTGATCTGCTGCAGCAGCTCGCCGCGAACGTCACTCATGGCAGTCAGCTTAAGCGCGGCGCCAGCTCCAGGTCGTCGTGGCCTCCAGCGGTTCCAGGGGCGTGACCAGGTGCGGGTGGGTGTTGAGCCCGTCGGGCGGTCCGGTCTGCGGTTCCACGCAGACCGCGACCTCCTGCTCGTCGTAGACGACGACCCACTTCTCGGGGCTGGTCACCTTCAGCTCCAGCTGCCCGGGCCAGGTGAGCGTGACGTCGACGCCGTCGGGCATGCCGAAGCAGTCGTCCCACGGGCCGGGCCCCGGGTCGACGCGGTGACCGGTGGGCAGGTGGTCGTCGCCGCGCTCCTCCTGCCAGGCCGGGGTGAAGTCCAGCCGCACGTCCTGGGCGCCGGGTCCGCCGAGGTTGCGGTGGAACCACGGGTGCCAGCCGATCTGCGCCGGGAAGGAGGAGGCGTACGTCTCCACGGACATCGTCAGCGTCAGGGAGTCCTCGGTGAGGGCGACCACCTGGGTGACCCGGCCGGGGTAGGGCCAGGGGTCGACCAGGTCGTACGTGATCACCGCCTCGTCCGCCGAGACGCGGGCCGTGTGCCAGGCACCGTCACGGGCGGTGCCGTGGATGGCGTGCGGCGGGGAGTTGAGCGGCATCTGGTGGACGGTGGCGCCGTCCCGGAACCGGCCCTCCCGGATCCGGCCGCACCAGGGAACCATCGGGAAGCAGCCGAACCTCTCGCCCTGGCGGAGCAGTTCGAGCCCGCCCACCCGGAGCCCTCCGATGCGGCCGCCGTTGCCCGGCTGCACGGTCGCTTCCGCGTCGCCCGCGGTCAGCGTGATGTCTTCGTTACTCACGCGACGAGGCTACTGGCACGGCCGACAGGGCGTTCCGCGCGCCGCCCCGCACGCGGTGGCGAGTGCCGCGTCGTCACCGGCGGCGTCTGAGAGCCCGGCCCACGACGATCGCCGAGGCCACGACCAGCGCGGCGGCGGGAGCCGCCCAGCGCAGGGTGGGCGTGGCCGAGACGGTGAGCGGTGCGGGCACGGGTGCGTAGCGGCCGCGCGGCGGGGCGTGGTCCACCTCCTCCGCGCTGCGCCCGATCATCGTCCGCCGTGCGTGCGCCGCCTCGGCGGGGGGCTCGGCGGCCTCGTCGAAGCCCTCGGCGAGGGACATGTCCTCGTCGTCACGGTCCGGTTCGTCTTCCCCGTCGTCCGCGTCGCCGGCCTCGGCTGCGCCGTCGGCTTCCTCTCTCTCGTCCGACTCTTCTGCCGCGGCCTCGTGGTCGTCGTCCTCGGCGAGGGGGTCGAGGGAGGACGGCGGGACCTCGGTGTCGAAGACGGAGACGTGCTCGACGGGACCGGGTTCGGAAAGGTGCGGCCAGGGGGCGTCCTCCGGGGGCGGTACGGGCGCGTCGTCCGCGTCCGGTGACGCCTCGAAGTCGCCCGTCGCCAGCGGGGCGAAGTCCTCCGTCGCCAGGGCCTCGGCGGACTCGACATGCTCGGGGGATGCGGTGGGCTCCACCGGTTCCGCCGCCTCTGCCTCTGCCTCTGCCGCCAGATTCTCCGCGAAACGGTTCACCAGCCGGATCACCGCGGCGCGTACGGCGTCCGGGGCTAGTTCGGTGAGCCGGCCACCGGCCGAGGCGGTGCCGTCGAAGACGAGGGCCGAACCGTCGTCGGTGTCGCGCAGCCGGATGACGAGCGCGATCTCCGCCGAGCCCGTGCCACGGGACTCCGTGGCGGCGCCCTCGACACCGTACGACCCGTCGTCGCGGGCGAGGACGCGCAGGGTGCCGCGGTAGGTGACGGAGTGGCTGCCGACGCGCACCTTGAGCCGGCCGGCGAGGGGCTCGGCGCCCGGGTCCTGCTGGAGTCCGGGCACCGCCCGGGCGACCCGTGCGGGGTCGGCGAGCGCCGCCCGCAGCCGCCGGGCCGGAACCGCAACGAACACCTCGTGCTCCATGTCAGCCGAGCGTACCCAGTGCGGGCCGGGAATACCCTCTCCTCGCCCGCAACGCCCACACGCCCTGCTCGCCTCTGCCCCACCCCCACTCGGTCCCCGCCCCCACGCCCTGCTCCCCCGCCCCGCGCGTGCTCGCGCCGCGGGGCCGGCGTCGGTCAGTGCTCGCCGCCGGGGCGGACCAGGCCCGACTCGTAGGCCAGTACCACCGCCTGGGCCCGGCTGGCCACGCTCAGTTTGGCCATGGCGCGGTTGAGGTGGGTCTTCACCGTCGCCTCGCTGATGAAGAGGCGGTCGGCGGCCTCGGCGTTGGTCAGGCCCCGGGCGACCAGCCGGAGGACCTCCAGCTCGCGGCTCGTCAGCGCGCGCAGTCCGGCCGGCGCCTTCGCGGCCGCCGAAGGGGTCTCCGCCCGCTGTGTGAACGCCTCCACCAGCCGCCGGGTGACCACCGGGGCGAACAGGGAGTCCCCGCCGTGCACGGCGGTCACCGCCGCCAGCAGCCGCTCCGGGCCCGCGTCCTTGAGGAGGAAACCGGCCGCGCCGGCCCGCAGGGCGCCGTAGACGTACTCGTCGAGATCGAAGGTGGTGAGGATCAGGACGCGGGGCGCCGGGTCCGCCGCCTCGGCGAGGATCCGCCGGGTCGCCTCGATCCCGGTCATCCCGGGCATGCGGATGTCCATGAGGATCACGTCCGGCCGCGTCTTCGCGGCCAGGGTCACCGACTCCGCCCCGTCGGCGGCCTCCCCGACGACCTCCATGCCGGGGGCGGCGCGCAGCAGCGCGACCAGCCCGCTGCGCACGAGGAACTGGTCGTCGACCACCAGCACTCTGATCATCCCGTGACGGAGTCTCCCCGGCGTGCCGTCCGTTCCGACGTCGGCAGGGTCAGATGCACGCCGAATCCACCCTCGCGCCGCGGGCCGACGACGATCGTCCCCCCATAGAGCTTGGCCCGCTCGCGCATGCCGATCAACCCATGGCCGCCAGGTCCGGGCATTGTGTCCTGATCCGCCCCCCTTCCGTGTTCCTCCGACCGCCCGTCGTCGGTGACCGACACCGCCATCTCGCCTGCCCGATAGGTGAGTTCGACGGTGGCGGCGGCGCCGGGTGCGTGCTTGAGCACGTTCGTCAGGGCCTCCTGGACCACCCGGTAGACGCACAGTTGTACTCCGGGTGGCAGCGATCTCGGCCGGCCCTGCACCCTCAGGTCGACCGGGACGCCGCCCGCGCGGACCCGCTCCGCCATCTCCTCCAGCCGGTCGAGGCCGGGTGTCGGCTCGGTGGCGGCACCGTGTTCCCCCGAGCCGTCCGCGCCGTCCGCGCGCAGCAGACCCAGCATGCGTCTGAGCTCGACCAGCGCCTCGCCGCCGGTGTCGGCGATGGTGGCGAGCGCCTCGCGCGCGGTGCGGGCGTCGGAGTCGAAGACGAACCGGGCGAGGCCCGCCTGGACGTTGATCACCGCCATGTGGTGGGCGACCACGTCGTGCAGCTCGCGCGCGATCCGCACGCGTTCCTCCGCGACCTCGCGCCGGGCCCGCTCGGCCTGTTCGGCGCGGAGACGCACGGTCAGCCCGGCGGTCCTGCGGGCGACGTACCCGAACCGCCACAGCACGAGCGGGTATCCGATCGCCTGGCCCACGACGGACGCCATCGCGTCCGAGTCGCTGATCGCTCCGGCGTAGATCCACACACCGCCCATCAGCGCGGCGCACGCCCCGGTGACCCGGTTGGACCGGGTGGCGGCCACCGCGTACAGGGCGACCATCGCGGCGGGCGAGTTCACCACCGGCCAATACCCGGAGGTGACGTAGAGGGTCCAGCACAGGTGGACGACGGCGAAGACGGTGAGCGGGGCGCGGCCGCGCAGCGCGAGCGGCAGGTTGGCCAGGGCGACCAGCGTCCAGGCGAACACGTCCAGCGGCGGCCATCCCTGTGTGGCGGCCTCGGCGCCGAGCAGGCACGCGACGGTCGTCGGCACGAGGGCCGTCAGCCCGTCGACCGTGAGGGGGTGGATCCGCATCGCCGCAGGGTAGACCCGCGCGTGGGCCGCGACGTCAGCCTTTCGCGGTACCGCGAAAGACGCAGGAACCGCGCGGCTGCCGCGCAGGGTGGGCAGGAGATCCACCCGATGACGGATTCCGCCGCTTCCGGAGCGCCCGTACGTTCGTGGGGCGACGGTGGCAGGGGGCCGCCGAAGCGGGGGAAGCACGGGGGATCACGGGGGACGCTTGGGAGAGACGGCCCGTTCCGCCCCTGTGTGAAGGGGGAACGGGCCGCCCAGGCGACCCCGACAGCACCTCGGCGGCCCTGTTCACGCCTCAGGCCGCCTACAGGAACGTTGCCTCAGTCGCTGTAGCGCGGGGCGACGAGGGTCGAGGGCGCGAGGCCGGGGACGCGGGTGCCGGCGGCGGCGCGGACGGCCGCGACGAGGGTGGCCGTGGTGAGCGTGCGCGGACGCGGGGCGCGGGGATCCAGGGCCAGGACCGGCGGGGTGCGGGAGGCCAGGACGAAACCCCAGTCGCGGGGCGCTCGGGCGGCACCGGTCGTCCGGTCGGGTCCGGCGGCGGAACCGGAGTCGCCGCCGCGCACACGGTAGGCGACCGTCCGCAGGCCGGCCGCCCGGATCGTCGCCTCCACCGTCCAGAAGGTGCGCGGGCGCGAGCCCACCGGCCCCGCGTGCACCACCAGCCGCCCGCCGGGCGCCAGGGCGCGCCGGGCCAGCCCGTAGAACTCCTGCGCGTACAGCTTGGTGCTCGCCGTGATGCCCGGGTCGGGCAGGTCCTCGATGACCACGTCGTACGCCCCTGTCGGCGCCCCGCGCAGCCGGCCGAAGGCGTCGGCCACGGTCACATGGACGCGGCGGTCGCCGTAGACGTGCCCGTTCAGCCGGGCGAGTCCCGGGTCGGTGCGCGCCAGACGGACGACGGCCGGGTCCAGTTCGACGATGTCCACGCGGCGTACACCGGGGTGGCGCAGCACCTCGCGGGCGGCGAGGCCGTCGCCACCGCCGAGGATCAGCACGCGCGCGTGCGGGCCGGTCATCGCGGGGTGCACCAGCGCCTCCTGGTACCGGCGCTCGTCCTGGCCGGCGACCCGCAGCCGCCCGTCCAGGAACAGGTCCAACGGCCGGCCGTGGGTGCCGCCGGTGAGCACGAGTTCCTGGACGCCGGTCCGCTCGGCCACGCGGACGTCGCCGCCGTACACGGCCTGCCGTGCCGCGCGCTCGAAGTCGCCGACCAGGGCGGCGGCCGAGGCGAGCAGGCCGAGCACGACGAGGTTGGCCACGAGCAGCAGCCAGCGTCCGCGCCGGGTCAGGTCCCGCCGGAACAGGCCGAGCACCAGTGTCCCGCCGGCCACCGCGTTGACCGCGCCGGTGAGCAGCGCCCCGGTCAGCTGGCCCAGCAGCGGCAGCAGGAGGAACGGGAAGGCGAGACCGCCGACGAGGGCACCGACGTAGTCGGCGGCGAACAGGTCGGCGACCGCGCCGCCCGCGTCCTGCCGGCGGATGCGCTGGATCAGCTCCATCAGCAGCGGCACCTCGGCGCCGATCAGCAGACCGATGGCGAGCGAGAAGGCGACCAGGAGGCACCGCGGGCCGTTCGCCCACAGGCCGCCCCAGTCCCCGGTCCAGGCGAAGACGGCGTACAGCGCCATGGCGCTGCATCCGCCGACGAGCGCGAGCGTGGCCTCGACCGCGCCGAAGGCGACGGCGGCACGCCGGCGCAGCCGCTTCGCGGCGAGCGAGCCGATGCCCATCGCGAACACCATGACGGACAGCACGACGGACGCCTGGGTGACCGAGTCGCCGATCAGGTAGGAGGCGAGCGCGACCAGTTCGAGTTCGTACACGAGTCCGCAGGCCGCACAGACGAAGACGCCCACCAGGACGAGGAACCGGCCGGTTCCCGGCCGGACGGGCAACCTCGCGGGGCCGCGCCGGGATGACACCGGGAAGGACGGGACCGTGCCGGGCGGGGCCGGGGCGTGCGGATCGATCACGACTGCGACGTTACGTCACGGGTGTGGCACGCTTCGTCACCCACACGTGTGGAAAATGAGGCCCTTGAGGCATCTGTGGTTTGAGACCACGGAGTTGGCGTCAACCCGCGCACAGACGCCGATGGACGGGAACTGGCGCGGGGGACACCCGCTCGGCGGCGACACCCCCCACAGAGGCAGGCGTTCGACGGCCGACCGCGCGCAGGGCGTACGTCGTCGAATTCGGTTTCGTCGCCGGTCAGTTGACGGGGACGCGCGCACGCGGCCGCACGCCCACCCGGGTGCGGGTCGCCACCAACTGGCCGTCCTGCGGGTATGCGTGCCAGGTCCGCCAGTGCACCTGCCCCTCCCTCTCCTGCGCGAGCAGCGCGGTGAACGCGTGCGGGCTGCCCGGGAACACGCCGGCGAGCCCGTGCGGATGGTCGGAGACGAGGGCCAGCAGTTCCTGGGCACGGCCGGCGAACGAACCCGGCGGCAGTTCCTCGACTCGCGCCGCGAACTCGTACTCCCAGTCGCCGACGCGTTTGGCGACGCCGAGCGGCAGGGGCGTGCTGGAGCCCGCGATGCACGCCACCGTCTCCGAGCAGATGCCCCGCTCTTCCTCGAGCAGCACCTGGTGGGAGGCGCCGAGCAGTCTCAACTGCACTTTCTTCCCCGACAGTTCGAGATCGAGGGTGGCCAGCGCAGGCAGCGGCTCGCGCCCCAGGGCCCAGGCGAGGTCGGCCGCACGCGTGTCGGTGTAGGAGGTGTTGAGGGTCGTGAGCATGGATCGGCTCCGCAAGCACGCAAAGAACGAAGAAGAAAAGGGGACTTGGGCCGGCACGCCCCGGTCCACAGGGCGGTGATGGCCCGGTCAGCCCGGTTCGAAGAGGTGTGAGCAGGACGTCCTGGGGGCTGCGTCGGCGTGTGAGAAGGGAATCATGAACGGTGGCGCCGCCACAGCGTTTTTACCCAAGTTCGTAGGCTTTCCATCCCTCAGAGGGCCTACCTGCTCAACTGTTCAACCACGGCGCACGCCGGGGCGCGCACGACGGCGCCCGACGCGCCGACAGGCCCAGGCGAGTCCCGCCGGGCCTGCCAGACCTGCCGGTCCGGTGCCGGAATCCGGCCACCCCCAAGCCCGGCCGCCCGAACCCTGCCACCCGAAGCCCGGCGGCCCGAAGCCGACGGCCGGTGTCAGCTGCCTCCGCCGCAGCCGCCTCCGCCACCGCACGACGAACCGCCACCGCACGACGAACCGCCGCCGCAGGAGGAGGACCCACCGCACGAGGAGTGCCCTCCACAGGAGTGGTGCCCGCCCGAGTGATGTCCACCCGAGTGGTGCCCGCCGGACGACGAGCCGCCGTCCCCCGCCACCCACCAGCCTCCACCGCCGCCGCTCGCGCTCCCCCCGTAGGCCCGTACGCGCCGGCCGCTCTTGGACAGCCGTACGTTCCGGCCGCCTCTTGACCGGCCGCGCGCCCCGGAGGCCATCGAGACCACGAACAGCACCGCGATCACCGCCAGAACGATGCCGAAGACCATGGCGTCACGCTCCTTCCGCTCCCCCCGGGAACCCTCCCCGGAACGCCCCCCGTGGGCGCCTGCACTCGGTGCGTGATGCGGGGATGCCCGGCCGCCGCACCGGCCAAAGCACACTTGAGGAACTTCTGAGGGTCAACGCAAAGAAAAGGCCCCTGACCTGCAAGAAGAGCAGATCAGGGGCCGTGGGAGTCTCACTGGGCCGCCTGTGGGCCGTCATCTCCCCGGGAAGCACGCTCAAACACGTTGTCGATGGCACGCCGGGCGCGCTCACGGCTGTCGGGCATCAGGTGGGCGTAGACCCGTAGCGTCGACGCCGGGTCGGCATGCCCCGTGTACTCGCTGACGGCCTTGATGTTCTCGCCCGCGTCCAAGAGCGCGGAGGCGTAGAAGTGCCGGAGGGCGTGCATGCCGTGCTCGCGCGCCGACTCGTCCTTGCCGTCATCGTCCGCTTCCGGGATGAGGCCCGCGACCGCGAGAGCGGGCTTCCACTCCCTGCCGTTGAAGTTGCTCCGCCACACCATGCCCCCTTGCTCAGCCGTGAAGACCAGCCGGGCGGACACCTTCGGCCCCTCCGGCACGTCCCAAGGAGCGCCTCCGCGCCAACCTGTACGGCGAAGCCGACGAGTCGACGACACCAGGCGAGGACGCGATCGCAGCACCACAAGCGCACCAGACAGAACGGGGAACAGCGGGGAATCACGGGGAAAGCGGCCAAGGGCGATGAGACCCGTTACCGGGCGATCGCCCAGCTCGGCAGCCGTACCCGCCCCGAATGCTCGCAGCTTCCCAGGCTGAGGGCTTTGCGAGGCGATCAACTCTGCTCCGTCCCCACGGCCCGTCGGCGCGGCTTGCTCCCCTCGACGGCACTGCATCGTGGTTGGGGCCCGTGGGGGTGCAGCGAGACATCGCCTGGTCGCTCGGCGCACCCGCCGTCGTGGCTGGCTGTCGTCGGCTGAAGTTCGTGCCACAACCGTGCCAGATGCAAGGGCCAGCCACGGTCAGTAAGAGGGATTTTCCGTCCAGTTTCGCCTCACCAGGGTTCAGAAACCCCAGGTCAATGACATGAACCGGTTGTCCCGTCCGGATCTGTGCCGACGGCCACAGCGAACGGGATACAGGTAGGCGCATACTGAGTCATGACAAAGCCTGCTGCGCCGAAGCGTCATCTGCCCACCAGCCCCTTCAAGCCCCCGGTCACGCCGGCTGCCAAGCACTTCGCCGTGGGCGACCAGGTCACACACGACATGTACGGCCTCGGTCGAGTAATCGGCGTAGAGGACGGAGTCGCGGCGCTCGTGGATTTCGGCCCGGCGCAAATGCGGATCTTGAGCCCGTACGCCAAGATGACCAAGCTGTAGGACCGCTGTGGCCGGTCACGGCACACCCGGGCCCCTGCAGGGACCTGTAACGAAAGAGAGTCCTCTCATCGAACTGACATCGCTGTTCTCCGCCCTGGAAGGCCAACCCCGCTGCGCCACTGCAGCATCGCCGCCCCCGGCGACCAACCCCTTCCAGGCCCCTCACTTCGAGGAAGACGAGACCTTGCCGCTGGAGGACGCACAGGAACCCGCCTCGGGCGTACGTGCGGCGGCCAAAGCAGCCTAGCTCCACGAATGACGGCGGCTCCGGCAACGGGCCGCGGGCCGTCTCCCGTGCTGCGGTCAGGGGTGCGGCCGTCTCAGTTTCCGTCCCCGCCGTACGCGTACCCCGCCTGACGTGCCGCTTGAACGTCTACGGACACCCCTGGACGGTCGGGCGGACAGGTGGAAAGCGTGCGCCCGCGAGGCCGGGTACCGTACGGCTCGCGTCAGCCGAACAAGACGTACTGACAACGGAGGTCACCCAGTCCGCCTGCCAGCTGGGTCGTCGCTGGGCCGTGCGGGGGTGCTCGACGACGACAGACGACGACAGTCGGCGACGGCTCTTTCCCTGCTCGGAGACGGTGCTTCGGGTACCGGCGCAGGTGCCGATCAGCGAAGCAGTGTTGAGGAACCCCAGAGCTTCGGCGCAGGATGGCCGGCATGACCTCCAGTGCACGCCCCTTCCTCAATCGCCGGCTCGCCGAGTTCGGGACGACGATCTTCGCCGAGATGTCCGCCCTGGCCGCCCGGACCGGGGCGATCAACCTGGGGCAGGGCTTCCCCGACACCGACGGGCCCGAGGAGATCCGGGAGGCGGCGGTGCGGGCGCTGCGCGAGGGACGCGGCAACCAGTACCCGCCGGGCCCGGGCGTTCCCGAGCTGCGTACCGCCGTCGCGGCCCACCAGCTGCGGCGGTACGGGCTGTCGTACGACCCGGACACCGAGGTGCTCGTCACCGCGGGTGCCACCGAGGCCATCGCGGCCGCGTTGCTGGCGCTGCTGGAGCCCGGGGACGAGGTGGTCGCCCTGGAGCCGTACTACGACTCCTACGCGGCCTGCATCGCGATGGCGGGCGGACGGCGGGTGCCGGTGACGCTGCGCCCGCACCACGGCGAGGACGGCCCGTCGTTCCGGCTGGACCTGGACGAGCTGCGGGCCGCGGTGACCGCCCGGACCCGGCTGCTGCTGATCAACACCCCGCACAACCCGACGGGCACGGTGCTCACCCGCGAGGAGCTGACCGCGATCGCCGAACTGGCCGTCGAACGGGACCTTCTGGTGGTCACGGACGAGGTGTACGAGCACCTGGTCTTCGACGACGCCGAGCACGTCCCGCTCGCCTGCCTGCCCGGGATGCGCGAGCGGACGGTGACGATCGGCTCGGCCGGCAAGACCTTCTCGTTCACCGGCTGGAAGGTCGGCTGGGTCACGGCGGCGCCCTCCCTGGTGACGGCGGTGCGATCGGCGAAGCAGTACCTGACGTACGTGGCCTCGGGGCCGTTCCAGTACGCGGTCGCCGAGGCGCTGGCGTCCCCGGAGTCGTACTTCGCGGCCTTCCGCGAGGACATGCGGGCCAAGCGGGAGGTGCTGGCGGCGGGGCTGGCGGATGCGGGCTTCACCGTGTTCCGGCCCGCGGGCACCTACTTCGTCACCACCGACATCCGCCCGCTGGGCGAGACGGACGGCTTCGCCTTCTGCCGGTCGCTCCCCGAGCGGGCCGGCGTGGTCGCCATCCCGAACGCCGTCTTCTACGACCACCGCGATGAGGGCGCGCCGTTCGTCCGGTTCGCCTTCTACAAGCAGATCCCGGTGCTGGAAGAGGCGGCCCGGCGGCTGAAGGCGCTGGCGGGCTGAGGCGGCGGAGCACCGCTCGGACGCTCACGCGCTCATGGCGAGAGCCCGGCCCGGGCACACGGTCTCGGTGACCTGTGCCCTGGCCGGGCTCTCACTCGCCTGGGGGCGTGCGGGACGGCGGGATCAGGCCTCGTCGTTCCCGGACGCGCCGTCCTCGGGGCCCTCCGCCCCGTTGATCTCCTGCTCCAGGCCGAGCTGCTCGACGAGCCACCGGTCGAACTCCAGCGCGGCCCGCACCCAGCTGACCGTGGAGGAGACGAAGTGCTCCAGGCTCACGCCCATGCCGATCAGCATCTGCGCCTCGCCGATGAGGCGGACGGTGCCGTCGTCGTGGGTGTGGGTGTAGACCTTCGGCCACAGGGTGCGCCGGTTCCAGTCGTCGATGGACTCCAGCAGCTGCGGCTTCTCGTCGATCTTGTGCGGCCGGTCGTAGAACGTCCGCACCGAGAAGACCTGCTGGTCGGCCTCGCCGCGGAACATGAAGTACGTGCGGAACTGCTCCCACGGCGCGACGAGGTCACCCTCCTCGTCGACGAGGTGCTTGAGCTCCATCTGGTCCAGGAGCTGCTTCACAAGATCCTGATCCGGGACGACGGGGCCCGCCGGTCCTTGGGGCTGCGGCTCGGGCTGGCCCCCGAAGTTCGGAATCGAGGACGGGTCGATGCTCACCGTGTTTTTCCCTTCGTACGGATCCCGCCATCCTCCCCCATGCGGGGAGGGGCGTGGCAAGCCCGCCGGGCGGTTGTCAGCCCTGGGCTGACATGATCCGGCCGACAGGTGGACGTCGGGCGGGTGGGGCGGGGGTCATGGCACGGACACGGACCGGGAGGGCCGAGCAGCCCGGCGCCAGTGCGGTGCCGCGGGGCCGGACCCGGTGCTGGTTGGTCGCGGCGGTCGCGGTGCTGCCGGCCATGGCCCTGCTCGCCTTCCTCGTCGCCTTCGTGGGCATGGCCTTCTCGGACTCCGAGTACCCACTCGGCGGCGGGGCCAAGGCGGTCTCCTGCGCTCAGGCTCTGGCCTTCGGCGGGGCGGCCCTTCCGGACGGCGGCACACCGGTCGGGGAGTGCGTGGAGCGCAGCCGGCAGGACGTCTCCTACGACGCCGACTTCCGGATGCCACGGGCCGGTGTCCGCGACTGGCTGCGCCGGACCTGTCCGGACGCACCGGCGCCGGAGACGGAGTTCTGCACCGACGACGCGGATCTGTGTCCGGAACTCGGCCACCGGCGAGGGCTGCCGAAGGGCGTGGGCGCCGACGCGGTACGGATCGGCGTGGTGTACGAGGACGCGGGCGCCGCCCTGGTGCGGATCGCGGCGTTCACGCTATGAACGCCGCGGCCCGTCACCCGGCTGCCGAGTGACGGGCCGCGTCAGCGCGCGGGCGTTACAGCGTCTTGCCGGTCGCCGGGCCCACGAGCAGGCCCTCGCCGAACCGGTCGACGCGGACCGTGTCGCCGTCCTTGATCTCGCCGGACAGGATCTCCCTGGCGAGCCGGTCGCCGATGGCGGTCTGCACCAGGCGGCGCAGCGGGCGGGCGCCGTAGGCCGGGTCCATGCCCTCGTCCGCCAGCCAGGCCAGGGCCTCCGGCGTGACCTCCAGGGTCAGGCGGCGCTCGGTGAGGCGGCGCGCCAGCCGGTCGATCGCCAGCCGGGCGATCCGGCTCAGCTCGTCCTTGGTCAGGGCCGAGAAGACCACCAGGTCGTCCAGCCGGTTGAGGAACTCCGGCTTGAAGGAGGCCCGGACCAACTCCAGGACCTGCTCCTTCTTCTGCTCCTCGCTGGTGATCGGGTCGATCAGGAACTGGCTGCCCAGGTTGGACGTGAGGATCAGGATCGTGTTGCGGAAGTCGACCGTGCGCCCCTGGCCGTCGGTCAGGCGGCCGTCGTCGAGCACCTGGAGCAGGATGTCGAAGACCTCGGGGTGGGCCTTCTCCACCTCGTCCAGCAGGACCACGCTGTACGGGCGGCGGCGCACCGCCTCCGTGAGCTGCCCGCCCTCCTCGTAGCCGACGTAGCCGGGCGGGGCGCCGACCAGCCGGGCCACGCTGTGCTTCTCGCTGTACTCCGACATGTCGATGCGGACCATCGCCCGCTCGTCGTCGAAGAGGAAGTCCGCGAGCGCCTTGGCCAGCTCGGTCTTGCCGACACCGGTGGGGCCCAGGAAGAGGAAGGAGCCCGTGGGCCGGTCGGGGTCGGAGATGCCCGCGCGGCTGCGGCGCACGGCGTCGGAGACGGCGCGCACGGCCTCGGACTGGCCGATCAGCCGCTTGCCGATCTCCTCCTCCATCCGCAGCAGCTTCTGCGTCTCGCCCTCCAGCAGGCGGCCCGCCGGGATGCCGGTCCAGGAGGCGACCACGTCGGCGATGTCGTCCGGGCCGACCTCCTCCTTGACCATGGTGTCCTTGGCGGCCTCCTCCTCGGCGCGCGAGGCGGCCTCCAGTTCCTTCTCCAGGGTCGGGATCTCCCCGTACAGCAGCTTGGAGGCGGTGTCGAAGTCGCCGTCGCGCTGGGCGCGCTCGGCCTGTCCGCGCAGGTCGTCCAGGCGCTCCTTGAGCTCACCGACGCGGTTGAGGGACTGCTTCTCCTTCTCCCAGCGGGCGGTCAGGCCGCGCAGCTCCTCCTCCTTGTCGGCGAGGTCGCGGCGCAGCTTCTCCAGCCGCTCGCGCGAGGCGGCGTCGGTCTCCTTCTCGAGCGCCAGCTCCTCCATGCGCAGCCGGTCGACGGCGCGCTGGAGCTCGTCGATCTCCACGGGCGAGGAGTCGATCTCCATGCGCAGCCGGGAGGCGGCCTCGTCGACCAGGTCGATCGCCTTGTCGGGCAGGAAGCGGGAGGTGATGTAGCGGTCGGACAGGGTCGCGGCGGCCACCAGGGCGGAGTCGTTGATCTGCACCTTGTGGTGGGCCTCGTAGCGGCCCTTGAGCCCGCGCAGGATCGCGATGGAGTCCTCCACACTGGGCTCGGCGACCAGCACCTGCTGGAAGCGCCGCTCCAGCGCCGGGTCCTTCTCGATCCGCTCCCGGTACTCGTCGAGCGTGGTCGCGCCGACCATCCGCAGCTCACCGCGCGCCAGCATCGGCTTGAGCATGTTGCCGGCGTCCATCGCCGAGTCGCCGCCGGCGCCCGCGCCGACGACGGTGTGGAGTTCGTCGATGAAGGTGATGATCTGGCCGTCGGACTCCTTGATCTCGGCCAGGACGGTCTTCAGCCGCTCCTCGAACTCGCCGCGGTACTTCGCGCCCGCGACCATCGCGCTGATGTCGAGGGCCACCAGCCGCTTGTCCTTCAGCGACTCGGGCACGTCGCCCTTGACGATCCGCTGGGCGAGGCCCTCGACGACGGCGGTCTTGCCGACGCCGGGCTCGCCGATGAGGACCGGGTTGTTCTTGGTGCGGCGCGAGAGCACCTGCACGACACGGCGGATCTCCTGGTCCCGGCCGATGACCGGGTCCAGCTTGCCCTCGCGCGCCGCCGCGGTGAAGTCGGTGCCGAACTTCTCCAGGGCCTTGTACTGGCCCTCGGGGTCGGGTGTGCTCACCCGGCGCCCTCCCCTCGCCTTCTGGAAAGCCTCTTGCAGCTTCTTCGCACTGGCGCCCTGCCGGGCGAGCACCTCGCCGGCCGCGCCGCCCTTGGCGGCGATTCCGATGAGCAGGTGCTCGGTGGACAGGTACTCGTCGCCCAGTTCCTTCGCCCGGCTCTGCGCGTCCGCGATCACGGCCAGCAGCTCGCGGTTGGGCTGCGGCGGTGCGACGGTCGAGCCGGTCACACTCGGCAGCGAGGCGAGCACGCGCTCCGCGCCGGCGCGCACGGACGCCTGGTCGGCGTCGACGGCCGACAGCAGGTCGATGATGTTCTCGTTGTCCTGGCCCTCGAGCAGGGCGAGGAGCAGGTGGGCAGGGGTCAGGTCGGGGTGCCCCTCGGTCACGGCCCGGTTCCCGGCCGCGTTGATCGCGTCCCGGCTCCTGTTGGTCAGCTCGGCGTCCACGGTCGCTTCTCTCCTCCCGGCGTCAGCGCTCTGCCACGTCTCCCAGTGCTGACTCAATCAACGTGCACAAAGTTGAGTCTATTCCACTCAAGGCAGCACTCAAGAGGCAGGGCGGGCCGGTCGTCGGTTTCGGGTTAGGTTCCTTCCATGGCCTCCACCCACACCCTCGACCCGGGCACCCCCGACCCCGCCTATCTCGGTTTCTGGCAGGAGCGGCACCTGTGCACCCTGACGACGCTGCGCCCCGACGGCACCCCGCACGTGGTGCCGGTGGGAGTGACCTACGACCCCCAGGCGCGACTGGCCCGCGTGATCACCAACAAGGCGAGCGCGAAGGTGGGACACGTGCTCACGGCCGGGGAGCAGGGGGCGCCGGTCGCGGTGTGCCAGGTGGACGGCCGGCGCTGGGCCACGCTGGAGGGGCGCGCCTTCGTCCGCACGGAACCGGAGCGGGTCGCGGAGGCGGTACGGCGCTACGCCGAACGCTACGGCCGCACGCCGGGCCCGAACCCGTGCCGCGTGGTGATCGAGATCGAGCTGACCCGGGCGCTGGGACGGGGCTGAAAGCGGCGAGTGCGGCGACGGACCCCGTGAGAAGCCCGCGACGAGGGCCGGTGACCGGCGTTTTCCGGCCATGGACCGGATTTACCCGTTTCCGGAGATACCGGCGAAAACTGCAGCGGCGTCACCGTGTTCAGGTCACGGTGACGCCGCTGCGGGGGGAAGCACCTGAGCGATCTGTTGCGACGGGGGAATCGCGTCAGGCACTGCGGGGGGTGGCTGATGCAGTCCGTAGGGTGGCGGGCTCCGGCGCCACCTGCCGGTGGTCCCGCTGGTCCAGGTTCACGAAGATCATTCCGTACCGGACGGCGCACCGTACGGGCTGCGGCGCCCCACGGGGCCGCCGCAGGCACCGATAGGCCCGTACGTCTCCGTCATCGTCCCGCGTGACGACGACCGGCTCACCGAAGACCGTCACCATCAACGAGTCACCACTGTGCGGAAGTGCGGTGACCAGGTCGATGAAGTGCCAGCCCGAACGGTAGGCCGTAGCCATCTCACGGCGGAACGAGCGGTCGTCGGGAGGAGTCGTCACGTCATCCCCTCACGTCGCCATCCGCGGGAGCGATCGGCCAACTCGTGTCGTTTACGGTCGACTCGGCTACTGCCGGCCAGCTGGTGTCCGCCCGAACGTCGCCCTTCTCGCCTGAGAAGCCGGCCCACAGTCCCATGGCCGCAGTGGCGGAGAAGGCGGCAACAAGTACCGAGCGAAGCATTCTCTTGCCCATAGTCGGCTTCGTCCTCACTTGAAGGTCCCCTCTTCCCCCGTCGAGTACGACGATGGCTCATTCGGGCACGTCATGGCCACATAATCGATGCATCATGTTCCTGCATGTTCAGGACCCTGGGGGGTGGAGATTTGGCGACGAATCAGACTAAAAACACACATCCCCATGCGGCCACCGAGATGTGTGAGGAAGGTGCTCGCCTCTACGCGAACGCTCTACGAGCAGGGCGCATCGCCCGCACCGAGGCCGAACCCGCCCCCTGCCTCATGGAGTTCGCACTGCTCCACCCGGACCCGGACGATCCGAACTGGCTGCGCCCGGTTCCGGCGTCCGTGGCGCTGGCCCAGCGACTGACCCCGCTGGAGCGCGAGATCGCCGAACGCAGACGCATGTCGATCCAACTGGCCGACGCCTTCGAGCCGTTCATGACCCTCAGCGCGCACATGACGGCCAGCACGGACTCCCTCACCGTGCTGGAGGGCGGGGACCGCATCAACGCGGCCCTGAACCTGGCCACCTCCCAGTGCCGGACCGAGGTCCTCACGATCCAGCCGAGCGACCGCTACACCGAGCGCAGCCTGCTGAGAGGGCTGGAACGCGACCGGCCCCTGATCGACCGGGGCGTACGGATCCGCACCCTGTACCAGCACACGGCGAGGTACAACCCGGAGAAGCTGGCCTACGTGGCGCAGCTCGCCGACGGCAAGGTGGAGTACCGCACCATCGACGAACTGGTGGAACGGCTCATCATCTGCGACGAGACGGTGGCCTTCATCCCCACCCGGGACGACCAGCAGGTGGCCCTGGAACTGCGCCACCCCGGCCTCGTGCGCTATCTGATCAAGGTGTTCGAATTCATGTGGGACCGCGCCGTGCCCCTGACCGCGGGCGCCCCCTACGAGACCGCCGCCGACGGCATCACCAGCATCCAGCACTCCATCGCCAAACTGCTCGTCGAGGGCCACGTCGACGAGGCCATCGCCCGCCGTCTGGGCATGAACGTGCGCACCTGCCGGGCCCACATAGCCAAGCTCGCGGGCGCCCTGGGCAGCGGCAGCCGCGCCCAGCTCGGCTACCTCATCGCCCGGTCCGGGATCCTGAAGCAGGACGAGCCCTGAACGGCGGGGAGGCGGGCGCGACCGACGCGGCGGGGACGGCGGACGCGGCGGACACCGCGCGCGCGGGCGCGGCGGACCACGAGCACCCTCCGGCACGCCCGGGATGCGGATCCTCAGCCGTACCGCGCGCATCAACCTGGCCATCGCCTCGACCACGGTCGAGGCGAACCGGGAGAGGCATGAACGTACGCACCGCAGGCGTCACGCGGGAGCACATCGCCAAGCCCGCCGCCCGGCTGGGCGGCACGAGCAGGGCTCGGCTCGGCCGTCTCACCGCGCGATCCGGGATCCTTGGCCAGGAACACCGAGCGGGACGGGACCGGAGGTGCCCGGCGGGCCGTCCAGGCCGGCCTGCGCGATGCGGACGCCCAGCTGCGTACGGCTGGCCGCGCCCAGCGTCTCCGACAGACGGGCGATGTGCGCGCGGCAGGTGCGCACGCTGATGCCCAGCCGCTCGGCGATCACCGCGTCCTGGTGGCCCTCGGCCAGCAGCGCGGCGATGGACCGCTCGCGGTGGGAGATGCCCTCGATACCGGTGTCGGGCAGCGGCGCGGTCAGCGGGATCGCCAGCCGCCACAGCCGTTCGAAGACCGTCACCAGGTACTCCACCAGCGCCGGATGGCGCAGCTCCAGCGCCATCGTGCGGTCGGCGTTGGCGGGCACGAAGGCGACCGTGCGGTCGAACAGGATCAGCCGGTCGATCACCTCGTCCAGCGTGCGCGCCTCGACCGCGCCGCCCATCAGCTCCAGGTAGTTCAGCAACCCCTGGCCGTGCCGGGCCACATGTGTGTACAGGTCGCGCATGCGCACGCCCCGGCCGCGCAGTGCCAGTGCGCGGTGCAGACCCTCCGACAGCTCGTGCTCCCGGCGGATGCCGCCGGGCTGGACGGTCAGCACCTCCGTCCGGCACGCCTCCGTCGCCTCGTCCATGGCGGCCTGGATGCGGGACAGGCCGTCCAGGACGCGGATCGCCGTGCCCTCGGGCGCGGCCTGGGGCTGCGGGGCCCGGCTGCCCAGCCCCGCGTACCGCTCGAAGGCCGTCACCACCGAGCCCACCCGCCGGTGGCTCTCGCTGATCTCCTCGTACATCCCGCGCAGCAGGCGGGTCATGACCTCCTGCGGCGCGGTCGGCACCAGGTAGTCCATGTCGTCGGGGTCCGGGTGCAGCAGGCCCAGTTCGAGCAGGCAGGGCACCGGATCGGCGTCCCGGCGCGGCACCCGTCCGCGCCGTACGGCCCGGGAATACACACGGTCCCCGGCCTCGCACAATCGGTCGGCCCCGTGTGGATGCTCCTGAGTCCCGCGCCCGGCCATGCCCCATCACACCCCCGGCTTCCGCGTCTTCGCAGCGCAACTATGCGCGGCCGGGACCCGCTGTGCAACACGGCTCCCCCTACCCCGGACACCGGGAACGACCGGTTTCGACCCGTGTGCACAGCCCCTCGGAGGGGGCGTCGCGGACAACCGCCCAGGACGCGGCCGGGGCGACCGGACCCTACTGCAGCTTCGCGGCCGAGCAGGCCGACTTGTACGCGGGGGTGCAGATGTCGGACACCTTGTAGATGCCGTCGGCCAGCACCGTCTCCTTGATGTTGTCCTTGGTCAGGGCGACGACGGGCACCAGCTGCGCGGGGATGCCCTTCCGGCCGGCGTTGTCGACCCGGTCGCGGGTCAGGGCGTCGAACTGGATGTCCTTGCCCTGGACCTTGGCGATGGCGATCTCGGCGGCGTTCTCCGCCTCCGTCGGGTAGGACTTGTACACGCTCATGTACTGCTCGCCGGTCAGGATGCGCTGCACGGCGTCGAGTTCGGCGTCCTGGCCGGTGACCGGGGGCAGCTTGGTGACGCCGGCGTCCTTGAGGGCCTTGATGACGCCGCCCGCGAGACCGTCGTTGGCGGAGTAGACGCCGGCGATGTTGTCCTTGCCGATCTGGCTGATCGCCTTGGCCATGTTGGCCTGGGCGATCTCCGGCTTCCACTTCGTGGTGTCGTAGGACTTGGCGATCGTCACCTTGCCGTTCAGCTGGTTGAGGGCGCCCTGCTTGAACTGCTTGGCGTTCGGGTCGGTCAGCGAGCCGTTCATCATGACGATCTTGTCGGAGCTGTCCGCCTTGGAGCCCAGCGCCTCCAGCAGCGAGCGGCCCTGCACCTCGCCGACCAGCTCGTTGTCGAAGGAGATGTACGCGTCGATCGGGCCCTCGGCGAGCCGGTCGTAAGCGATGACCGGGATGCCGGCGTCCTTGGCCTTCTTCACCATGGGGGCGATGGCGTGGGAGTCGACGGCGTCGAGCAGGATGACGTCGACCTTCTCGTCGATCATCCGCTGCATCTGGTCGGCCTGCTTGGAGGGGTTCGCCCCGGCGTTGGCGTAGTCGACGACGCCCTGCTTCTTGGTCAGCTCGGCGACCTTGCTCCTGATGATGGGTGCGTCGAACTTGTCGTAGCGCGTGTTGGCGGTCTCCGGCAGCAGCAGACCCACCTTCACATCGTCGCCCTTGGTCGGGCTCGCGTCGGCGCTGCTCCCCGAACCACCGAGCGCCCCGCAGGCGGCGAGCGAGAAGGTCAGCGTGGGCGCGGCCACGGCTATGGCGATACGACGCATCGAGGTGCTCACTTCTGGTGCCTTCCGGACGAGGACGCAGCATTGCGACCCAGGTGACTGAAAAGCCAACGCGGAGGCGACCACCGCCGTCAAGCGGAACCACTTAACGAGATGACAACACCACGCTCCGCTTCCTGCGTGAAGAGCCTGCGAAGCCTCACCGAACCCTCTCCAAACGCCCTTTACGGACCCTCCACTCAACGAAGATTCATCGACCGGTAAAGATCCGTCCAATCGGCCGAGTGCGCGAACGGAACGCACAACCGACCGAGCGAACTCGGCCATGCACCGGTCGTGCGGGGCCGTCCCCGGACACGGCGAACGCCGATGGGCGGTCAGGTTCCCGTCGACGGCGGCACTCCCGGAGGGCAGCCGTGCCCCGGCACGGCGAGGGGCCGGGAGACTGTCCGCCTCCCGGCCCCTGAATCCGCGTGTGTGCGCCCCGCGTACGCCGCCCGGGCCGTCAGTCCGACTGCTGCCGCTTGGGCCGCCAGACGACCAGCGCGCTGGTCTGCTGGACCTCCTGGTAGGGGACCAGGTCGCGGCGGTAGGAGGCGTGGACGGCGGCCTCACGCTGGCGCATCGTGGCAGCGGCGCCCTCCACGGCCGCCTGCAGTTCCGCCACCCGTGACTGCAACGCGGCGACCTGGTTCTCCAGTTCGATGATCCGCTTGATGCCCGCCAGGTTGATGCCCTCGTCCTGCGACAACTGCTGCACCTGGCGGAGCAGTTCGATGTCGCGGGCCGAGTAGCGGCGGCCCCGTCCGGCGGTGCGGTCCGGGGACACCAGGCCCAGCCTGTCGTACTGACGGAGGGTCTGCGGGTGCAGTCCGGACAGCTGAGCGGCCACGGAGATGACGTACACCGGTGTGTCTTCCGTCAGTTCGTACGGGTTGCGACGGCGGCCGTCCATCTCCCTCATGCTCCCTTCGCGGCCTCGAACAGCTCCGCCCGCGGGTCCTCGCCCGCGGTCGCCTCGCGATACGCCTCCAGCGCGTCACGAGCCTTCCCCGACAGGTCCTTGGGAACACGCACCTCGACGGTGACCAGCAGGTCCCCGCGGGTGCCGTCCTTGCGGACCGCGCCCTTGCCACGGGCCCGCATCGTGCGGCCGTTCGGCGTGCCCGGGGGCAGCTTCAGCGTCACCGGCGGTCCGCCGAGCGTCGGCACCCGCACCTCGCCGCCGAGCGCCGCCTCGTCGAACGTGACCGGCACGGTGACGGTGAGGTTGTCGCCCTTGCGCCCGAAGACCGGGTGCTCGCCGACGTGCACCACGACGTACAGGTCGCCGGCCGGCCCGCCGCGCTCGCCCGGTGCGCCCTTGCCGCGCAGCCGGATGCGCTGCCCGTCGTTGACGCCGGCCGGGATGCGGACCTGCATCGTCCGGGACGACTTGGCACGTCCCGAGCCGTGGCAGACCTCGCAGGGGTTCTCCGCGATCAGGCCGCGGCCCTTGCAGTCCGGGCACGGGTCGGTCAGCGAGAAGCCGCCGCCCGAGCCGCGCGCCACCTGCCCGGTCCCGACGCACGTCGGGCACACCCGCGGTGTGCCGTTCTTGTCGCCGGTGCCCGAACACGCCTTGCACGGCTGCTGGCTGGACATCCGCAGCGGCACCGTGGCGCCCTCGATGGCCTCCGTGAAGCTCAGCGTGACCTCGGACTCGATGTCCTGGCCGCGCCGCGGCTGCGTGCGCGTCCCGGCGCCCGCGCCGCCCCGGTTGAACAGGCCCCCGAAGACGTCACCGATTCCGCCGCCGAAGCCGCCCCCGCCCTGGGCGCCCCCACCGAAGAGGTCGCCCAGGTCGAAGTTGAAGGAGCCGCCGCTCGCCCCCGGCCCGGGGCGGAAGCCGCCGTTGCCGAACAGGGAGCGGGCCTCGTCGTACTCCTTGCGCTTCTTGGGGTCACCGAGCACGTCGTTCGCCTCGGAGATCTCCTTGAAGCGCTCCTCGGCCTTGGCGTTGCCCTTGTTGGCGTCCGGGTGGAACTCGCGGGCGAGCTTCCGGTACGCCTTCTTGATCTCGGCCTCGGTGGCGTCCTTGGGGACGCCGAGGACCTTGTAGTAGTCCTTCTCGATGAAGTCCTTGGTGCTCATCCCCGACGTCCCTCCTTTCCTGCGTCGTCACTCACCACGCCCGGGGCGACCACGGCACCCGCGGGTGCCGTGGTGCCTATGGCGCCTTCGCCGTCAGCCCTCCTCGGGGCCACCGCTGTCCTTGCCCTCGCCGGCGTCGCCGGCCTCACCCTGCGCGTCGCCCTTGGCCGTGCCGGACTCCTCGGCCGGCTTGACCGTCTGGGCGCCCGGCTGCGGCTCGGCCACCGCCACCCGCGCGGGGCGGATGGTGCGCTCGCCGATGCGGTACCCGGGTTGCAGGATCGCCACGCACGTCGTCTCGGTGACGTCCGGGGCGTAGGAGTGCATCAGCGCCTCGTGGACCGTCGGGTCGAAGGGCTCGCCCTCCTTGCCGAACTGCTGCAGTCCCATCTTGGCCGCCACGCTCTCCAGCGACTCGGCGACGGACTTGAAACCGCCCACCAGTTCGCCGTGTTCCCGCGCGCGCCCGATGTCGTCGAGCACGGGCAGGAGCTCGGTCAGGAGGTTCGCGATGGCGATCTCCCTGACCGCGACCCGGTCGCGCTCGACCCGGCGGCGGTAGTTCTGGTACTCGGCCTGGAGCCGCTGGAGGTCCGCCGTGCGCTCGCCGAGCGCCGTACGCACCTGGTCCAGCTGGGCCGTCAGACCGGCCGACTGAGCGGCGTCCCCGGCCGGGGCCGCCCCCTCCTCCTTGGCGGAGGAGGCGGCCTTCGGCTCGGCGTCGTCGGAGGTGGCGCCGGAGGGGACGTCGGGCTGCTGCGGCTGCTGCTCGTCGAAGCCCGGGGTCTCCTCCGTCACGCGGCACCGTCCTTGCGCTCGTCGTCGACGATCTCGGCGTCCACCACGTCGTCGTCGGCCTTCGCCTGGCCGGCACCGGCGTCACCGGCACCGCCCGCGGCCTGCGCGGCCTGGGCGTCGGCGTACATCGCCTGGCCGAGCTTCTGGGAGACGGCGGCGACCTTCTCCGTGGCGGTGCGGATCTCGGCGGTGTCCTCGCCCTTCAGCTTCTCCTTGAGCTCGCTGACGGCGGACTCCACCTCGGTCTTGATCTCGCCCGGGACCTTGTCCTCGTTGTCCTTGAGGAACTTCTCGGTCTGGTAGACGAGCTGCTCGCCCTGGTTGCGGGTCTCGGCGGCCTCGCGGCGCTTGTGGTCCTCCTCCGCGTAGCGCTCGGCCTCCTCGCGCATGCGGTCGACCTCGTCCTTCGGCAGCGAGGAGCCGCCGGTGACGGTCATCTTCTGCTCCTTGCCCGTGCCCAGGTCCTTGGCGGTCACGTGCATGATGCCGTTGGCGTCGATGTCGAAGGAGACCTCGATCTGCGGGACCCCGCGCGGGGCCGGCGGCAGGCCGGTCAGCTCGAACATGCCGAGCTTCTTGTTGTACGCGGCGATCTCGCGCTCACCCTGGTAGACCTGGATCTGCACCGACGGCTGGTTGTCCTCGGCCGTGGTGAAGATCTCCGAGCGCTTGGTCGGGATCGTGGTGTTGCGCTCGATCAGCTTGGTCATGATGCCGCCCTTGGTCTCGATGCCGAGGGACAGCGGGGTGACGTCGAGCAGCAGGACGTCCTTGACCTCGCCCTTGAGGACGCCGGCCTGGAGCGAGGCGCCGATGGCGACGACCTCGTCCGGGTTCACGCCCTTGTTGGCCTCCTTGCCGCCGGTCAGCTCCTTGACGAGCTCGGCGACGGCGGGCATACGGGTGGAGCCGCCGACGAGGACGACGTGGTCGATCTCGCCGAGCTGGATGCCGGCGTCCTTGATGACGTTGTGGAACGGCGTCTTGCAGCGCTCCAGGAGGTCCGCGGTCAGCTGCTGGAACTGAGCCCGGGTGAGCTTCTCGTCCAGGTGCAGCGGGCCCTCGGCGGAGGCCGTGATGTAGGGCAGGTTGATCGAGGTCTCGGTGGACGAGGACAGCTCGATCTTGGCCTTCTCCGCCGCCTCACGCAGACGCTGGAGGGCCATCTTGTCCTTGGACAGGTCGACGCCGTGGCCGGACTGGAACTGCTTGACCAGGTAGTCGACGACACGCTGGTCCCAGTCGTCACCACCGAGGTGGTTGTCGCCGTTGGTGGCCTTCACCTCGACCACGCCGTCGCCGATCTCCAGCAGCGAGACGTCGAAGGTGCCGCCACCGAGGTCGAAGACCAGGATGGTCTGGTCGTCCTTGTCGAGGCCGTACGCCAGGGCGGCGGCCGTCGGCTCGTTGACGATCCGGAGCACGTTCAGACCGGCGATCTCACCGGCCTCCTTGGTGGCCTGGCGCTCGGCGTCGTTGAAGTAGGCCGGGACGGTGATGACCGCGTCGGTCACCTTCTCGCCCAGGTAGGCCTCGGCGTCCCGCTTCAGCTTCTGCAGCACGAACGCGCTGATCTGCTGCGGGTTGAAGTCCTTGCCGTCGAGGTTGATCTTCCAGTCGGTGCCCATGTGGCGCTTGACCGACCGGATGGTCCTGTCGACGTTGGTGACGGCCTGGCGCTTGGCCACCTCGCCGACCAGCACCTCGCCGTTCTTCGCGAAGGCGACGACGGACGGCGTGGTCCTGGCGCCCTCTGCGTTGGTGATGACGGTGGGCTCGCCGCCCTCCAGAACGCTGACGACGGAGTTAGTCGTGCCCAGGTCGATGCCGACCGCACGTGCCATGGTGAATTCCTCCAGCGACTTGAGTGGAACGGACTCAAGTGTGCACGACCCATCCATCAGGGTCAACAGACCTGAGCCAGACCGACTCAACTCTTATCCATCCCTTACACGCAAGACCCCTCTGACCTGGGAAAACGTGGACAGCCGAGGCGATGCGGCGGGATATTCAGGTTGACGAGCGGGGCCTGGAGGGAGGATCCGCGAGGCGAAGGCGCGTCGACTTCGGGCGATATGAGCGGTTCGCGAATCCCCGGGGATCTGGGGGGACTGAAGCGCACCGGCGGTGCGCAGCCCCTCGGAAGGGGACACGACCACCGGGGTGCGCGAGGTTCCCGCGTCGACGGCGGACCGCACCGCGGTGCCGTACGGATCGGCGGGACGGGGACCGGACCGGGCGGCCGTGCCGTACCCGCCGTACCCCTCGACCGTACGCGAGCGGGTGGCCGTGCCGTAGCCCCCGGCCGCCGGCCGCGACCGCGCGCCGGCGCCCTGGCTCTCCGCCCCCGCGCGCGCTCGGGTGGCCGTGGCGTACGACCCCGTCGTGGCGGACCTGGTGGCCGTGGCGTACGTCCCCGTCGCACCGGGCCTGGTGGCCGTGGGGTGCGGTTCGGCGAGGCGGCGCGGACCGTACACCTTGACCGACAACAGGCCGAGGACGGCCGCCAGGACCGCGCCCGCCAGCCACAGCCCGCCCACCGGTGCCAGCCAGCTCGCGTGGATCAGCGCGCCGACCAGCACCGCGGCGAACGTCCCGGCGCCGAGCACGATCGTCGCGCCCGGTGGGGTGAGCCCCAGCCGGCGCAGCCGGTGGGCGAGGTGGTCGGGGCCGGGCCGGTGCACCGGACGCCCCGCCAGCCGCCGGGAGAGGACGACGAGGACGGCGTCCGCGGTGGCCATGGCGGTGAGCGCGAACAGCACGGCGCAAGTGGACCCGGCCTCGTACCCGGTACGGACCAGCACCCCCGCGGCGGCCAGCACGAAGCCCGTGAACAGGGAGCCGCACGCGCCGAAGGCGATCCGCGCCGGATGCCAGTTGTGCATCAGGAAGCCGGTGAGGGCGGCGGCCAGCACGCTCAGCAGCACCGCGAGGTCGTCCATCATCTCGGCCGCCGCGCACACGCCCGCGCCGAACGCGGTGAGCACGCCCACCGTGCCCGCGAGGCCGTCCGCGTGGTCCAGCCCCCGGAAGGCGGCGGTCACACAGGCGATCCAGGCCACCGCGGCGAGCCCCGCCGGCAGCCCGGTCTCGTCGTACGGCACCACGCAGGCCGCCGCGACGGCCGTGCCGACGAGCAGGAACCGCGTCTTCAGCCGCCAGACGTCCGCGGCCAGCCCGAGCACGCCCACCCCCGCGCCCGCCGCCAGCAACCTGCTCACGTCGTCGCTCAGCGGTGCCGCACCCGTCCAGCCGCCCGCCGCCGCGACCAGACAGGTGCTGACCACCACGGCCGCCCCGCCGAGCAGCGGCACCGGCCGGACCCTGCGCCGGTCGACCATCCCCAGGCGCAGCGCGGGCACCCGGAGCAGGGCCGAGAGCACGGCGGCGAGGAGGAGAGCGGAGGTGGCGGTCGCGATCCCGTAGAGCACGGTTCTTAAATTAGAGGTATATCGATCGATTGGGTGTGAATAACACGATCAGGACAGAATTGGATCAACAGGGCCCTCTCAGGTGACCCTCAGCGACCCAGATCACCCCGCACCCCGCTACATTGCGACGGAGGATGAAGGTAGTCTCAGACGGACTGCATAAGTTACCGCTTAGTAATTTCGAGGCCGCCTCACAGGAGCCCCAATGCAACTCGCCGCGATCATCGTGTCGCTGGTCCTGATCGTGGTCGGCGTGGCACTGTTCGGCCGCGCCCTCCTGCAGATCTACAACTTCATGCGGCTGGGCCAGTCGGTACCGGCCGGAACGCGGACCAACGATCCCGCACAGCGCACCATCACCGTGGCCCGGGAGTTCCTCGGCCACACCCGGATGAACCGCTGGGGCGTCGTCGGGGTGGCGCACTGGTTCGTGGCGGTGGGCTTCTTCACCCTGCTGCTGACGATCGTCAACGCGATCGGGCAGCTGTTCCAGGCGGACTGGATCCTGCCGGTCATCGGCGAGTGGGCACCGTACAACGTCTATGTCGAGTTCATCGGCACCATGACGGTCCTCGGCATCCTCGTCCTGATCGCGATCCGCCAGTTGAGCCACCCGCGCACGCCGGGGCGCAAGTCCCGCTTCGCGGGCTCCAACTTCGGCCAGGCGTACTTCGTCGAGGCCGTCATCCTCATCGTCGGCGTCTGCATCTTCATGCTGCACGCCCTCGAGGGCGCCCAGCACCACGTCGACTCCTACGAGGCCTCCTTCTTCATCTCGTACCCGGTCGTGTCGGGGCTGAAGGGCATGGACGTCTCCACGCTCCAGAACCTCACCTACTTCTTCGCCGGCCTGAAGATCGCGACCTCCTTCATCTGGATGATCGTGGTCGGCCTCAAGACCGACATGGGTGTGGCCTGGCACCGCTTCCTGGCGTTCCCGAACATCTTCTTCAAGCGCAACGCCGACGGTGAGACCTCCCTCGGCGCGCTGCTGCCGATGACCTCCGGCGGCAAGACGATCGACTTCACCGACCCGGGCGACGACGACGTCTTCGGTGTCTCCCAGGTCGAGCACTTCTCCTGGAAGGGCCTGCTGGACTTCTCCACCTGCACCGAGTGCGGCCGCTGCCAGTCGCAGTGCCCGGCGTGGAACACCGGCAAGCCGCTCTCCCCCAAGCTGCTGATCATGTCGCTGCGGGACCACGCGCACGCCAAGGCCCCGTACCTGCTGGCCGGCGGCGGCAAGACGATGGAGGGCGAGGAGAAGGCGAGCGAGGAGCAGCTGGCGGGCGTGCCCGCGACCGCCCTCGCGGAGGCCGAGCGCCCGCTGATCGGCACCGCCGAGGAGAACGGCGTCATCGACCCGGACGTGCTGTGGTCCTGCACCACCTGCGGCGCCTGCGTGGAGCAGTGTCCGGTGGACATCGAGCACGTCGACCACATCGTCGACATGCGCCGCTACCAGGTCATGATCGAGTCCGCGTTCCCGTCCGAGGCGGGCACGATGCTCAAGAACCTGGAGAAGAAGGGCAACCCCTGGGGCCTGGCCAAGAAGCAGCGCCTTGAGTGGACCAAGGAGGTCGACTTCGAGGTCCCGGTCGTCGGCAAGGACATCGAGGACCTCTCCGAGGTCGAGTACCTGTACTGGGTCGGCTGCGCGGGCGCCCTGGAGGACCGCGCCAAGAAGACCACCAAGGCCTTCGCCGAGCTGCTGCACATCGCGGGCGTGAAGTTCGCGATCATGGGCGGCGACGAGAAGTGCACCGGTGACTCCGCCCGCCGCCTGGGCAACGAGCCCCTGTTCCAGGAGCTCGGCATGGAGAACGTGATGGCCCTGAACACGGCGTTCGGCGAGGAGCTGGACGACGAGGGCAAGGTCACGCCCGAGTCGAAGAAGCCGAAGTCGGCGAAGAAGATCGTCGCCACCTGCCCGCACTGCCTGAACACGCTCGGCAACGAATACCCGCAGCTCGGCGGCGACTACGAGGTCATCCACCACACCCAGCTGCTCCAGCACCTGGTCGACGAGGGCAAGCTGATCCCGGTCACCCCGGTCGAGGGCCTCATCACCTACCACGACCCGTGCTACCTGGGCCGCCACAACAAGATCTACACGCCCCCGCGCGAGATCATCGGCAAGGTCCCGGGCCTGCGCAACGAGGAGATGCACCGCCACAAGGAGCGGGGCTTCTGCTGCGGCGCCGGCGGCGCCCGGATGTGGATGGAGGAGCGGATCGGCAAGCGCATCAACAACGAGCGCGTCGAGGAGGCCCTGTCCCTGAACCCGGACATCGTCTCCACCGCCTGCCCCTTCTGCCTGGTGATGCTGACCGACTCGGTCAACGGCAAGAAGAACGAGGGCGCGGCGAAGGAGTCCGTCCAGGTCGTGGACGTCGCCCAACTCCTGCTGGACTCCGTCAGGACCCCGGTCGACCCGGCCGGCGACTCGGCGAGCGAGAGCGCCCCGGAACCGGAGCCGGTGAAGTAGGAGCCGATGGGGCGGGAGCCGGTGAGCCGGGCCGCCCGCCCGGTCGACGACCGACGCCCCCCTGCCCGTCGTACGCGTACGGGCAGGGGGGCGTCGTCCTGTACCGGCACCGGCGGGTCCGGGCCTACGCGCTCTTGGGCGCGGCCTGCTGCACCACCTCGAAGGACCACAGGGTCGAGCCGGAGGCGGCGGGCTGCGGCCGCTCCTGGCCCTCACCCGAACGCCCCTGATGAGCGGCCTTCATCGGCCCCTCCATCCAGGCCTGGAACGACTCCTCGTCCCGCCACCGGGTGTAGACGAGGTAGGTGTCGGTGCCCTCCACGGGACGCAGCAGTTCGAACCACTCGAACCCGTCGGAGTTCTCCACGGCGTGCGCACGCGAGGCGAACCGCTTCTCCAGGGTCTCCCGCTGCTCGGCGGCCACCGTCAGCACGTTGATCTTGACTACGCTCATGGGGCCACCCTGCCCGCTGCGCTGCCGCAGCGGCCCGGGGATACCCCGCCCACCCGCTGCCCAGCCCTCGACGGCACCACTTCCCGGCCCCTGACCGCGTCCCCGACACCGCCCCGGTACCCAGGTAGGAGAGCCGTCCGGCCCTCCCCTTAGGGGATGTCACAGCTCGGCCGCAAAGCCGGCCCCGAACCCCCGGACCCGGCACGCGGCCGTACCGGACCAGGTACGTTCGAGGACGTGGCTGGATTCAGGATCGGACACGGCGGCCGGGACGACCGGGCCCCGCAAGCGCGCCCCCAACGCCCCGCCTACGGACAGCGGGCGCCCCACCAGGCGCCGCCGTACGGCTACCCGCAGGCGTCGCAGCCGTACCCGCAGCAGCAACCGCACTACGGAGGCGGCGCGCCGGCCGCGGGCCCCTGGCCCCAGGCGAACGGCGGCGGCCACGGCGAGCCCGAGTACTTCGGTGACGGCGGCGCCCATCCGCAGGGCGGCCCCGACCCGTACGCGGCCAACAACCCCGGGCACACCCAGGCGTTCGCGATCGGCGAGGACCCCTACAGCCAGGGCGAGATGTACCGCGCGGGCTCGGCCCCGGCGGGCCCGATCGGCCCGCGCCTGCGCTGGAAGGACCTCCTGCGGGGCATAGTCCTGTCCCCGCGGCAGACCTTCCTCCAGATGCGCGACTACACGATGTGGGGTCCCGCCCTCATCGTGACGTTCCTCTACGGCCTGCTGGCGGTCTTCGGCTTCGACGGCGCCCGGCAGGACGCGATCAACGCCACGCTCTCCAACGCGATCCCGATCGTCCTGGTCACGGCCGTGGCCATGGTGATCAGCGCCTTCGTCCTGGGCGTGGTCACCCACACCCTGGCCCGCCAGCTCGGCGGCGACGGCGCCTGGCAGCCCACGGTCGGCCTGTCCATGCTGATCATGTCCCTCACGGACGCGCCGCGCCTGCTCGTCGCCCTGTTCCTCGGTGGCGACGCGGGCTTCGTCCAGCTGCTCGGCTGGGCCACCTGGGTGGCCGGCGGCGCCCTGCTGACCCTCATGGTCAGCCGGTCCCACGACCTGCCCTGGCCGAAGGCCCTGGGCGCTTCGGCGATCCAGCTGATCGCACTGCTGTCGATCGTCAAACTGGGCACGTTCTGACGGGTGCGCGGCGCGTAAGCCGTGGCGCGTACGGGTGCAGGACGGCGCGGACGCGCGGACGTGGAGGAACGCGGCCGAACCGCCGGTCATGCGGCGGATCACGACTTCCCCCGTGATCCGCCGGACGGTGTCCTCAGTCGTCCCCGCCGCTCTGCCGCGGGCGGGAATTCCGGTTCGCGCTGCGAACCAGCTCGCTGCCGAGCAGCGTCGCCCTGGCCACACCACGTGCCCAGCGAGGAGCGTCGCCCCGGGCCGACCAGTAGACACAGACACAGCCGCCGATGACGAGCAGGACGACGACGGACAATATGAGCACGAGCATGCTCCACCCCTCATTGGTGTGACGGCCCGCGCCATCCTCTCAGGAGGCGCCCTCACCTCCAGGAACGCCCTCGGGGCATCGGCGCAGCCGCGCGGCTTCCGCGATGACGTGCCGGATTCCCCGCCGCTCGCCCGCTCGCCGCGAATCTACGTGCTGGGCCGTCGGTGCGCCGGGCAGCTCCTCCCTCAGGACGCGTTCCGCCTCCTCGAGTGCCCGATCGCAGTCGGCGTCCGAGCTGTCGGACGGCAGGCACGCCTCCATCCCCCGGGACAAGCCCATGTCGTTGCCCCCGATCGTCAGAGTCACGAGCGTGGTGGCCCGGGAGAGCAACGGCACCTGATATCGCAACCTCAGCGGTGGTCGCACCGCTGCATGCGACGAACTCGAACTCGCTCGGGCGGTGCGCCGCGGCCCAGAGGGCGGGGTACGCACCGGGGCTGCGGGAGCACGCACCACTGGACGCGATGTATTCACCGGCGCCGACGCCGGACGCGAACGAGTCACCGAGTGCGACGTAACGTGGCTCGCTCAGGCCTCCACGGGCGTCCGCCGACGGGCCGACGTGTGCGGGGGACGCGCCCAGCGCGAGGGGAAGAGCCAGAGCACTGGCGATGACCGACTTCCATGCCGGTCTTTCCATGCGGACCGTCCACCATGCCACTGCCGTTACCGTCAGCCACACGACGACCACTGTACGTCAATATGGCCGCATTCACCTTTTGCGGCGAACTCGGAGACGCACGCGTGAACGATCCGGCACACCGCCGGCCGACGGCCCTACAGCGCCTCCGTGTTCACCTTGGGCGCCGCACCCAGCCTGTGGACCGGGGGCAGGACACTCCACGGGAAGTTGATCCAGTCATCGGTGCGCTTCCAGACGTACTCGCACTTCACCAGCGAGTGGGACTTCTCGTAGATGACGGCGCTGCGCACCTCGGCGACGGTGTCCAGGCAGAAGTCGCGGACCAGCTTGAGCGTCTTGCCGGTGTCGGCGACGTCGTCGGTGATCAGCACCTTCTTGTCGGAGAAGTCGATCACGTTGGGCACGGGCGCGAGCATGACGGGCATCTCGAGAGTGGTCCCGACGCCGGTGTAGAACTCGACGTTCACCAGGTGGATGTTCTTGCAGTCGAGGGCGTAGGCGAGCCCACCGGCGACGAACACACCGCCCCGCGCGATGCTGAGCACTATGTCCGGCTCGTACCCGTCGTCGGCGATGGTCTGCGCGAGTTCGCGGACGGCGGTGCCGAACTGCTCGTAGGTGAGGTTCTCTCGTACGTCGCTCATGTCGGTGGTGCCCCTCAGACCTGGGTCCGGTGGAAGTTGAGGTAGGAACGCGAAGCCGTGGGTCCGCGCTGCCCCTGGTAACGGGAGCCGTAGCGCTCACTGCCGTAGGGGGCCTCGGCGGGCGAGCTGAGCCGGAACATGCACAGCTGCCCGATCTTCATCCCCGGCCACAGCTTGATCGGCAGGGTGGCCAGATTGGACAGTTCGAGCGTGACATGCCCGGAGAACCCGGGGTCGATGAACCCGGCGGTGGAATGCGTCACGAGCCCGAGCCGCCCGAGCGAGCTCTTCCCCTCCAGCCGGAAGGCGAGGTCGTCGGGAACCGTGATGACCTCGTACGTACTGGCGAGCACGAACTCCCCGGGGTGCAGGATGAACGGCTCCTCCCCCTGGGGCTCGACGAGCCGGGTGAGGTCCGGCTGCTCCACGGAGGGGTCGATGTGGGGGTAGCGGTGGTTCTCGAACACCCGGAAATAGCGGTCGAGGCGCACGTCGATGCTGGACGGCTGCACCATGGATTCGTCGAAGGGATCGATCCGTACCCGCCCGGCATCGATCTCGGCCCGGATGTCCTTGTCTGAGAGAAGCACGCCCCGAGGATACGCAAGGCGCGCGGAGCCCCCACAATCAGGACGACCCCACGCGCCGCATCGCACGGCTGCTGCCGCGCCGATCGCTCCTGCGCCGCTCCTACCGCTTCTGCAAGGTCACCGGCACCGCACTGCGGAGCCGGGCACACCGCGGACACCTCACGAGCCGACCGGGACCGAGCCGCTCGGCCTGCTGCATCGGGAACGAAGCGGTGCTGAACACGTGCCCCTCGGCACAACGGACGACGGTGCGCTCCATCAAGCCCTCAAGTCCCTTCCCCAGAACCGCGCCTGGCCTTCTGCCACCTGACGACAAAAGCCACACTACGGGATCAAAGAGACGACCCTCCAGGCGGCACTCCGCCCCCACGAACACCCTCCCCCACCCCTCCACCGTACGCCCCAACTCCGTTCACCCGCAGCCGTCGTACCCCGCGAAACAAGACAGGCCCGACGGCGATCAACGCCGGGGGCCACGGATGAGGTAGAGTGAGCGAGCACCGGACACCGACCACGTCGGTGTCTTACGCGGGTGTAGTTTAATGGTAGAACATCAGCTTCCCAAGCTGAGAGCGCGAGTTCGATTCTCGTCACCCGCTCCATGGAGAAGGCCCAGGTCAGAGACCCGGGCCTTTTTGCTGTGCACGGTGATCACTCGTCGCGTGCCAGATTCGTGCCAGAAGACTTCTCGGTCGCCTTCTTGGCAGCCTCAGCACGAGCCTTCCGGACGGTGGCGTCGAGGCCGGCGGCGACCTCTTCCTGTCGCTCCTCGTCGGAGTGCTGGTAGATCAGCGCGGCCTTCTCGGAGGACTGCCCGGCGCGCACCATCGTGTCCTTGAGCGTGGCGCCCGACCGCGTGGACAGTGTGTGCCCGGTGTGCCGGAGGTCGTAGAACCGGAAGCCCTCGGGCATGCCGACGATCTCCCGCGCCCGTCGCCACTTCCGCCCGAAGGTGCTGCGCCGGAACGGAGCCCCTTTCTCGCCGACGAAGATCAGCCCGTCCGGGCCAGGCTCGGCGTAGCTCTCCAGGTGCCAGCGGAGCTCCCGGCGGAGGAACGCGGGAAGAATCACAGTCCGGGTGCCTGCCTCGGTTTTGGTGTCGCCCTGGACTCGCCGCCCGTTCATCCGTTCCGGCTCGGCGAGACGGACCCGGATGCGTAAGTTGTCGAGGTCGACGTCCCGACGACGGAGGCCGGCCAGTTCCTCCGGACGCATCGGACCGTACGCGCCGAGGTAGACCATGAGCCGCCACCGCATCCCCACGGCGTCGGCCAACGCGTCGACCTGGGCGACGGTCGCGATGCGCCGCTCAGCCGCCCTCTCCTTCCCCGCGCCCTTGATCCGGCACGGGTTGCGCGTGATCAGCTCATCATCCACCGCCGTTTCCATGATGGCCTTGAGCAGTCGGTACGCCTTGGCCGTCATTGTCCTGGCGTTGGCGTTCCGCAGCCGATCGGCCCGCCACTCACGGACGCGCGGAGCGGTGATCTCGTCCAGGTCCGACTCGGCGAAGGCGAGCAGGTGCTTGTCGAGGAGGTAGCGGTACAGGTCACGGGTGAGCGGCGCGAGCTCCCGTTCGTCGACCCACTTGTCGGTGTAGGCCCGGAAACTCACCGCGCCTGCCTCAGGGTCGCGCCACTCACCCCGGCGGATCTCCGTCTGTTTCTCGGCAAGCCAGTCGTCCGCGTCGGCGGTCGTTTCGAAAGTGAAGGGAGCCGGGCGCATGACGCCGTCCGGGCCCGGATAGCGCGCCTGGTACCGGCCGGAGGAAAGCCGCCGGATCGCACCGAAGCGGCGCCGCCGCCCCTTGTCGTTCGCCATCAGGCAGCCCCCCCGAAGCGCGCCCGGGGACGCCTCAACGGCTGGACCGTGTGGGAGTCGATGAACTCCGCAACCGCGCTCTCAGGGATGCGGACGTGCCGACCGACCTTCACGTAGCGGATGCGCCGTTCCTCGATGAGCCGCCGCGGGAAGCGGGGCGAGGTGCCGAGCAGTTCGGCGACCTGGTCGACGGACAGGCAACGGTCGTTCATGCGGTCGGCTCTCCTTCCGTTCCGGAAGCGGGTTCAAGGGTGGCGGCGAGCCAGCTTTCGGCACCGGAGAGGCCGGTTCCGGCGAACATCCAGTGCGCGAGGACGAGCGTGGTTTCGCCGTCCTGCGGGACGGGCGCGGCGGCTTGGGCGCGGCGCCAGTCGGCGCGGGCGTCGCGCAGGGCGCCGAGGGTGGTCGAGTAGCGGCGGGACTTTGTGGAGAAGTGGCCGCGGAAGCCGAGCATGTGGGACCAGGCCCGCAGGCGGAGGTGCGCCAGCTCGGGGCGGGCGCCAAGTGCCCAGGCGGTGCGGATCATGCGGCGGGGGTGGTCCGTGATGCGAGCGTGTGCCAGCTCGGCGAGGAAGCGGATCGGCCGGTCCAGGGTGCCCGTCGCGGTCTCGGCGCCCTTGGTAGCGTACTTGGCGATGTACGCGGCGACGGCCCGCTCGGTCAGCTCCTGACCGTCGTCGAAGTCCGCCGAGCGGATCGTGCGGACGTCGAGTTGACGGCCGAAGGTGAAGGTGTGGGCCCGACCGTCGATCTCCGGACCGTCGACCCGGGCGGCGAGGGTGGCCGCACGGATGGCGTCGGCGAGCAGTTCGGCCGTCGCCCAAGCCGGGGGCGGGGTGTCGCCGCCTTCCGGGCCGTCGAGGCGGATGACCGCATGGAAGTGCACAGCGCCCCGCTTCTGGTACTCGGCCACCTTGGCGAACGAGACGCGGGCATGGTCGCGGAAGGACCGCTGGGTGAGTCCGGCCCTCTTGGCGACCTCCCGACGGAGGTAGATGGAGAAGCGCCGCCACAGATCCCCGGCGTGCGCGTTCCAGAGCACGGCCGCTTCGTAGTCGTAGGTGTCCGGGTCCAGCGGCGTGCCCAGGGCTGGGTCCTGCTCGTCGTGGCGGTTCCCGCAGCGGCAGGCCCGGCCGCTGGACGGGCGGTTGTGGACCGGGCCGAAGCTCGGGGCGGTGAAGGTGGCGAAGACCCGCGGGTGAGTCGCCACTTGTTCGGGCGTGCCCTTGCCGCCCCGGAGTCCGGCGGTGATCAGGTGGTAGGTGTCGCGGCGGTAGGTCTCGGCGCAGGCCGCACACCGGGTTGCCCGGCGGTTGTTGCACCGGACGAGGAGGTGACCGGCGGGGAGGGCGGCGGAGTCCAGATGGTGCAGGACGCGCCCGATCTCGCCGGTGCTCTTGTCGACCGCGTACGCGGTGCGGTGGCCGTCGAGTCGTACGGGGCGGGTGCAGCCGCCCAGACCGGAGAGTTGGCGGCCCAGCTCGGGCAGGGTGCCCAGCGAGGCCAGCATGGAGAGTTCCGCCAGCGGGGGCGGAGTCTGCCGGGTGATGATGGGACTTCCTTTCGACTGCGTTCGGCGGTTGAGAGGGACGGCCCCGGGGCGGCGGGATGATTGGCGGCGTTTGCCGCCCCGGCGGCCGGTCAGTGCTTGTGCGCTTTGCTGACGAGGGAGCGCAGGACGACGGCGGCGATGGCCACGGACACGGCCGAGACGGCTACCGCCGCCAGGAGCGCGGTCAGGACGATGCCGACGACGACCACGGCGGCGACCGCACCGACCCCGACACCCACGAACGGGGCCACCGGGCGGCCGGCGGAAGGGGCAGGAGCCTGCATCGGCTGGGGCGTGACGGTCGTGGTGGGCAGGGTCGGGACGTCGGACAGCTTGGGGCGGGACATGGCGGACCTCCTTGTCACTTCTGCGTGCCGTCGACGACGCCGACCCCGGAACGGGTGCCGGACTCGATGGCGGGGGCGAGGAAGGTGTGCGAGAGCCAGAAGCCGAACAGCGCGATCACGACGGCGATCCAGAGCCGGACGCCGAGGAACTTGATCGCGGCCCAGGCGATGACGCCCAGGACGAAGACGAGCGGAAGCGAGACGGTCACGGGAGCTCCCTCAGCGGACGGCGCAGCGGTGCGTGCGGGCGGCCAGCTCGGCGGCGGCGCGGCTGTCGTAGTCCGTCGAGAAGCCGCAGCGCGGCGCCGTGCAGGCGGCGGTGTGCTTCTCCCGGCCCCGGCCGTCGTAGTACGTGCCGACCTGGACGGGACCGATGCGGACGACGTGGCGGAAGCGGCGGTTGGCGGACATCAGCGGGTCTCCTTCGGGTCGTCGCCGGTGAAGTCGGTGACGTGGTCGGCGAGCCAGCGAAGGATCTCGTCGCCCTCGTAGCTGTCGGCGGCGATGATCACCGGCTCGGCGATCAGTACGGCTTCGGTGAGGCGGTTCTGTCGGGTCAGCTCGGCGGCGCGTTTCAGCGCGCGGAGCGTGGACGGGCGCATGTGAGGGCGTTCCTCCGGGTTCAGGTGAGGTGGGTTGCGATGGCTTCGGCGAGCGGCAGCGGGACGCCGAGCCGGGCGCGGAGTGTCGAGGTGTCGATGGCGGTTCCGGTGCGGGCGCGGTGTTCGTCGGCGACCTTGCGAGCGAGGGCAACGAGGGCGGGCGGGACGGGGGTTGTCGAGGGCGGAGCCGGTTCCGGTTCCACAGCGGGCAACTCAGGGGCCGAGGGAGGAACCGGGGCCCTGCCTTCGGTCGAGGCCGGCGGATCTTCCGGCTTCGGGGGGCCGTGGACGAGCAGGGTTCCGCCGAGGAAGGCCACCGCAGGCCATCCCGCGACGAGGATGCGTAGCCAGGCCGGTACCGCGCCCAGGTCGAGCAGCCCGGCCGTGGCGACGTTGGCGCCCAGCGACGCGGTCAACGCGACCAGGAACCAGCACCACCCGGCCGCTTTCGCCCCGCCGGAACGCAGCCGCCGCCAGGCCGCCACCAACAGCAGGTCTACGGACACCGGGTAGGCCCACGCCTTCCAGCCGTGCTGCCCGGCGGCCGAGGCCAGGTCGTGAAGGTGGGCGAAGGACAGCGCGGCGGCGATCAGGGCTTGCACGACCACGGCGTCCGGGCGGACGGTCAGCCGCTTCACGATTCCGCGCCCTGTTCCTTCTCGCGGTCGGCCAGGGCAGCGGCGTAGGTCTCCAACGCCTTGACGTACTCCGCGCACGCAGCCGACAGCTCACGGGCGACGGCCAGGTGATCGGCGACGGGCACCCTGGCGAAGGCCGAGACGGCCAGGGTGTGGCCCTCACCGTCCAGGGTGAGGATCGGTGGACGGGCCGTGCCGTACTGGTTGAGGCGGATGGTGGTGTTGCCGTCCGCGTAGAAGGCCATCGAGGCAGTCACGAGCGTTCCTCTCCGTTTTCGGGCATGGCGGGGTAGGGACTTGGCGCGGGACGGCCGCGCGGCCGTTGGATCGGGTGTGGTGGCTACTCGGCGACCGGGTGCGGAGCGGTCACCGGCCCGGGGCCCTCTACGGGCATGGGTACGGGCGGGACGTAGGGCCGGAACGGCGTGAGCGCCGGTACCTCCGGGGCGAGGTGCGCCGACTCCCGGCAGGTCGCCGCAGCGTCGGCCAGGGGCAGGTACGGGGTGCGGATGCGGGACCAGCCGCCGGAGGTGTCGCCCGCGACAGCCAGGCCGGGCCGCTCGGCGGCGATGGCACAGGCGGCGAGCGCTGCGTCAGGGGCGATGTCGCCAAGCGCCATCTTGGCCGAGGGCTCGTCGTTGACGCGGTGGCAGACACGGCCGGTGAGCTGGGCCCGGAGCATGGTGGCGCCCTTGCCCAATTCGGCGCCGAAGCGCTGCCCGCACACCTCCAGGTAGATGCCGGCGGCGCGGCCGAGCTGGGCGAGCCGGATGAGCTGGGTGACCATCTCGTCCCGCCGTTCTTCCTCCTTCCGCGTGGCGACGAGGAAGAGTTCGGCCACCTCGTCGATGAACAGGACGATGGGCGCGGGCCGTTCACTCTCGGGCAGGCCCCAGATGTCGGAGGTGACCTCCTCGTCCGGGGTACCGGGGGCGATGCCCTGCCGGGCCTTGACCAGGTCGTAACGGTCCTCCATCTCCTTCACGAGCACGGGCAGCAGCTCGGCCGCCTGCTCTGGGTCGGTCGCCAGCGCGGAGAGCCGGGCGGCGAACGGCGCCAACTCGACCCCGCGCTTGCAGTCGATGCCGACGAGGACAACGGGCTGAGCCGCCAGCCCGGTGAGCAGGCTCCGCAGGTACATGGACTTGCCGGACAGCGTGGCGCCCAGGACGAGTTCATGCGGTACGGCCCGGTAGTCGCGGACGAACGCGGTCGCGTCCTCACGCAGAGCCACCGGCACCCGCAGTAGCCCGCCGCCAATCCGACGCGGCATCCGTACCTTGCTCAGGACGTCGAAGCCGACGAGCCGGAGTTCGACGACGCCGGGCTTGACGTCCTTCACGTACACGGCGTGCACACCCCAGGCGTGCCGGAGCCGTTCGGTCGAGGCCACCACGTCCGCCGGTTCCTGCCCCGGAGCCAGCCGCAGCCGGACCCGGACACCGGTCGAGGTGGGCCGGATCAGGCCCCGGCGGGGCGGGACGGGCCGGACCTCACGGCGAGTGGTCGCCTTGACGGCCAGTGCACGCCACCGGGACGGTTGGACGGTCAGGCCGCAGGCGTCCATGGTCGAGGAGTACGAGGCCACCAGCCGGGCCACCGAGACCGGCAGTCCGACCGTGGCCCAGTACGCCGCCGGGTGAGCGTGCCGGACGTAGGCCGCGCCGCCTATCGCAGCGAGCGACCCGCCCAGCTCCGCCACCGTCACCAGGTCCGTCACGTCGATCAGCCCGCCTCGGCCATCGGGAAGGCGCCCGGCGCAACGGCGGTGGCCCGGTAGGCGATGCCGTGCCGCTGCTGCCCGTTGAACACGCTCTCCCAGGGCCGAGCCACCAGCCCCGGAAGCGAAACGGGGGCGCCGACGGTCAGGCCCTCCGTCACGCCGCTCTCGGGGACGGTGACCTGGAGGAGCGACGACTCGCCCTCGTCGATGTAGACGACGCCGACGGTCATCAGCGCCTCACCGGTCACGGCGTCCTTGGCGACCTCACCGGTCTGCCGGTCGCGCACCTTCGGCGCGGGAGCCTCGGTCAGCAGGATCGTGGCGGACGAGGCGTCAATGCGGATCACACGCACAGGGATTTCTCTCCTTCTGAGTCGACCAACCCATCACCTGACAGGTTGACTTAGCAAGTTCGAAGCCAGAAATGCCAGGTTGACTTGTCAAGTGCGAACTGGACAGAACTGGCCCCGAAGTGGGCTCAGTTCAAGCGGTAGGTGTCTTCGAGTTCCTGCCGGCCGGCAGGCAGCAGCACGTCAGAGACCTGCAATGCCTGCCCCGCGGCATCGCAGGCGATGACCAGGACACTGAGGACGGGCACCCCTTCGGGCAGCCCCAGCAAGCCAGCTTCGCTCGCGTCGGGCAGTCGAGCCGAGACCCGTTCCGTCGCATGGTCGAACCGGACCTTCTTCCGCGCTTCCATGTGGTCACGGAAGCTGCCGCTCAGTGCGTCACCGCTCGCCAGATCGGTCCCGTCGACCAGGCCGGCGGGGAAGTAGGACGCGACCAGCTCGACGGCTTCGCCCTCTTCTTCGACCAGGAACCGACGCATGAGGGCCTTGGCGCGCTTCGGCAGTCCGAGCGCGGAGGCGACACGAGAAGGCACGGGAACTTCGCCGACCTCGACGAGGCGTCCCGGAGTACGGGACTCGTCGCGCTCCAGCGCCTCGCGCCCGCGCCGGTCCTTCTGCTCGACGACGGCCGGGCGCCCGCGCACGATGGTGCCGTACCCCTGACGGGACTCCAGCCAGCCGTCCCGCTTCAGCAACTCCAGGGCTCGCACGACGGTCGGCCGGGACATCCCGAACGCCTGCACCAGCTGATTCTCACTGGGAACGCGCGTGCCGGGCGGATACGTGCCGTCCTCGATGCGGCGCTGAATCGTCTGGGCGAGGCGTACGTACTTCGGTGCCTGCACTTCATACGCCATGCGCGCCGCCTGTCGGGATTGGCCAAGTCAACTGGTCAACCAGACTAACGACACTCCGAGCGTCAGAACAGACGGGGTTCCGCATCTCATGACGGCCAGGCGTCGGCCACCAAGAACGTCACGACCGTCCCGCCGAAGCGGCTCGGACCCGAGTGCCACGAGTCGGCAATGGAGTCGACCAGGAGCAGCCCGCGCCCGTGAGCGTCGTTGGCGTCGGGCCGGCGCATCCGCACGTTGGCCGGGAATCCCGGATTGTGCACCTCGACGCGGAGCGAGGTCCCCTCACGGAACCACTCCACCCGGACATGCCACGGGTCATCCGCCCTGCCGTAGGCGATGGCGTTGGTGACCAGTTCCGAGATCATCAGCGCGCAGTCGTCGACGGAGCAGGCCGGGTTGTACGGGGCGATGAACTTCCGGAACCAGCGCCGGGCCCGGGGGACGGACTCCGCGGTCGGATGCAAGGTCATCGCCCCGAGCCGCGGCGAGTCCGGACTGGGGTAGCGGTCGATCGAGTAGGTCATCCGTGCTCACTCCTTGCCGGTGCCGTCGCAGTCGAGGCACCGTCGCTTCGATGTGGCACGGGTACGGTCGTTGCCGGCGGAGAGCGCCAGTGCAGTACGCGAACTGACGCGCTTCCAACCACGCCCCCGGCACCCCCGGCAGGCTAAGCGCGTCCCCTGTTCCGGCTGCCGATCCGTCACACCGTGCCCCCTTCCAGTAAGTGGCCTTAGCCACTTACTGGATAGTGGCATTGGCCACTTGCGGCCCGCAAGCACTTCAGCGGAACTGACGGTCGATCAGGTCAGCGGGTAGCCCTGTTCGAACGCCCAGCGGTGGGGCGGGTAGGTGGCTTCGGCGAACTCCAACGGCCGGTCCTGGAGGTCGAAGACCACGTGATGAACGATCAACACAGCAGAGCCAGGCGTAAGTCGGAGGTCCGACGCTTCCTCGTCGGTCGCCGCCCGAGCGCACATGCGGTCTTCGGCATAGCTCCCTTTACGGCCCGTCATGTTCTCGACATACATCAGGGTGCCTTCCTGAATCCTCTCGGCATCCAGGAGCTTGGGCCCCCTGTGACCGACGTCCGGAGCGAACCACGAGGTAGACAGCGTGATGGGCCCGTCCTGGTTGTTGGTCACGCGCCGGCGATGGACAGCACGCCGCTCCTTCACCAGCCCCAAGGCCTCAGCGACGTAATCGGGTGCCTCCAGCCACCCTGCCGACGTGATGACCGCGTACTCGCCGGGGGTGTAGATCTTTCCCGTCTGCCGAGCGCGCCCGTACAACTCGCGTGCCCGACGGTTGACTTCCAGGCTCCTCACGTACGTGCCGGACCCCTGCCGCTTCTCGACGAGACCCTGATTGCTCAGCGCCTCCAGCGAGCGGGCCGCCGTGGGCCGGGACACCTTCCAGTCCGTCGCGAGCTGCCGTTCCGAGGGAACCTCGTCGCCCGGCCGCAGGTCTCCCCGAAGGATCTGGTCCCGGATGAAGTGGGCGATCTGGAGATACTTCGGCTGAGCCTCCTCAATCTGAGGCATGCTCCCTCCCTATCCAAGTGGCTATGGCCTCTGGCCACTATAGAGTGAGTGGCTAATCCTCGAACCCGTACGCTGTCCGCATGACGCGGTTGATCGTCGCAGCAGGAGGAGGGGGCGACGCAGTCGCCGCCGCAATGCTTGACGCCGCCCTGTACGGCGACGGGGACCAGGCGGTAATCCTCACGTACGCGTGGGACCGCTTGCTCATCGATCCGGTGCCAGGTCCGCGAGGTGCGGACAACTTCACCGGCCTCGAACCCCTCACCCAGGCAGTATGGGCAGTGCCGGTGCAGGCCCGCCCCATCGCCCCCGCAGGGTCCACGCTCCCCCGCCTCGCGGCAGAGCTCCCGAACACCTTCGCGCTACTCGACCCACACCGAGGCGTCGAGGGCGTCACGCTCCAACTGGAAGAGCTGGTCAGCCACCTGGAACCAGCGTCGATCGATCTCCTGGATGTCGGAGGCGACATCCTCGCCCGAGGCGACGAGCCGACGCTGAAAAGCCCACTGGCCGACGCCCTCACCCTGGCAGCCGCATGCCAGGTGAACGCGCCCATCCGACTGCTGATCGCAGGACCGGGCCTGGACGGCGAACTCCCGGCGGACGACCTACGCCCGCTGCTCGGCCCGGCCGTCCACACGCTCACCGCGGAGGACGTGGAGCCGATCAGTACGGTCCTGGAATGGCACCCCTCCGAGGCCACCGCGATGCTCGCAGCAACCGCCCGAGGAGTCCGCGGCACCTGCGAGGTCCGGGACGCCGGCCTCCCCGTCCCGCTCACCGACGAGGGACCCAGAATCCATTCAGTCGACCTGGACGACGCCCTGAGCCGCAACAACCTGGCCCGCGCCATCACGACGACCACCAGCCTGGACGAGGTCGAGGCCCACAGCCGCGAAGTCTGCGGATTCTCCGAGATCGACTACGAGCGCAACAAGGCCGCATGGCTCAAGAATCAACCGCCGGGAAAGCTCGACCCCGAGTCCGTCCTGTCGCAGCTCAACCAGTTCGAGGCCGAGGCCCGAAGCCGCAGAGTCACCCACACGACGTTCCGCCACATCACAGAGGCCCTGAACCTCGACGGCTCTCAGCGCGGCCCCCTGCGCCAGCTGCTCATCAACAGCCGACCGGAGCAGTACCAGGCCCCACTCTGGCACATCCCAGACGCCACCTGAGTTACAACCTTCTTCACGGGTTCAAGGCGGCTCGCGTCGCTCGCCGCGCGCGGCACGGCCCCCGGCCGGGCCTGCGCTCCGTCTCCGCCCCGCTCCAGCCCGGCCGGCGCCCGTGCCGCGCTCACAGCAGTCAGTCGCCCGACGTCAGGGGGTACGTCGTGGCTGGGGCCGGTCGGCTCCACGGCTTTAGCCACCTCCCCGGTCCGGGTCCCGCGTCGAGCAAGACCAGGGGGCCACTCGTGCACATTGCGGGCAGGTCCAAAGCCTGCCCGAGTTGCCAACCAGCGTACGGCCCCCTGATCATGCTCGACCCCAGACCGGGCAGGCCACCGGCCAAACCCGCTCCGCCGACCTTCTCCTCTGCTGCTCTCAACGCGGCCGATCTTGTGCTTGTAGCGTTCCATGCGCTACCTATTGGGCATTACTGCCGTACAGGGAGGGGGCCCTATGACATCGCACGGAGCCGACGTACCTTCGATTTCGCAAGAAGAAATCAAGCACCTTGAATTCATCCAGGCCATAGTAAGCCGCCTGGGCAACGGATCCTTCCTAATTAAAGGATGGACGATGACGGTCGCAGGAGTGTTCTTCGGCTTCTTGGTAAGTAATCTCGACTGGAAGATCGCAGCCGCTGGTTTTATTCCCATCGTCGGCTTCTGGCTTCTCGACAGTTACTTTCTTAGACAAGAGCGCTTGTTTCGGAAGCTCTACGATGACGTGCGAAAGCCCACTGTCACAGTCGAACTATTCTCGATGAACGTGCAGACCTACCATGCTGCGGTGCCCTGGGGAAGGGTCGTGAGGTCGCATACGATGTTGAACTTCTATGGCACGCTTGGCCTGCTAGACATTGTCTTCCTCGTCGGCGCGATCATCAGCGCTACTAGGGGTTAAGCGCGGCCCGCACCAACTCCGCAATCTCCTCTTTCCTTTCGCTCACCTGTAGATCGCTTGAGGGCCAGATATCACCAAATCGGTCACCATCCCATCGGGGCACTAGATGGACATGAGCATGGAACACTGATTGAGACGCCGCCTCGCCGGCCGAGTGGATGATATTCATTCCATCTGGACGAAGAGCCGCCTTCAATCCGCGGCCGACATAAGCCGTTGCATGCATCAAACGCGAAAGTGCCGACTCAGGCATACCAAAGAGATCTTCATAGTGAACCTTCGGGATCAGCAGTGTGTGGCCAGCCGCGGCAGGGCGAAGAGGAAAGAACGCCAAGCTTGAATCGTCTTGCCAGACGACAACTGCTGGAGCCCTTTCTGCCACAATAACACAAAAGTCACATTGTGTTTGCTCATCTTTCGCCATAGGCAGATTCCACCCATTTACTTAGGTTGTTGTATCCATCATCATTCACCCAGTCATAGGTCGCACACTGCGGCGGAAGCGGGTTGAGACCGCGAACGACTCTGTCTCCGTACTGATCCCGGATGTTATGGATGTAGATACCGAACAAGCCGTTGCCCCGAGCCACACTTTGGGAGATTTCGTATTTTACCCAGCGCCGCTTGTACGTCTCGGCTCCGATTAGCACTGCTGTGACAGTCGTTCCGTAGAGAGCCCCATTAATCAACTTGCGCAGAGCATCATCGCCCTTGAGTTTAGACTCCTCCCATAGAGACGCGTCAATGAACTGTGAGGCGATGTCCGTTTTAAGGGCGGCGCTTTTTCGAACTACTGCCGAACGCCAAACATCACGCTCGTAATGAAAACTGAAGAATGTGCGGCGAGCCACGAGATCCCCATTCGCTACTTGCCCAGCACCAGCTGATCGAGTCGTGCGAGACTGCTGTAGCGTACTCCGGTCCAGTGCCAGAGGGATAGGAACCACTCAGTCGGCTGACGCCCCCTCATGACGGAACAGGGGCGCTCGCTAAGGCGACGTTGTCTAGGCCGTCGGCCACGGTCCTTGTGACCAACGATCTTGTCAGGCAAGCCGTTTGGTCAGCGCCAGGCAGTCAGAGGTACTGGTCCTACTGACCCCAGGTTCCGACCGGCGAGCTGCCCCCACGCCCAACCTGCCGCTGAATTGGGCGTTTGAGCCCCGCACGCAAGGTCCTCTTCCTACGCTAGTGCTCTAGGCCGATGTTGTGCCGACCCGGCCCGACGGTGCTTACAACGAGCCAGGTGGGAGCGGCGGTAGGGGCCGTACAGCAACACAGAGGTAGTCAAGCGACCATGACGGGGAGCTGCCAGTGAAGATGCCAGAGCCCAAGCACCGGGTCTCCTTCAGCAAGAAGATCTTGGCGTGCGCCTGGTCTCCAGACGGATTGAAGCTGGCCACCACTCTCTCAGACGGCGAGCTTTGCATAGTCAATATCGAGACTCAGGCCCGGAAAACCTACAGGGTCAAGGGAACCAGGGGCGTATGGAGTCCCGACAGCACCCTATTCGCATCCATCGATAAAGGCGACCTGCATATTTGGGACCTATGTCGCGAAGTAGAACAAGGAGCACTCTCTTTCCCGGAGGCGATTTTCGATATCGCATGGTCTCCGGACGTCACGATGCTTGCCCTTGGCTTTTCGACGGGAGCCGTTGAGGTCTTAGACCTGGAGACCATGAATCAAGTGGCATGGTCGGATTCCCATTCGCAACACGTTTTTGTGGAGTGGGGTGATAGTAACCGTATTGTCAGCGTGTCGGACGATGCATTGGCCATCTGGAACCAGGTCGAGCGAGGACCTGAATTCGAGCCGGACCTGAGCGACGACATATTGGATCAACACGCGGATTTCACGAACGCAGGCCCTGAATCGTTTGACTTCGACCGCGACGCATCGATGTTCCCCGAAGCGTCGATCCAAATTCAACTACCTAGACCACACAACGAATTCTCCGTACTCGATGTAGCGCGCTTGCATGACGGAAGGATAGTAACCAGCGGCCTGGATGGAACGCTGCGGATCTGGAGTAGCACGGGCGGCATTGAAAATATCTACGAAAACCCGACTGGTGATGTGTTCTCTGCGGTATCTACCACAGTCACTGGCGATTATGTCGTAGCATCGGATGAAGACAGTACGATACATGTCATCGATGTGCGCACCTTTTCAATGCTAGGTACCTATAATCCTGACTCTGACTCTAAAGAGTGGCATCGAACTGAATTTGCCGGACTTCGTCCACATAGTTTTGATGCAACTTTCGTTTGCCACTCCGTTAGAGAAGTACGCACATACGGCCTTTCCAGTTCTCTTCTGTTCCCGGAGCCCGGATCTATATCGCACTATCGCAACGCAAAGGTCGTCCTTGTTGGGGATAGTGGCGTCGGGAAATCTGGGCTATCTCTTGCTGTGTCAGGAAAGGAGTTCCATCCCACCGAATCCACGCATGCGCGAAATGTATGGGCTCTGGACTCTGAAGAACTTGTGGGTAGGGTAGAGCACGGAGAAAAAAGGGAGCTACTGCTATGGGATTTGGCCGGCCAGCCAGGCTATCGCCTCTTCCATAAACTCTCGCTCAGGGACGTATCGGTAGGACTAATCGTTTTCGATGCGAGGAGTGAGAGCGAGCCGTTTCGGGGAGTCTCATACTGGTCAAAGGCCCTTGATGAAGCTGCTGTACCGGGTGCTCCCTTGATCAAAATTCTCGTATCCGCCCGAAGTGATCGAGGGGGCATTTCAGTCAGTAAGGAAAGAATATCTGAAGTTCTTGCAAGATATGGAATGGATGCGTTTCACGAGACAAGCGCTAAGAGTGGAGCTGGCGTAGGTGATCTAATCACGACCATTCGTAGGTCCATCCCTTGGCAATCCCTTCCGGTCATTGCTGCACCTCATGTATTCACAGAGATCAGAAAGTACCTAATCTCTGAAAAGCAGCGTGGAGTGATGCTAGTCACTCAACCAGAACTGGAGCAGGGATTCATCGATGCATACCCTGAAAGCTCCGTATCACGCGAGATGCTGGAGCTTTGTCTCGGTAGACTCGAAGCAACGGGCCTGGTAGCTCGCATTTCTTTCGGCGATCGGTGGCTCCTTCAACCAGAGCTCCTGGACTCATATGTGGCCTGGTTGGCGCACGCTGCAAGAAGCGAACCAGATGGCTTGGGAGCCATCGAGGAAGGTCGTGCGCAGCGAGGCGAGTATGACCATGAGGCGCTGCCCCGCGCCAGCGATGAGCAGGCCATGCTAGTCACAGCGGTCGAGGAAGTTGTCGGACGGGGCTTGGCTCTTCGAGTCCCAACCGAGCAGGGGCAAATGATCGTTTTCCCATCCGAACTTCGGACCGATCTTCCTGACTACCCGGATGGATATACCATCGAGGTAGTATTTAAATTCGAAGGTCATGTCTCCGCGATCTACTCAACGGTGACAGTCCTTCTTGTTAATTCATTGGGATTTGGATCCAACTACAAACTCTTTAAGAACGCGGCAATATTTGATTTTGACACAGATAGCTTTTGCGGTCTCGCCGCTCACTATGAAGCCAACAAGGATGACGTCGCCGGGAGAATTGTAGTCTTTTTCGGTTCCGGAGTGTCGCCGGAGCAGAAGCTGTCATTTCTTCGGTATGTCGACTTCCAGCTACGTAAGTTGGCTCTTTCCGGGAGTGTGGTGCGCGAGCGCATCTATACCTGCTATTCATGCAATTATCAACTGCCTCCGGAAGTGGTCGAGCGCAGACAGGAAATGGGTCACGAAACTTTGATCTGTCCTGTTTGTGGCGTAACAATGATGATGGATAGTCTCCTGCGAGATTCGGCAATCAAAGATGGAAAGACCTCACGTTTGGTTCGACAGGCAGTGCAAGAGCAAGCACGGCAACAGCGACTCACCAGCTACAGCTTGCGCAAGGAAATAGATCAATACCACGTATTCATGTGCTATAACAGCGTAGACCGCGGAATCGTTCAGGCGTTGAATCAGAATCTCAGAAGCCAGGGAGTGATCACATGGATTGATGAAGCTGAGGTGGCCGCTGGGGACCAGCACACCCGAGAAATCGAGTCGATCATCGATTCGGTGCCTTGCGCGATTGTGGCTATCGGGCCTAACTCGATGGGGCCGTGGCAAGAGCAAGAATACTACGCTCTGCTTCAGCAAGCTGTCACGCGAAGGAAAAAGGGTGCACATCTGCGAGTGATTCCGGTTCTGCTTCCGGGAGCCGGATCGATCGAGATTCCCGCCTTTCTCGGAGTTAATTCGATCATTGATATGCGAGGGCATGACCCAGGCGGGGAAAATTTGCGAAAGTTGGTTGAAGCAATTCTTTTGCCAGTCCGCGTCCAGGGATAGGCCAGATGAGCCCAGATCAACGCCGGCCTCGCAGCACCGGCCGGTGGCGGTCCGCACCAACGTCTATTGGGACCGCAACGGCGGCTTTTACGTCGTCTCCTGGTGCCTGACGAAGGCACCGGAGACCGCCGACGCCCAGAACCCCGGGCGTACGCAGTGCACCAGACTCCGATACGCCCGTTGAGCTAAGTGCAGCGAGCTGGCAGCAAGGGAGTTGCGGTACAGCAGCGAAGTACAGCAACTCCAGCAACCAGCAGGCCCCCACACCGACCCTCATGAGCTTCCCGGCAGCCTGTATGACCTTCAATGACCGATCTCTGTAGAGCTACGGATCAGAAGGTTGTGAGGGGGGTGGGTGCGGAGCCATTCGGCGTCCCGGGACCCAGTGGTCCGGGGACCCCTATCCGGCCCCCCCTTGGCCGCCGTGTTCTTCAGCGAGAACATCGAACCGGCTCATCTCTGGCACCGAAGCTAACAGCCCTCACTGACAACGCCCTTGTCCCTGCGGCCGGCACCTCGGCAGACGTGCCAGAACCGTGCCAGGTCGTGCGGGAAACCACGGGGAACACCGGGGAACGCAAGCCGCGGACGTCAGGCGTCGATACCGTTGCGCCGCAGGTCAGCAGGTTTCCCGCCCCTGAAGCACCCAAGCTTCCCAAGCTGAGAGCGCGAGTTCGATTCTCGTCACCCGCTCCATGAAGAAGGCCCAGGTCAGGGACCCGGGCCTTTTTGCTGTCCTCGGTGATCACTCACCGCGTGGCCGCGCAGACTGCCCACCCGGTCGCCCGCTCGACGACCGACGCGATCACGCAGTACCGGGAATGGTCGTCCACCCCGGTCACGACCTTGGCCTCGGTCAGCTCACCCGTGACCGGATCGACCAGCATCACACCGCCGACGATGTCCATCTGCCACAACTGCATCGGACGCGCCCGCTGCCAGCGCTTGTAATCCGACCGCTTCCTCCGCCGCACCCCCGGCTCCACCAGCCCGTGACGGACCAGGATCCGATACACGGTCATCCGCGACGGCACCCGGCTCACCGCCCCGGACCGCTCCAGCACATGCGCGATCCGCCGCGGCCCCCAGCGAGGGTGCTTGCGCCGCAGCTCACACACCGCCGCCTCCACCTCAGCAGAAGCCTGATGCGGACACGACGCCGGCCTGCGCGAACGATCAGCCAGACCCGCCAGACCGGCCGCCTCATACCTCGACTTCCACCCACTGACCGTCTGCCGCGACACCCCCAACGACGCGGCGACCTCGGTCACCGTCGCACCCGCCAGCACCGCAAGCACAGCCCGGTATCTCTGCTCGACAACCGACAACTCCACCAGCGGCAATCCCGGCCTCCCCACACGCACCGCAACGACGCGCACAGAAAAGCCGAACACGGCCACTGTCAACCATCAGCTGGGACCGAACTGTCAAGCATCTACCGGGATCGGACAAAGCAGCTCATCCCTGTCGAGTCTCAGTTGATGGTTGACGGGTTGGCGTCGGGTGATGCTTGGCGTCTGCCCTAGACATCTCATGTCGTCGGTGGGTCAAGTCGAGGTGCGAACGATCACGAGGCCGGGCCGCTTATGCCTCCCCGCACGGTCGGGTGGTCGAGGGAGGCGGTAGCGTCCTCGGCATGCTGGACGGCCCTGACGTGTCGGTGGTGCTGCGGGGCGGGGTGCAAACTCGCTGCCAGGCATGGGACTTCGTGCGCTGGTTCGCCGATGCATGGATGGGTTGCCGTCTGCGATTGGATGACGGTTGCGCCGAGGACGAGTTGGCGGCTGCGGAGGCTGATCTGGGCTTCGAGCTTCCGGCTGCCTTGCGTGAAGGGTTTGAGCTCTTCGGCCGGCGAGACGACCTGACCCGACAGCAGGACCCTCTGGTCCGGTCGACTGGGCTCTACGTCGATGATGCCTTGAACGGTGTTCTGGTCTTCCGGCGCGAGAACCAGGACTGCGCGAACTGGGGGATTCCGCTGGACGAGATCGAGCAGGAGGATCCGCCGGTAGTGGTGGAATCGCGCGAGGGTTGGATCCCCTTCTTCGATCGAATGTCCTTGGCCTGGGTGGAACTCGTGCTGAGCGAGTCGCTCTTTGGGGCGGACAGCCTCTACGACGCTTGCGAACTCCCGGACGCGCTGGTGCCGAGCCTCCACGCTCGCTATGCGCGGGTGGACCTGCCTGACCATCCGATGTGGGCGAGCACGGACGACTCGCCGGTGCGCTGGTATGCGGCTCCCGGCCGACTGGTGCGCCGGGACGGCATCGAGGACCAGTCCTGGATTCACGCGCGTGGACGTACGCCTGCCGATCTCGAAACCATTCGGGCAGAGCTCCCTGGGCCGTGGGTCTACTGACCCCAAGCCGAGACAAGCGGTGTCAAGCATCAGGTGAAGCCACAACGTCAAGCATCAACCGAGACAAGACACAAAGCAGCTCATCCCAGCGGGATAAAACTTTCCCTACTTCATCAAGGCCCGCGCACGGCGCGGGCTCGCGCCGCCGGGCGCGGCCTGCCTCCTTTCTCCGCCCCGGCTGGCCGCGCCCGGCGGCGCGCTCGGCGGCTGCGGGCACGAAGTGGGGAGAAACCCTCTGTGGCTGGGGCGGTCGGCTCCACGGCTTTAGCCAGCCACTTTGGGGCGAGCCTCTAAGATCAGGGCCCCAACGTCGTCCTTTACCGGGCAGGTCCACAGACTGCCCGACTCGCCATCAGCTTACGGGGCCAAGATCACTCGCCCCAAAGCAGCTCCAGCCCAAAGCCGCTCCACCGACCTCTCTGTATTACATCAGGCAGTGGATCCCCCAACCGCTTCCCAAACAGTCCTCAATGTATCTGCAGAAAAATTTCTATTGGATGGACCCATCCAAGCCGACTCAGGCTGCGCGCTAACCCATTCCCGAGCTTCCCGGAACGACGAGAAACGCGGAGCTCGTTCACCAAATGCCTTTGCGGCCGCCCTTGGCACACCAACCATCCGAAGGGGAAGGGAGTCAATACTATCGACCCCGTAAAATGCCATGGCGGGAACATGAAAGGCCGCTGAAGTGGCCTCCGAATTAGCACCGGATAGCTCCACCAACTGGAGAGCTCCAATACCCCACGGCAGATATCCCGCCACGTCTTTGAACAGGTAACGCCCCGTAAAAGTCAGCGGCTTATCCATGTGAGAGAACCAACTATCGGCAATCTCGGGCAGAGTCTTTCCGGAAACCCAATCACGCAACACGCCAGCGACTCGTCGCGCATTCAACCCGCCAGCTTCATCAGTGGGCGACAAAGACATCTCAGGTACATCTGCCAGAACTTCAATAACCTGCACCAGAGGATTTAGGCTGTCTCCGAATAGATTCTCGGGCGACCAAAATTCAGGCCCTCGACTACTATACTAACCCACCTAATCGGATGCCCGAAATTATCGGGATCCGTCTTGAAGGCCCCAGGGTCATCTTCATGGTGCGTATCCACAGTGCGAACCAGTAGTGGCGCTAGTACAAACTGAAGATGGTCTCTTCTTAGGACGAACGATGTGTGGATTCGTGAACACACGCTTACAAATTCCTCGTCAGCGTAGTCTCGGAGCCAGCACAGTTCTTGTAGCAGGGCGCGGCGAGAGCCAACCAGTTCGAGGAGTTTCGCCTCCATTCCAGAAACGACTCCCGGAGGTGTTTTTTGAGCCTGAGAACCCTTCACTTCGCCAAGCACAAGGGTCACAACCTGTTGATTCTCATTTTCCAGCCCAATTACGTCGGCACCTCGGGTCTGCTGATCAGGAATCTCCTTGTGCTTGATCCTTGAAGCTGGAATCGAGGTCCCGAAAACTTGCTTTAGTGCCTCGGCGGCTAGAATTTCGCCGAATTCGCTTCGCTGTACATCAAAGTGTTTACCGCGGTCGCCCCTCCACGCTGCTGGCAACAGCGCGTCTCTCTCCTCGGTTAGGGCGGCCTGGATTTCGTCCTCGCTGATCGTGAAGGACTCGCCACTGAATAGCGTCAGCTCTTCGGCTGATCGCAGAAGCCGGGTCCGGGCATCTACTTCATCGAAGTAGTGTGCCGTGATTAGAGGAGCAAGTGCACGAGCGAAGGCACTCGGATCGTGTGGCGTTATGTGGACATACCTGTGACCATCAACCACATTGTCCGAAATGACCCTAAATAAGCCAGTCAATGTTCCCCCCCCATCCCCGCCCCCACGGTTACACACGGCCCATCCGGGAGTGGACCCACACCCACCGTGATTAATTTACGGACGCAGAGGGCGGCTGTGAACCATGCGTCGCGATCTGTAACTCATCCGTGCGACGGCGTAGCAGGCACCTCGACTCGCCTTCCAGTACAGCCCGGTCACAGGGGGCAACTCGTGGGGGAACGCTGGCTGCCTGTCAGCTCCTTGGAACCTCTGACGGCGCGGATCGACACTGCGAACGGTTGGTGCAATAGCGCCGGCCGTAGTGGTGAGTGTCTACGTAACTGCGTGACAACCGCGACGCACAACCGCGAACAATCGTGGACGTCAGCGGACCATCAGCGCAGGTGGTAGGCGCAGCAGCCCAAGGACAGCGAGCATGCCGGGTAGCTTGGTGCGAAGAGGTCGTGCCACCAACTCCCGTTGATTCCGGCGAAGCAGGCGATGTCAGAGCTCGATGAGAATGTCTCCGCCATGGAGACACCCAGTGCCCCGGACAGCGGGGGCGACGAGCACGCCGTGATCGCCCACTTCCGACTTGCCGCTGACGGTTTCGGCGACGCCAACCAGCGAGAGCAGGTCTATGCCGCTGGGGAGGTGGTGGCCACAGCGATCGATGAGGCCGGGGTCGGGGAGTTCGACGGTAACGAGTTCGGTGCGGGCGAGGCCGTCCTCTACGCCTACGGACCGGATGGAGACGCTCTCTTCAAGGTCATGGAGCCGACGCTGCGCGGTCTGCCGTTCCGGCCGGCACACGTTGTCGTCAGGCGCGGCGGCAGTGCGTCCCGCATGGACCTATAAGCCCGCGAGACAGCTACGAGGACGGTCCACGGTCCGGCGAAGCCGGGGCCGTCCCGGGCCCGTCCCGGGGCCGTCCGAGGTCACCCGATGCCGGCCAACAACGACAGAGGCCCACGGCATCCGACCAGGTCAGAGCCGTGGGCTTCGTCAGGTCCGCTGGTCAGCGGGACCGGTGATCAGTAGACCGGCTGTTCAGGCGGTGACCCCGGCTGGTCGCCACGCGGAGCGTGTCCCTCAGGGCTCCGGTCAGGTTCTTCGCCAGAAGCCGCATGTCGTCCGGGGCCGTGTCGGCGGCGAGCATGTCGATCGCTTGGTTCAGTAGTTCGGTTGCCGTACCGATTTGTACTGACTCGATGTTGTCGGCCAGGCGGGACATGTAGCCGCCGCTGTCATCGGTGTTGAGAAAGCACGGCTTGCCATCGGGCCCCGTCCAAGGGAGGAGCCGCAGTTCGTTTGACGTCGTCATACTTTCGTCGGCCTCTCGTCGATCACGTAGTGAGTGGTGAACACCGCGTCGGCGCAGTCTCCCGGCAGCACCAGGAGGGCCGCCTCGACCACGCGTCCAGCGGTGTCGGCCGTCTGGCGGGTAATGGCGAGGACTGCCAAGGCAGAGCTGATCCGGAGAGTGGATGCCTCCTCCGGTGTCGGGAGGCGAATGCTGATCTCCTCCCGAACCTCAGCCGGCGGCGGGCGGAGTTCCGTCAGTCGCGTCACTACCGCCTCGTACGCAGTGGATCGCGGAGCACGGTGGCCGGCGCCAGGTCGCAGGGGACGTAGATGCGCGCCAGGCTGTGAGGTCTCTCGTCTTCATGGCCGAGACAGGAAATTTCAGTCAGGGGGCTGCCAGTCGGTATCTTCAGCAGGGCCGCGAGATGCCCGCGGGCCCGCACTCTGGTGGTGTGGACGGTGAGGCTCAGGGGTGCAAGATCCATGCTGTGCGCATCCGGGGTTCGTCTCCCGCCGACGTACGTGATCCTGTGGAGCGGACGGCGGACGAAGTTCCCCTTACCGTGGGTCTTCTCGACGAGGCCTTCCGCCTGGAGTACGGCGAGGGCGTTCCGCAGCGTCGGTGTGCTGACCATGTATTGCGCGGCCAAATGCGCCTCAGAAGGCAGGCGTTCGCCAGGCTTGAGCCGACCCGTGACGATCCGCTCCCGGAGGTCATCGGCGATGGTGTCGCGACGCGAGGGCACGGGCGGGCTCACCGCCTCTCACTCGCACGAGCCGCAGGGCGACGAGCCGGGTCCCCGTGTGGATGGTCAGCAACTCGCCCGAGTCGAAAGCGAGTCGTTTGGCTCCGCCGGGCAGTTGGAAGAGGTCGGTCACCCGGCACTGCTGGCCCCCGACTTGGATGACGTCGCCGAGCTGCACGCTGGTCGAGGTGATCTCGATGAGGGAGAGCACCGCGCCGCTGAGTGCCGACCCCCTCACCGTGCTGCCTCTGTCGGTACTGGGCACTTGGCAGTGGTGTGACACGAGCAGTCGCAGGCTTCATAGATCACCGGCACGTCGACCGGTGCAGTGACTGGGGACGACTCTGCGCAGGCATGGTGTGTGCCGATGCGGCAGGAAGTCGACCGGTAGGAGTCGGGCCCGGGTTGGGTGCTGTGGGGTTGTTGGCAGGAAGGCATCAGCGGTCACCCGCCGGGGCGTACCAAGGACCGGCGAGGGGAGCGCACCTCACGGCCGCCGAGCGGTGCCGTGCTCGCGCCTCACTGGCCAGGACGTACGGGCGGACGAGCGACGTCTCCTCCCCCACGAGAACGCCCGTGTGCTCGCGGTGCCGACGCAGGAACAGCACTGCGCCGTAAGCGACTTCCGGGGACACGGCCACCGGCCGCGGAGGCGTTTCGGAGCGGCGGTGCCGGCCCTTGTGGAGATACCGCTCCCTGAAGCGCGAGGCGGTACGGCGGATACGATTGAGCACGGTGTTCAGCCCCTATCGCTGATGACCCGGTCCCCAGACATAGCCCGTCGCGGGGACCGTTTGTGTACGACCGCCCAGAGGGTGCGGTCGTTCGAACTGGTGGCGAGGAGTCCGAAGCGGTCGGCGTCGGCCACCGCGTCCAGGACCTCCCGCCATGACTCCGCGGAGAGTGGTTGCGGCACCTCCGCCTCGATGGCCGTGCAGTCGTCGCGCTCCTCCACGCGCGTGGCGAGCCCGACGGCCGATAACCGGGCTGCGATGGCCTCCGCGCGCACCTTGGAAGCAGGCACAGGGCAGCCCTCCAGTTAGCGGCGATCACTTTCAGTGAAGCTAGTTAACTAGATTAGGGCTAGTGGACTAGATTTTCCATATGCCTGAGCAGCCGCCCTATCTCCGCATCGCCGACGAGCTACGGCGACGGATCGCGGAGCACGAGTGGGAGCCGGGGGACCGACTTCCCTCCCGCGCCCAGATCGGCCAGGAGTACGGCGTCGGCGACAACGTGGTGCGCCGAGCACAGGAGTTGCTGATCTCCCAAGGTGTGTTGGAAGGCCGCGCCGGTTCCGGCACCTACGTCGCCGAGCCACGGCAGCGCGTACGGGTGGTCCGGTCATCGGCGCGCGAGCAGCCCAGCGGCTCCCCGTTCCGGGCGGACATGAAGGCCGTGGGCAGGCAGGGCGACTGGGAGAGCCGGACCGAGGCCAAGGTCCCGGCACCGGCGGAGATCGCCACGCGCCTCGGTATCGCCGAGGGTGAGCTGTGCGTGCGGACGGCGTACGAGTTCCTCGCCGACGGCCGGCCGGTTCAGCTGTCGACGAGCTGGGAGCCGTACGACCTCACCGCCGGCACGCTCGTCGTCCTCCCCGAGGGAGGGCCGCGCGCCGGGGCAGGAGTCGTGAACCGCATGGCGGAGATCGGCATTACCGTCAGCCACGCCGTGGAGCAGCCGGAGCCGAGGCAGGCGACCGCCGAGGAAGCCTCACTCCTGGGCGTTCAGAAGGGCGCGCTCGTCACGCACATCCGGCGGACGTACTACAGCGACCAGGGGCGGCCCGTGGAGACCGCGGACATCGTCGTGCCCGCTGCACTCTGCGAGATCGTCTACGAGATTCCGATCCCTCGATAGCTGTGCGCGCGCCCCGCCCGTGCTCGATCGAGCGGGAAACCACAGGAAACGCCGGGCAGCCACAGAACCCAGGCATGAGAACGGCCTCCGACCAACTACCCAGGTCAGGGGCCATTCTCACTGCTCATCGCGCGGAGGCGGTGGGATTTGAACCCACGGTGGCATCACTGCCACGACGGTTTTTAAGATCGCTCAGGGTGGGAATCGCCATTGCGCCTCCACCAATGTGTGGTTCAGCTACTCACAAGACGATCACCGTGCAGTCGTGCCGCTCGTCGCCAATCGCAAGCCGTGCACCGTTCCAGCCAGACGTATGGTGACGCGTCCTTGGCCTTGTTCTCGGGCATGTCTGCAAAGTTGCGCCGGTCGCGAACTCGTCCGCACGGCTTGTCAGCTGAGTGATACACGGTGAGATCAGGGCCCGGCGTCTTCCGGACAAGACAGGGCAGATTCACGTCACTGTTGCCCAGCTCAGCGATCTTGCGGCTAACATCTCGCACCTTCAGATCGACCGCCACTCGAAGGCGCTGCACCTCCTTGTAATGATCATCGAGCAACTTCAGCTTCTGTAGGCGCAGCTCATTGATTTTTTCTTGCGTGCTCACGGGTCAGCCTCTCCTGAACAACTACTCAAGTCCGTAGCACTTCTTAGCCTCGATCTTGCATGACGGTCCGCCGACGGAGTCGGTGGACTGTTTCGCTTTCTGTGGCTGATGGTGGGCATGCTGGCGGCCCGGGTGTCG